>NZ_MJXI01000002.1:0-230837 GCF_001762705.1 Campylobacter sp. BCW_6460 | reverse complement strand
GATATTTTGGTTAAAGGAGCTGATTATAAAGATAAGCTTGTTGTGGGTGCGGATATCGTTTCAAGAGTTGAATTAATCGACTTTGAAGAAGGATTTAGTACGAGCAAGATCATAGAAAAGATTAAGGATAAAAAATGATAAATTTAGTGGAAAAAGAATGGCAAGAACATCAAAAAATCGCTCAAGAAAGTGAAATTTTAAAAGGACAAATCGCTAAAGTAGGAGAGCTTTTGTGCGAGTGTCTTAAAAAAGGTGGCAAGATTTTGATTTGCGGAAATGGTGGGAGTGCAGCTGATGCCCAGCATTTTGCAGCTGAACTTAGTGGGCGTTATAAAAAAGAACGCAAAGCTTTAGCAGGCATAGCACTTACAACCGATACTTCAGCACTTAGTGCTATAGGAAATGACTATGGTTTTGAGTTTGTTTTTTCAAGACAAGTGGAAGCTTTAGGAAATGAAAATGATATTTTAATCGGTATTTCAACGAGCGGAAAAAGCCCTAATGTTTTAGAAGCTTTTAAAAAAGCAAAAGAACTTAATATGCTTTGTTTAGGGCTTAGCGGAAAAGGTGGTGGAACGATGAATAAGCTTTGCGATCATAATCTTGTTATACCAAGCGATGATACGGCTAGAATTCAAGAAATGCATATTTTGATCATACACACACTTTGTCAGATCATAGATGAGAGTTTTTAATGAAAGTTTTTATCATCAATTTAGAGCGTTCTTTGGATAGAAAAGAGCATATGCAAAAACAAATTCAAAAGCTTTTTGAAAAAAATCCTAGTTTAAAAAATAAATTAGAATTTATTTTCTTTAAAGCTATCGATGCTAAAAATAAAGAACATTTGGAATTTAAAGATCATTTTCCTTGGTGGGCTTCTTGGGTATTAGGTAGAGAGCTTTCTGATGGAGAAAAAGCTTGTTTTGCTAGTCATTATAAACTTTGGCAAGAATGTGTGAAGCTTGATGAGCCTATAATCATCCTAGAAGATGATGTGGAATTTAGTGATGAATTTTTAAATCATGGGGCAGAATATATAGATGAGCTATTAAAGAGCAAATATGAATATATAAGACTTTGTTATTTATTTGATAAAAGATTGTATTTTTTGAGTGAGGGTGGATATTATTTAAGTTTTGAAAAACTTGCTGGAACTCAAGGTTATGTACTGCAAGTAAGTGCTGCAAAGAAATTTCTTAAATATGCTAAAAATTGGATCTATGCTGTAGATGATTATATGGATATGTTTTATAAACATAATGTGTTAAATATAGTTAAAAAACCTTTATTATTAAAACATGATTGCAGAATAGAAAGTATAATTTCTCAAAATGGACGTTGGTTTATAAGAAATAAATTTTACAGAAAAATTATTAGAGAAATTTTTAGACTTTATAGAAATATTTTAAAACTATCTTGTGCTTTTTACATTAAGAAAAAATTAGATATTAATTAAATTTTGAATTGCTTTTAAAATCACTTCAGGCTTTAAATCTTTCATGCATTTGTGGTGTTTTAAAGGACAGGTTTTTTGCATACAAGGCATACAAGCTAGATCTAAATGCACTAATTTTGCGTTTTCATTTTGCCAAGGTGAAGTTTGTGTAAATTTTGTGGGGCCAAAAATAGCTACGGTTTTTACCTTATAAACCGCACTTAGGTGCATAGGACCACTATCATTTGTGATAAAAAGATCGCAAAAAGCGATATTTTGACAAAGGGTTTTGATGGTGGTTTTATTGCAAAGATTTTTTACTTTTATGTTTTGTTCTTTTAAAATTTGATAAATTTCATTACAAAGTTCTTGTTCGGCTTTTCCTGCACCAAAGATTAAAATTTCATGACTTTGGCTGAAATTTAAAGCTACTTTAGCGAAATAACTTGCATCCCATCTTTTTGCACTTCCAAAGCTTGCACCAGGGTTGAGTCCTAGAATTTTTTTACCATTTTTTAAGATAAGAGGGTTTTGAAATTTTAGCTTAAAGGGAAGCTTTAAGTCTTTAAAATGAGCTTTTATGCCAAGTGAATTTTCTATAAAATAAAGGTATTTTAAAACTTGATGTTCTTCTTTGTGCTTGTTTTTGTCAAAAAAATATCTTTGTTTTGTTTTAAGAATATGCAAGATAATCTTAGAAGAAAACGCAGATCTAAAAGCAAAACTAAAATCGATTTTACCAAGTTCTTTGCGTAAAGATAGGGCTTGTTTATAGCGGGATTGTTTATTTTCTATGATGATTTTAGAATTAGGAAATTCTTTAAAAAGTGCTGTGGAAACCAAAGAGCCATAAAGGATAAATTGGGCATTTTTAAAATGCTCTTTTATAACGTATAAAGCAGGTGAAGCCATCACCGCATCGCCTAGCCAAGTGGGAAGGTGTAAAAAAATTTTCATAAATTTCCTAAACTTTGATAGAATTGTTTTTATTATTTTAACAAAATTTAGGAAAAATATGTCACAACTTTCTATCATAATCCCGCTTTTTAATTCTTGCGATTTTATTTCAAGGGCTTTACAAAGTTGTATAAATCAGACTTTAAAAGATATTGAAATTTTGATTATTGATGATAAAAGTAAAGATAATAGTTTAAATATGGTTTTAGAATTTGCTAAAAAAGATCCAAGGATAAAAATCTTTCAAAATGAAGAAAATTTAGGCACTTTTGCAAGTAGAAATTTGGGAGTTTTGCATTCTAGTTCTGATTTTATAATGTTTTTAGATAGTGATGATTTTTTAACACTCGATGCTTGTGAAACAGCGTTTAAAGAGATGAAAAAAGGTTTTGATTTGCTTTGTTTTGATGCCTTTGTACATAGGGTAAAAACCAAACAATTTTATCGTTTTAAACAAGATGAAGTTTTTAATCAAAAGGAATTTTTAGATTTTTTAAGTAAACAAAGGCATTTTTGCTGGTCGGTTTGGGCGAAGTGTTTTAGAAAAGATATGATCTTAAAAATTTTTGAAAAAGTTAAAATCGATGAGCGTTTGAGTTACGGTGAAGATGTGCTTTTTTGTTATGTTTATTTTATGTTTTGTGAGAAAATATCTGTTTTTAAAACTTGCATTTATCATTATGAATTTAATCCAAATGGAAGATATGAAAACAAAAATAAAGAAATTTTAAATCAAAATTATCAAGATAAAAAGAAAAGCAATGAGCTAATAAAAAAGCTTTCTTTAGACTTTGAAAATGACACCTTTCATCAAAAATTACTTGAGGTTTTAAAGAAAGAAGAGTTGGATTTAAAAAATAGAATTTAAGATTAAATTTTATATAATTAAATTTTCGTATTTTTTAACACTAGAAGGCTAGTAGTAATGACTGAAATTTCAAGTTTTTGGTATACCCCTAAAGGCTATAAGGGCATAGGTTTGATGGAAATTCTTACGATTAAATCTTGGCTTGATAATGGATATAAATTCCATCTGTATACTTATAATTTAGAGGATAAAATCTTTTTAAAATTCCAAGAGTTGTTTAATAATTTTATACTTAAAGATGCAAATGAGATTGTGCCTTTTAGTGAGTATTTTAGCGATGATAAAGGAGCTGGAGTAGCTGCTTTTTCGGATTTTTTTAGATTTAATCTACTTTATCTCAGGGGGGGGGTATGGGTAGATTTAGATATGGTGTGTTTAAGCCCTTATGATTATTATGAAAAAGAATATATTTTTTCCAAGGAAATTGATGATGATCCTAACAAAGCTAGAATTACAACTTCATTACTTAAATTTCCAAAACAAAGTGAATTTGGAAGATTACTTATAGAAGAAGCAAAAAAGATTATAAATAATAAAAAAACTATTTCTTGGGGAGTCATAGGACCTTGGTTTTTGGCTAAATGGGTTAAAGAATATGATTTAGAAAGATATGCCTTAGATTATAAGGATACTTGTCAAATTCCATGGAAAAATGCTAGAGATTTTATAGATAAGAAAAAAACTTTTGATGAAAATAGACCTTGTTTGCATTTGTTTTCTGAAATGTGGAGGGTTAATGAAATGAATAAAAATCACTTTTATAAAGAAGGAATTTATGCACTTTTGTTAGAAAAATATCAAATTTCTGAGTTAATTTTAGAAATTTCTTATCAAATTACACCGAAGGATATATATTATCATGAAATTAATTTTGTAAAAAAAATAGTTAAAAATATCAAATTTTATCTAAGACATCCAAAAAAGATTTTTAAAAATTAAAGCCATTATATATGGAAAGTATTTTTTGTTTATCTAGCATTTCTAAATCTATTTGCAAATCAATGAGTGTTGGGGATTGGTTTATAAAATCTTCTAATTTTATCCAATCATCTTTTTTTTGCAAATTTCTATGTTTTTTTACAAAAGGAAAGTGATAGTTGGTTAATTCTGTATGATATATTGTATGTTTATGAAGTTTTAATACTTCATAAGAAGATAGATTTGTGTATTTGTGTTTTTCTTTTTGTGAAATTTCTTTCCAATTAAAACTATCTCCTAAAATAAGAATTTCATCCCATTTTAGTTGCGTGTTTTTTATAAGCCAGTGATCAATTACATCTATGTAATAGTTAGGCACTATATAAACTTCATTTTCATAAATGGCTATATTTAATCTTGCTATGCTAACTACATCATTTTCTTTTTTAGGTATATAAAAACTTTTATAAAGTTTTTTAGCATCATAAATATGATCAACATCAATCTTTATAAGCCATTCATTCTGAGGTATAAAAGAAGCTACCCAATTATAATAAGTATAAAGCTTATTTGCTTCACTTTGGGGATTTTCTATCTGAACTTCATGAGGATATTTTTTAGCTATGAAAGAAGGGTATTGCTTGCAAAATTCTAAGATTATTTCTTCACTTCCATCATCGCAATCATTGTAACCTATAACACCTCTTTGTATGGCAGGTAATATACTTTCAAGAGAAGCTCTTAAAGTAATGGCTTCATTTTTTACTCTTATAAAAGCCCAAGGGTTTAAGGGAGAGTTTTTATCTTTTGATCTAGGATCAAAATCAAAATATCCTTTATGCTTATTTCTTTCGATGGTTTTATTTATTTTATAAAAATATTTGTTCTCATATATTTTTAATTCCTTTAAAATGTTTGTAGGTAATTTAGAATCAATTTTGTGCAAGGCGGACTTATTGTTTAATTTATATCTTTGTTGTTTTTTTATATATTTTATTGGTATTAAATTAATAAATATTTTTTTTAGTTCCATATTCTTAATCCAAGCAAATGAAAAATAGTATAATTTTGATTTTATCATTTTTTTATATAATTTACTTTAAAAAAACAAAATAATTATCATTATTGTGGAGTGATTTATGATTTATAAAAGATGCAATTTTAAATTAGCTTTTAAAAGAAAAAATGACATGTTGACCTTCGATGGCATTTCTTATAATATAAAACTTCCTGCTATAAATCATATAATCTTATCTATAAGGACTAATAATCTTAATGATTTTCGATTTTATTATATGGATTATCTGACAAATAAAAAATTATCAGAATTAGAGGAAGAGCATATTTGTTATAGAAATAAAAAACATATTATTTTGTATTTGAATCAAAGACTTGTTGTTAAATTATTAAAAATTACCACCAAATCAAAATTTACTATTAAAATATACATACAAAAGCATACAAGATATTTTTTAGCAGCTTTAAATGGTGGATTTGGCGATAGAATAATAACAATGATGAATGCTATATATTTAGCGAAATATACAAAATCTGGGTTTGGTTTTTATTGGGATAAATTAAATGACGATTTTTTGAATATAGAAAGTGAAGAATATATGTTTTCATCCAATTTTATTGATAGATATTCTTTTACATCTCAGCCTGATGTTTTATACAATTGTAATATGTCTTCTTTAGATCAAATAAATAAGTTTTCAGAATTAATAAGACAACCATTTGATTATTATTGTGGTTTTTATGTTAATCACTATCATTTTATTAATAATAAAATATTTTATAACGAATGTGATAAATTGTTTAAAAAAATACAATTTTCAGATAATATAAATAAGATAATAAATAATTCTAAATATATTTTTAATAGTAATTTTACAAATAGGACTATAGCGATTCATCTTAGAAGGGGTGATATGATTTATAGTGAGTATAGATTTTTTCATTATCAATACTTAGATAAATCAATGCCAAATGAAATATTGTTAGAATTAGTAAACAAAAACAAAGATAAAAATATATTATTATTTGGAGAAGATGAAAAAGATATAAATAATATTATAGATTATTTTAAAAATGAAAATATAAATATTAAATCATGTAAAAATTTCATACCAGAATATATAAGTAATCAAACAGAATTAGCTATATTTGAAATTATATTCATGTCTCAATGTATGGAAATTTATTCTTATTCTGGTTTTGCAAGATTAGCTAGCATGATAAAAAATAAAAAAGAACCAAATTTATGGCTTAAATATTTTTCTTATGAAGACATATGTCATATTATTGAGAAAAATTTAAATAAAATTAAATCTGATAATTTGCAATTAGCTTATTCTTTATTTTGTTTATTTAAGCTATCTTATGAGTTGAATAAAGATAATAAATATTTGATTGATATTTTAAACAAGGCAATATTTTATGATAATAACAATGTTTTATTAAAATTATTTTTAATAAAATTGTTAGTTTTAGAAAAAAAATATTATAAAGCAGATAATTTGGCAAAAGAATGCTATAAAGATAATTTTTTTATAGAATGTATTAAAGCATGGAAAAATGATTTAATTATACATCCTATAGATTTTAATATTTATTCATTTCATTATTTATTTAGAATGTATGCTTTGATATATAATTATATGAATGATTTAAGCAAAGCATCGTATTTTTATATTAATTTTATACAAGATAAAAAAAATGATTTAAACAATGAATTTGAGAATTTTAATTTAGATAAATTTAAAACATATTATTATTTATATAGTAATGATATACAAAATAATATTTATTATAAAATAGGTATATTATTAATATATAATACAAGTAATACATTTAATTTTTTTAAAACTATAATTAGTATATTTCGTATCTTGCTATTAAAAAAATGTTTTAATAAATTAAATAAAATTAATATTCCTAACGATTGCAAGGAATATTATGTTATTGAAATTGGAAAAATGTTTTTTAATTTATTTAAAAAAAATAATTTTAAATATATAAAAAATAATATATATGTTTTAAAGAAAATGAAGAAAAAATGCAAGGCTATCTATAATGAATAATCCCTTGATAAGTATTATTGTTCCAATTTATAATGTAGAAAAATATTTAGATGAATGTTTAAAAAGTATTATAAATCAAACTTATAAAGATCTAGATATTATTTTAGTAGATGATGGTAGTACTGATAATAGCTTAAATATAGCTAAAGAATATGCCAAAAAAGATGAAAGAATTTTTATTGTAGTAAAAGAAAATGGTGGCTTAAGTTCAGCTAGAAATGCTGGTTTAGAGTTTATAAAAGGCACTAAATTAAGAGATTTTTTTGAAAATGAAGAAAATATTATTAGTTATGAAAAATCAAATACTTTTAAAAATAGCACAAAAGAGCTTATAAAAGAAGATACAAATAAAAACTTCACAAAACTTAGTAAAAATATAATCCAAACGAAATTAAAAAACATTAATGATTTTATCATTCAAGATTTACCTGATAATATTATTCATTTTTTAGATTCTGATGATTATTTAGAGCTTGATTGCATTGAAAAATGCGTAAATGAGATGAGTAAAAATGATATAGATATTTGCACACATAATATTAAAGAATTTCTTGAAGAAGAGCAAGTTTTTAGACAAAAAGCAGAGTGCGATATTTATTTAAATTGTAAATACACTAAAAATATCAGTGGGATTGATTTTTTTAAAAAAAATAATATTTGTGAGTTTTATTTTGCTTGGCAAGGAGCTTTTAGAGCAAAGTTGTTAAATATTTATAAGCTTCGTTTTACTTATGGGATTTATCACGAAGATCATGATTTTGGAACTATATTATTTTTAAGTGCTAAAAAAATAACTTGTGTTAAAGAAGAATTATTAATTTATAGAATTCGAGTTAATTCTATAATAAAAAGTGAAAAAGAAAAGATAATACCACAAAACATACCTTTTTATTTAGAGCCTTTAAGACATTATTTTGATGATTATTCTAAGCTTAGAGCTTATTTTAAGGCTTATTGTATGTGTGTAATTGGGGTTAATATTTTGCTTTTTTGTAAAGAAAGTAGCATTTTAGATAAAAAACTCCAAAATAAAATATTTTTACACTATATTCATTATTATCTTGAGCAATACTATCCCTTAAATTATCTCAATATAAAGGATTTATTTACTTTATTGGGTATCAATTTAAAACTTTTTAGATTTAAATTTATGTCAAGATTATATTTTCGCCACCCAAAACAAATTTTGAGGAAAAAAAATGCCTAAAATTTCAATAATTATGCCAACTTTTAATGTAGAAAAGTATATAGCAAGAGCAATAGAAAGCTGTGTTAATCAAAGTTTTAAAGATATAGAAATAATTATAGTGGATGATTGTGGGAGTGATAAAAGTATAAATATAGCTAAAGAATATGCTAAAAAAGATGAAAGAATAAAAATAATTCACAATGAAAAAAACTTAGGTAGTTTTGCAGCAAGAAATAACGGTGTTAATCATTCAAATGGTGAGTATTTGATATTTTTAGATCCTGATGATTATTTAGAGCTTGATGCTTGCGAAAAATTAATACTCTTAATACATACTTATAAAATATGTCAATTTTCTTTTACCCAGATTAGTAATGGCGTTAAATTAAAATCAGTATTTAAGGATACACTTAAAAATTTAGAAGAATTTAAAGGAATTTATTGGAATATCTGTACTCTGTTTGTAAAAAAGGATTTTTATTTGGATTCACTAAAAGAGCTTTTTGCAATAGATAAAAAACTCCTTGTAGCTGAAGATATGCTTGCGTTTTTTTTCTTGATAAATAATTTAAATGATGATGAATATTTGCAAGTTGATTTGTATTTGTATAATTATGTAGATAATTCTTTTTCGATTACTAAGCGACGAAAAAATAAAGAGAAAATTCAGGATTGTTTAGATGATTATTTTTATATTTTAAAATATATAAAAGAAAATAAAATTCTTAAAGAAAATTTAAAGTCATATGCCTTGATCTATTTACAAATTGATATTTTAAAATTTTTATTTAAAAATAAAGAAATAAATTATTTTAAATATAAATTATTAAAAAAAATTTATAAATGTAAAATGCTATTTTTAAAACTTAATTTTTCCAAGAAATCTTTTTATTTTTGATGGTATCTAAATAAATTTGATGATTGTTTTCGAGCATTTTTTTGCTATTTTCTTTGTGATAAATATGATAAGCAATAGCTTTAAATTTTAAGCGTCTAAAAATGCCTTTATTAAATAAAAATCTAGCCACAAATTCACTATCTTCTCTACCCCAACCAATAAAATTTTCATTAAAACCATCAAGTTCGTCAAAATCAGTCTTAAAAAAACTCATATTGCAACCTCTAATACCTTTAATAAGAGTGTTTTTTTTAAAGATTTTTTCATCTTTTTTTGAAAGATTGTAAAGTATTTTAGCTAAAAAAGAATTTTTAGAACTTTTAAAATCTTTTTTATTAAAAGCTATGCGATAATCATCTTTGTTTAAAATTTCTTCGCTTTCTTTTTCATTTAAAATTACTCTTGAGGCTTGTAAAAAAAGTCTTCTTTGTGCAAATTCTAAATGTTCTTTTATGAAATCTTTTTCCAAAATCATATCACCATCAATAACTATTATATATTCACTATCAGCGTTTTTTATAGTTTTGTTGCGACTTTTACTAAGTCTAAATCCTTCATCTTCTTGCCAAATGTGTTTTAAAGAGCAAGGAAAATCTTTTTGATATTCTTCAATAAGCCTTGCTGTATCTTCTTTGCTACCATCATCTGCGATTAAAACTTCATTGGGTAAAAAGGTTAGATTTTTAACACTATCAAGCACTAATTTAAGGCGTTCTTTTTGATTATAGGTTGTTATTATTAAAGCACAAGTTTTTGGCTTTTGCTTTTGAAGTTCATATAATTTCATATATTTAAAAAAAGTCCCTAAGGCATTGCAAACGCTGATCGTAAAGCCTTCATAACCATACAAAAAGCCATTTTTTAAAAAATAATTTCTAAAAAAAGTCCAAAAAGCTCTTAAATTTGCTTTTAAAACACCACTTTTTTTGTGTATATTTTGTTTTGCCCAAAGGTTTGAGTAGTACTGCATTTTATTGATTAAGTGAGAAATATCTCTAAAAGCATAATGCCTTAATCCATTTTTAAGATGAATTTTTTTAACATTACTTGGTAAAACAAGGCTTTCATGCACTAAATTATCATTAAAATGAGTAAAATTTTTATTAAAAATCCTTAAAACATAATCAGGCCACCAACCACATGCCTTTATCCATTCGCCTTTATAGAGATTTTTACGACTAAGTGCGATGATATTATCTTCTTGAAGTTCTAAATTTTTAAGCTCTTTAATGCACTCATTTTCAAGCACTTCATCAGCATCAATGCTTAAAATCCAATCATTTTTTGCATAACTTAAAGCAAGGTTTTTTAAAGCTCCAAAGCCTATAAAAGCACTGTAATAAATGTGCAAATTAGCAAAATTTTTTTTAAATTCATTAGCTATTTTTAGGGTATTATCGCTACTTTCATTGTTAAGTAAAATAATTTCATCAAAATCTTTTAAAGAATTTAAACACTCAAGCAAGGTTTGCTCTGCATTTTTTACGATGATAATAACGCTTATTTGCTTTAGATTCATTTTGCATCCTTGTAAATTTCCTTATTATAACTTGCAAAGCGTCTATGGAAAAAAAAGTATTCCCAAGGTCTTTTTTTAATCATTTCTTCGCAACTTTGTGCTTGATAAAGTGTCAGTTCTTCTAAGCTTGCATTTTGAGAATCTTTTGCTTTAAAAAACTCTATGCAAAATTTACCATCTTCTTTATAGGCATAAACAGGGATGATCAAAGCATTGCTTCTTTGTGCGATAAGGCTTGCTCCCATTTGATAATTCACTTCTTTGTTAAAAAATTTTAATCTTACACTTTCTTTTTCTGCGCAGTCTTGATCGGTTAAAATTCCTAAAGTTCGCCCCTTTTTTAGGGCACTTAGCATTTGTCTTATACCGCCTTTTTTGTCGATAAGCTCTATGTCAAATTGAGTACGACTTTGGCTTAAAATTTCATACATAACTTCGCTTTTTAACTTTTTTCCTACTATGGAAATCGCACCATATTTAGCTGCATAAGCAAGGCTTAAAATTTCCCAGTTTCCATAGTGTGCAGTTGTGAAGATAATAGGACGCTTTAAAGCTAGAGCGTCTATAAGTAAATTTTCATTGATAAAATT
Organism: Campylobacter sp. BCW_6460; assembly: GCF_001762705.1. Classification (NCBI taxonomy): domain Bacteria; kingdom Pseudomonadati; phylum Campylobacterota; class Epsilonproteobacteria; order Campylobacterales; family Campylobacteraceae; genus Campylobacter; species Campylobacter sp. BCW_6460. The sequence goes on along the minus strand of NZ_MJXI01000002.1, from coordinate 219,377 downwards.
TACCTTATTGAGAATTTTTTCTTTGGTGGTGTTTTGATTTTGCAAACAATCAATTCCAAATTGAGCAAAATTTTCATAAATTTTCAAAGATAGTTTATAGCGTTCTTTTTGAGTGTATTGAGGGAAGCAGATTTGCAAATTTGTATCGATGATCTTGCGATGTTTTTTATTAAGATAAAAAGTGATTCTTGCTACAATCAAAGCTAAAAAATGCAAGATGCACTCAGGCATAAAAGTAACAAAAAATTTCAAAATATAATAAAGACTAAGATATATTCTATCGCTATTTTTCATTAAGTAAGCCTTTGGCAAGTTTGAAGATATCTTCTTCTTCTATGCGCGTGATACAAAAATCACTTTTATCGATATGCTTGGCATTTTGGATTTTTTTACCTGCGTCAATGATTTTATTGATATGAGTTTGAAAAGCATTGCGGTAGCTTGGTGTTGCTCCAAAAATCGTAATAGATGCTTTGTTTAAAGCAAAAGCTAAATGTGTTGGACCGCTATCATTTCCTATGGTTAAATTCATCATTTTTGTAAAAGCCATTAGCTCTTCAAGACTGAATTTTGGCGCTAATTCTATATGTGTTTCATCAATACCACTAAGATTTAAAACCTCTTTAGCAAATTCATATTCTTTTACATTTCCCCAAGCGAGCCAAATTTTTGCTTGTTGAAATTCATTGATTAAAAGTTTGCAAAGTATAGCAAGTTTGGTTTTAGGATAGATTTTATTTTCTACGCTTGAACCTACATGTATGAGTATGTTTTTTTCGTTTTTATCGAGTTTGAGTTTATTATTTAAGAGTTGTTTTAAATTTTCATCTACGCTAAAAATATCTTGTTTAAAGGCTAAATTTTTGACATTAAAATCAGTATTTAACATAAAGGAGGTAAGACTTAAGTATCTTACAAATACATTTTCATTGTAATCTAACTCAAGTTTTTGGTTATAGAAATTATGAGCAAAACTTTCTTTAAGGCTATTTTTATCAAAACCAAAATTATTTCTACTTAAAATTCGACTTACAATAGCAGATTTTATAAGCCCTTGTAGATCTATTACTGCATTATAGTTGTTTTTTCTTGCTTTAAGAAGAATTTTTAGGCTTTTTAAAATTTTTTTGTCTTTTAAGGGTAGAGCATAGAGTTTGTCTATTAAAGGATGGTTTTTAAGTATGCCTTCAAATTTTTCATCTACAAACCAATGAATTTCTATATCTTTTTTAAAATTTTTGATAAATTGCAAAACCACGGCACTTTGGATAATATCGCCAAGTGCTGACAAACGAACAATTGCTATTTTCATTAAAAGCCTAATATTTTAAAATTTTTGCTATGATTTTAGCGAAATTATTTAAAAAAAGGTTAAAAATGGCAAAAAATGAAGGTTATATTTGTGTTTTTGATTGTGAGAGTGTGCCAGATGTTGAGCTTATCCGCAAAACTTTAGGTTTTGAAGGAAGTGATTTAGAAGTAAGTTTGAAAGCACTTCAGTGGCAAAAAGAACAAAGTGGGAGTGAGTTTTTGCCTTTGCCTTATCATAAAATCATCAGTATTTGCGCGGTTTTAAGTGATAATTTTGGAAAATTTATCAAAGTAAATAAAATTGATGGGCAAAATGAAAAAGAAATGATTGAGAATTTTTTCAATTTTATAGAAAATTATGAGCCAAAATTAGTCAGCTTTAATGGTAAAAATTTCGATATGCCTGTTCTTGTTTTAAGGGCTTTAAAATACAATTTAAAAGCAGCAACTTATTTGGATACTCAAAGCGATAAATGGAATAATTATAAAACAAGATTTTCAGAATTAAAACATTGTGATTTATTAGAATCCTTAGGATCTAATGGGCGTGGAATAAAGCTTGATACACTTTGCTCTATGGTGGGTTTGCCAGGAAAATATGATGTGCATGGCGATGAGGTAATGAAGCTTTTTTATGAAAATGAACTTGAAAAAATTCACAAATATTGTGAAAGTGATGTTTTAAACACCTATATGCTTTTTTTAAAATATGAATTTATTAAAGGTAATGTTAGTGAAGAAGATTATGTTGATTTTCTTTCTTATATGAGAGATTTTTTGCGTGCGAAAAAATCAGATCGTTCTTATACAGAAGTTTTCGCAAAAGCTTGCGAGAGTGAAATTTCAAAAGTTCAATCTTAAGTATTTAAGAAAATATATTAAAATTTATTTTTGACATTTTTAAAAAAAGGAATGATGATGAAAATTCTTATTAGCGGTGGCGCAGGTTATATAGGTTCTCATACTTTAAGGCAATTTTTAAAAACAGATCATGAAATTTGTGTTTTAGATAATCTTTCTAAGGGCTCTAAAATTGCAATAGAAGATTTGCAAAAAATAAGAGCTTTTCAATTTTTCGAACAAGATTTAAGTGATTTTCAAGGCGTAAAAGCATTGTTTGAGAGAGAAAAATTTGACGCTATTGTGCATTTTGCAGCGAGCATTGAAGTTTTTGAAAGTATGCAAAACCCTTTAAAATATTATATGAACAACACTGTTAATACAACAAATCTCATCGAAACTTGTTTGCAAACTGGAGTGAATAAATTTATATTTTCTTCAACGGCAGCCACTTATGGCGAACCACAAACTCCTGTTGTGAGTGAAACAAGCTCTTTAGCACCTATTAATCCTTATGGTCGCAGTAAGCTTATGAGCGAAGAGGTTTTGCGTGATGCAAGTATGGCAAATCCTGAATTTAAGCATTGTATTTTAAGATATTTTAATGTTGCAGGTGCTTGTATGGATTATACTTTAGGACAACGCTATCCAAAAGCGACTTTGCTTATAAAAGTTGCAGCTGAATGTGCCGCAGGAAAACGTGAAAAACTTTTCATATTTGGCGATGATTATGATACAAAAGATGGTACTTGCATAAGAGATTTTATCCATGTAGATGATATTTCAAGCGCGCATTTAGCAGCTTTGGATTATTTAAAAGAGAATGAAAGTAATGTTTTTAATGTAGGTTATGGACATGGTTTTAGTGTAAAAGAAGTGATTGAAGCGATGAAAAAAGTTAGCGGAGCGGATTTTAAAGTAGAACTTGCCCCACGCCGTGCGGGCGATCCTAGTGTGTTGATTTCTGATGCAAGTAAAATCAGAAATCTTACTTCTTGGCAGCCTAAATATGATGATTTAGAGCTTATTTGTAAATCTGCTTTTGATTGGGAAAAACAGTGTTAAAAAAACTTTTTTTTATTTTAAGCAAGGAAGATAAAAATTTTTTATTTTTCTTGCTTGTTTTTTCAGTATTTGTTTCTTTTATGGAAACTTTTGCAATTTCTTTGGTAATGCCTTTTATCACTTTGGCTAGTGATTTTTCTTATTTTGATCGTAATAAATATTTAATCAGCCTAAAAGAATATCTTAATATCCCTGTTTTTGAAATCATTGTTTATTTTGGAGTGGGGCTTATTGTTTTTTATGTGTTTAGAGCTTTGTTAAATGCGTATTATTTTCATCTTTTGGCGAGATTTTCTAAAGGGCGTTATCACGCGATTGCTTATAAGGTTTTTTCTAAATTTTTAAATATTAATTATGAAAAATTTACTCAAAAAAATCAATCTGAAATTTTAAAGTCCATTACAGGGGAAGTTTATAATCTAAGCACTATGATTTCATCATTTTTACTTTTGATGAGTGAAATTTTTGTAGTGCTTTTACTTTATGCTTTAATGCTTTTGATTAATTATAAAATCACTTTATTTTTAAGTATTTTTATGGTGTTAAATGCCTTTATTTTAGTGAAAATTTTAAGCCCTATCATTAAAAAAGCAGGAGTAAGACGCGAAGAAGCGATGAAAAATTTCTTTGAAATTTTAAATACAAATTTAAATAATTTCAAATTTATCAAGCTTAAAACCAAAGAAGATGGAGTATTAAGCTTGTTTAAAGCACAAAGTGAAGCTTTTTCTAAAGCGAATATTACCAATGAAAGCGTAGCTGCAGTGCCTAGAATTTATCTTGAAGGAATAGGTTTTTGTGTACTTGTTTTTATCGTGGTATTTTTGGTTTTGAAAAATGAAAGTGATATTTCAGGTATTTTATCCACGATTTCTATTTTTGTTTTAGCACTTTATCGCTTAATGCCAAGCGCAAATCGTATTATCACAAGTTATCATGATTTGCTTTATTATCATTCTTCTTTGGATATTATTTACCAAAATTTAAGACAAGAAGAAGAAAATTTGGGCGAGGAAAAATTAAGCTTTAATCAAGAGCTTAAAATTTGCAATCTTAGCTTTGGTTATGAGGGAAAAAAACATTTATTTAAAAATCTTAACTTAAACATTAAAAAAGGCGAAAAAATCGCTTTTATAGGGGAGAGTGGTTGCGGAAAAAGTACCTTAGTAGATCTTATCATAGGACTTTTAAAACCAAAAGAAGGGCAAATTTTAATTGATAAGCAAGAGTTAAATGCAAGTAATGCAAAAAATTATCGCCAAAAAATAGGCTATATCCCACAAAATATCTATCTTTTTAATGACAGCATAGCTAAAAATATTACTTTTGGAGATGCGGTTGATGAAGAAAAACTTAACAGGGTTATTAAACAAGCAAATTTAGAGCATTTTATAAAAAATTTACCTCAAGGAGTGCAAACAAAAGTAGGTGATGGGGGGAGTAATTTAAGCGGGGGACAAAAACAACGCATAGCTATAGCAAGAGCTTTATATCTAGAGCCTGAAATTTTAGTGCTTGATGAAGCAACTTCTGCGCTTGATACTCAAAGTGAAGCAAAAATCATGGATGAAATTTATAAAATTTCTAAAGATAAAACCATGATTATTATCGCACATCGCCTTTCTACGATAACACAATGTGATAAGGTTTATCGTTTAGAACACGGTAAGCTTAAAGAGGAGAAATGATGAAAATAAGCTTTATTATCGCAACTTTAAATTCAGGAGGTGCTGAGCGTGTTTTAGTAACCTTAGCTAATGTGCTTTGCAAAGAGCATGAGGTAAGTATTATTAAATTTCATGCAGGAGAATCTTTTTATAAGCTTGAAAATGAAGTTAAAATTACAAGTTTAGAACAATTTAGATTTGACACGCTTTATCATAAAATCGCAAGTCGTTTTAAGAAATTTTTTGCTTTAAGAAAGGCTTTAAAAGAAAGCAAGGCTGATGTTTTTATTTCTTTTTTGGATACGACTAATATTGCTTGTATTATTGCGAAAATAGGGCTTAAAACTCCACTCATTATAAGTGAGCATAGCAGTGAGGCGTATTTAAAACCTAAAATTTGGCGTTTTTTAAGAAGGGTAAGCTATCCTTTTTGTGATGCTTTAAGTGTGCTTGGAAGCAGTGATAAGGTGTATTATGAAAGATTTGTAAAAAGGGTTAAACTTTTATTAAACCCTTGTCATTTTAGCGATGAAATTCCTTTTGATTCTAGTTTTAAAAAGGAAAATTTGGTTCTTTTTATAGGGCGTTTAGATTACAACAAAAACCCTGCAATGTTTTTAAAAGCTATAGCGCATTTGGATAAAAATTTGCAAGAAAATTATAAATTTGTTATAGCAGGAGATGGAGAGTTAAGGCAAGAACTTGAATACAAGGTAAAATCTTTAGGAATAAAAGTTGATTTTTTAGGACGCGTTGAAAATGTCAAGGCTCTTTATGAAAAAGCAAAAGCGCTTTGCCTTTGTTCTTTTGTAGAGGGTTTGCCAACGGTTTTAATTGAAAGTTTGTATTTTGAGGTTTGTAGAATTTCAAGTTCTTATTATAATGGTGCTAAGGATTTGATCAAAGATAATCATGATGGACTTTTGGTAGGTTGTGATGATGAAATAGCACTTGCTAAAAAACTCGAACTTGTTTTAAATGATGAAAATTTTAGAAAAGAACTTGTAAATAATGCCAAACAAAGGTGTAAAGATTTTGAAATTTCTCATATCAAAGAAGAATGGCTTAAGCTTATAGTCGAGGTTAAAAATGCCTAAACTTTCTGTTATAGTACCAACTTTTAATCGTCAAGTTTTGTTAGAAAAGGCTATTAAAAGCATACAAAATCAAGATTTTAAAGATTTAGAAATTATTGTAAGCGATGATAATTCTAGCGATGATACTAAAAGTGTGGTGCAAAATTTACAAAAAGATGATGATCGTATTAAGTATTTTTTAAATCAAAATTACAAACAAGGCCCAAATGGCAATAAAAACAATGGCTTAGATCAAGCAAGTGGCGAGTTTGTAACTTTTTTAGATGATGATGATGAGCTTTTATCTGGGGCTTTAAGTACCTTGATGCAAAAAGCAAATGAGGGTTATGCTCATGTTTTTGGAAATTGTTTGATAGAAAAAGAAGGAAATTTAAGCAAGGAATTTAGCGGCAAGGGTTTGGAAAAAGATAGCGAAATTTCTAAAAAAGATTTTTTAATGGCTAAATTTAGCGGAGAGTTTTTTTCTGTTTTTAAAAAATCTCTACTTGAAAACAAGCGTTTTAATGAAGAATTTTATGGCAATGAAGCCACGCTTTGGGTAAATTTATACAAGGAAAAAAGTTTTTATATTCATAAGGCTTTTAGGATTTATAGGATTTTTAGGCAAGATAGCGTGACTTTAGGGGCGAGTAAAAATGCTTATAGGGTGTATTTGGGATATTTAGAGCTTGCTAAAATTTTAGAAAATGAACTTAGAATGAGTAAGGATAAAGATTATAAAAAAACTTGTGCGAGTTATTATAAAATGGCAGCTTATTATGCAAAACTTGCAAAAAATTATAAAGCTCTTTATAAATGTTTGTTTAAAAGCCTGAGTATAAAAATCAACGCTCCTGCTTTGATATTACTCATTTTAAGTATAATTCCAAATAATATGATTGAAAAATTATCGAAAATTCGGGTGGCTTTATGCAAAAATTAGGAATTTTTATTTATTCTTTAGGAAGTGGTGGTGCTGAAAGAGTTGTGGCGACTTTATTGCCTATTTTAAGTTTGAAATTTGAAGTGCATTTGATCTTGATGAATGATAAAATTTCTTATGAAATTCCAGAGTGTCAAATTCATTTTTTAGAATATTCAAAACCTAGTGAAAATCCTATTTTGAAATTTTTAAAATTACCTTTTTTGGCTTTAAAATACAAAAAACTTTGCAGAAATTTAGGCATTGATACAGAATTTGTTTTTTTAAATCGACCTAATTATATAGCTTTAATGGCAAGAATGTTTGGAAATAAAACTCGCCTTGTGATCAATGAATGCACTACGCCAAGTGTGATGTATGCGAAAAATAATTTTAATTCTTTGGCAAATAAATTTTTAATTTCTTTGCTTTACCCAAAAGCTGATTTAATCTTGCCTAATTCTAAGGGAAATTTAGAAGATTTAGTGCAAAATTTTAGTATAAATCCAAAAAAATGTGAAATTTTGTACAATGCCATCGATTTAGAAAACATAGAGCAAAAAGCCCTTGAAGACATAGCTTTAAAAGATAAATTTATTTTAAGTGTAGGCAGACTTGATAAAGGTAAAAATCATGCTTTATTAATTCGTGCTTATGCGAGATTGAAAACAGATTTAAAGCTTGTGATTTTAGGTGAAGGTGTGCTTAAAGATGAGCTTTTAGCTTTGATTAAAGAGTTAAATTTAGAAGAAAAGGTTTTGCTTTTAGGATTTGATAATAATCCTTATAAATACATGGCTAAATGCGAATTTTTTGCTTTTGCTTCTGTATTTGAAGGCTTTTCAAATGTTTTAATTGAAAGCTTAGCTTGTTCTTGTGCGGTGGTTTGCACTGATCATAAAAGTGGCGCAAGAGAGCTTTTTGGCGATGATGAATTTGGACTTTTAGTAGAAGTAGATAATGAAAACTCCATGTTTCAGGGTTTAAAAACTATGCTTGAAGACGATAAATTAAGAAAAGCGTATAAAAATAAGGCTAAAACTAGGGCTAAGGCCTTTGATAAAGTAAAAATTGCACGCGATGCTTTGAGATATTTATTAGGATAAAAGATGTTGAAAAAAGAGTATTTAAAAAACCCTTATTTAGTTTTGTTTGCAATGATTATATTAGCTTATGTTTTTAGTGTATTTTGCAGGTTTTATTGGGTTTGGTGGGCAAGTGAGTTTAATGAGTATTTTTTCAATAATCAATTAATGATCATTTCAAACGATGGCTATGCCTTTGCTGAAGGCGCAAGAGATATGATAGCAGGTTTTCATCAGCCTAATGATTTGAGTTATTATGGATCTTCTTTATCTACGCTTACTTATTGGCTTTATAAAGTCACACCTTTTTCTTTTGAAAGTATCATTTTATATATGAGTACTTTTTTATCTTCTTTGGTGGTGATTCCTATTATTTTACTAGCTAATGAATACAAACGTCCTTTAATGGGCTTTGTAGCTGCTCTTTTAGCAAGTATAGCAAACAGTTATTATAATCGCACTATGAGTGGGTATTATGATACGGATATGCTGGTAATTGTTTTACCTATGTTTATTTTATTTTTTATGGTAAGAATGATTTTAAAAAAAGACTTTTTTTCATTGATTGCTTTGCCGTTATTTATAGGAATTTATCTTTGGTGGTATCCTTCAAGTTATACTTTAAATGTAGCTTTAATTGGACTTTTTTTAATTTATACACTTATTTTTCATAGAAAAGAAAAGATTTTTTATATAGCTGTGATTTTGTCTTCTCTTACTCTTTCAAATATAGCATGGTTTTATCAAAGTGCCATTATAGTAATACTTTTTGCTTTATTCGCCTTAGAGCAAAAACGCTTAAATTTTATGATTATAGGAATTTTAGGTAGTGCAACTTTGATATTTTTGATTTTAAGCGGTGGGGTTGATCCTATACTTTATCAGCTTAAATTTTATATTTTTAGAAGTGATGAAAGTGCGAATTTAACACAGGGCTTTATGTATTTTAATGTCAATCAAACCATACAAGAAGTTGAAAATGTAGATCTTAGCGAATTTATGCGAAGAATTAGTGGTAGTGAAATTGTTTTTTTGTTTTCTTTGTTTGGTTTTGTATGGCTTTTGAGAAAACATAAAAGTATGATTATGGCTTTACCTATATTGGTGCTTGGGTTTTTAGCCTTAAAAGGGGGGCTTAGATTTACCATTTATTCTGTACCTGTAATGGCTTTAGGATTTGGTTTTTTATTGAGCGAGTTTAAGGCTATATTGGTTAAAAAATATAGCCAATTAACTTCAAATATTTGTATTGTTTTTGCAACTATTTTGACTTTAGCTCCAGTATTTATTCATATTTACAACTATAAAGCACCAACAGTTTTTTCTCAAAATGAAGCATCATTATTAAATCAATTAAAAAATATAGCCAATAGAGAAGATTATGTGGTAACTTGGTGGGATTATGGTTATCCTGTGCGTTATTATAGCGATGTGAAAACTTTAGTAGATGGTGGAAAGCATTTAGGTAAGGATAATTTTTTCCCTTCTTTTGTTTTAAGCAAAGATGAACAAGCTGCAGTTAATATGGCAAGACTTAGTGTAGAATATACAGAAAAAAGCTTTTATGCTCCGCAAAATGATATTTTAAAAACAGACATTTTACAAGCCATGATGAAAGATTATAATCAAAGCAATGTGGATTTGTTTCTAGCTTCATTATCAAAACCTGATTTTAAAATCGATACGCCAAAAACTCGTGATATTTATCTTTATATGCCTGCTAGAATGTCTTTGATTTTTTCTACGGTGGCTAGTTTTTCTTTTATTAATTTAGATACAGGAGTTTTGGATAAACCTTTTACCTTTAGCACAGCTTATCCACTTGATGTTAAAAATGGAGAAATTTATCTTAGCAATGGAGTGGTTTTAAGCGATGATTTTAGAAGTTTTAAAATAGGTGATAATGTGGTTTCTGTAAATAGTATCGTAGAGATTAATTCTATTAAACAAGGTGAATACAAAATCACTCCAATTGATGATAAGGCTCAGTTTTATATTTTTTATTTAAAGGATAGTGCTATTCCTTATGCACAATTTATTTTAATGGATAAAACCATGTTTAATAGTGCTTATGTGCAAATGTTTTTTTTGGGAAATTATGATAAGAATTTATTTGACTTGGTGATTAATTCTAGAGATGCTAAGGTTTTTAAACTTAAAATTTAAGGGTTGAAAATGAGAATAGGATTTTTATCACATGCAGGAGCGAGTATTTATCATTTTAGAATGCCTATTATAAAAGCGTTAAAAGATAGAAAAGACGAAGTTTTTGTTATAGTGCCGCAAGATGAATACACGCAAAAACTTAGAGATCTTGGCTTAAAAGTAATTGTTTATGAGTTTTCAAGAGCTAGTTTAAATCCTTTTGTGGTTTTAAAGAATTTTTTTTATCTTGCTAAGGTTTTGAAAAATTTAAATCTTGATTTTATTCAAAGTGCAGCACATAAAAGCAATACCTTTGGAATTTTAGCAGCAAAATGGGCAAAAATTCCTTATCGTTTTGCTTTGGTAGAAGGCTTGGGATCTTTTTATATAGATCAAGGTTTTAAGGCAAATTTAGTGCGTTTTGTTATTAATAATCTTTATAAATTAAGTTTTAAATTTGCACACCAGTTTATTTTTGTCAATGAAAGTAATGCTGAGTTTATGCGGAATTTAGGACTTAAAGAAAATAAAATTTGCGTGATAAAATCTGTAGGGATCAATTTAAAAAAATTTTTTCCTATTTATGTAGAATCGGAAAAAAAAGAGCTTTTTTGGAAAAATTTAAACATAGATAAAAAACCCATTGTGCTTATGATAGCAAGAGCTTTATGGCATAAGGGTGTAAAAGAATTTTATGAAAGTGCTACTATGCTAAAAGACAAAGCAAATTTTGTTTTAGTTGGTGGAAGAGATGAAAATCCTTCTTGTGCAAGTTTGGAGTTTTTAAACTCTGGCGTGGTGCATTATTTGGGTGCTAGAAGTGATATAGTCGAGCTTTTGCAAAATTGTGATATTTTTGTTTTACCAAGCTATAAAGAAGGCTTTCCTGTAAGTGTTTTGGAGGCAAAAGCTTGCGGTAAGGCTATAGTGGTAAGTGATTGTGAAGGTTGTGTGGAGGCTATTTCTAATGCTTATGATGGACTTTGGGCAAAAACAAAAAATGCTAAAGATTTAAGCGAAAAAATTTCACTTTTATTAGAAGATGAAAAATTAAGATTAAATTTAGCTAAAAATGCCGCCCAAGATGCTTTACAATACGATGAAAATAATATCGCACAGCGTTATTTAAAACTTTATGATAGGGTAATTAAGAATGTATGAAAAAGTTTTTAAAAGAATTTTTGATTTTATTTTAGCTTTAGTGCTTTTGGTGCTTTTTTCTCCGGTGATTTTAATCACTGCTTTACTTTTAAAAATCACTCAAGGAAGTGTGATTTTTACCCAAAATCGCCCAGGGTTAGATGAAAAAATTTTTAAAATTTATAAATTTAAAACCATGAGCGATGAAAGAGATGAAAAGGGTGAGTTATTAAGCGATGAATTGCGTTTGAAAGCTTTTGGAAAAATCGTTAGAAGCTTAAGTTTGGATGAGCTTTTACAACTTTTTAATGTTTTAAAAGGGGATATGAGTTTTGTTGGACCTAGACCTCTTTTGGTTGAGTATTTACCTCTTTACAATGAAGAGCAAAAATTACGTCATAAAGTGCGTCCAGGTATAACAGGGTGGGCGCAGGTAAATGGTAGAAATGCTATTTCTTGGCAGAAAAAATTCGAACTTGATGTGTATTATGTGAAAAATATTTCTTTTTTGCTTGATTTAAAAATCATGTTTTTAACAGCTTTAAAGGTTTTAAAACGAAGCGGGGTAAGCAAAGAAGGCCATGTTACAACAGAGAAATTTAATGGCAAGAACTGAAAAAATTTATATTTATGGTGCTAGTGGTCATGGGCTTGTTTGTGAAGATGTGGCTAAAAATATGGGCTATAAAGAATGTATTTTTTTAGATGATTTTAAAGGAATGAAATTTGAAAGCACCTTGCCTAAATATGATTTTTTTATAGCCATAGGAAACAATGAAATTCGAAAAAAGATTTATCAAAAAATTTCAGAAAATGGCTTTAAAATTGTCAATCTTATCCATAAAAGTGCACTTATAAGTCCTAGCGCAATCGTGGAAGAAAGTGCAGGAATTTTAATCATGCCTTATGTAGTAGTTAATGCTAAAGCCAAAATAGAAAAAGGCGTGATTTTAAATACTTCAAGTGTGATTGAACATGAATGCGTGATAGGGGAATTTTCTCATGTGAGTGTAGGGGCTAAATGTGCGGGCAATGTAAAAATCGGTAAAAATTGTTTTTTAGGGATTAATTCTTGTGTTTTGCCTAATTTAAGCTTAGCAGATGATAGTATTTTAGGTGGTGGAGCAACTTTGGTTAAAAGTCAAGATAAAAAAGGTGTTTTTGTGGGAGTGCCTGCAAAAAGAAAAATATGAAATGATTATAAAAAGATTTTTGTTTGATTCTTTGTAAATTTTTTTAGGTAAAATAGAGTCAATTTATAAAAATTTTGTTTTATACAAAGGATAAATCATGAGATTTTTTCTTTCTCCTCCGCATATGGGTGGTAATGAATTAAAATACATAGAAGAAGTTTTCAAAAGCAATTATATAGCACCTTTGGGTGAATTTGTAAATCGCTTTGAGCAAAGTGTAAAAGATTATAGCAAAAGTGAAAATGTCTTAGCTTTAAATTCAGCCACAGCGGCTTTGCATTTAGCTTTAAGGGTGGCAGGGGTAAAACAAGATGATATCGTTTTAGCTTCTTCTTTTACTTTTATCGCTTCAGTAGCACCTATTTGTTATCTTAAAGCAAAGCCTGTATTTATAGATTGTGATGAAACTTATAATATTGATGTAGATTTGTTAAAACTCGCCATTAAAGAATGTGAAAAAAAACCAAAAGCATTGATTTTAACTCATCTTTATGGCAATGCTGCAAAAATGGATGAGATTGTTAAAATTTGCAAAGAAAATGAAATTGTTTTAATCGAAGATGCTGCCGAAGCTTTAGGAAGTTTTTATAAGAATAAAGCTTTAGGAACTTTTGGAGAATTTGGAGCTTATTCTTATAATGGCAATAAAATCATCACCACTTCAGGTGGAGGTATGCTTATAGGAAAAAATAAAGAAAAGATTGAAAAAGCAAGATTTTATAGCACTCAAGCAAGGGAAAATTGTTTGCATTATGAACATTTAGATTATGGTTATAATTACCGTTTAAGCAATGTTTTAGGAGCTATTGGTGTAGCACAAATGGAGGTTTTAGAACAAAGAGTGCTTAAAAAAAGAGAAATTTATGAGTGGTATAAAGAATTTTTAGGAGAGCATTTTAGCTTTTTAGATGAATTAGAAAATTCAAGAAGCAATCGCTGGTTAAGTACAGCTTTGATTGATTTTGATAAAAATGAACTTAATGCTTGTCAAAAAGATATAAATATCAGTCAAAAAAATATCGCTTTGCATCCAAAAATTTCAAAACTCATAGAAGATTTGAAAAATGAACAAATAGAAACAAGACCATTATGGAAAGCTATGCACACTCAAGAAGTATTTAAAGGAGCTAAGGCTTATCTTAATGGCAATAGTGAGTTATTTTTCCAAAAAGGAATTTGTTTGCCAAGTGGCACGGCGATGAGTAAAGATGATGTTTATGAAATTTCAAAACTGTTCTTAAAGAGCATAAAGGTTTAAAATGATTTTTTATAAAAGCAAAAGATTAGCATTTTTTTTAACTTTAGATATTGTTTTAATTTTACTTAGCGTTTATCTGGCTTTTTCTTTGAGATTTAGTGGAGATATTCCGAGTATTTTTTATCATGGTATGATGATTTCTGCTATTATTTTGCTTGTTTTAAAACTTTCATTTTTGTTTGTTTTTAGAATTTATAAAGTAGCTTGGAGATTTTTTTCTCTCAATGAAGCAAGAAAAATTTTTATTGCTTTGCTTTTAGCTGAGTTTTGTTTTTTTCTTATTTTTTATTTTTTTAGTGATTTTTTTAATCCTTTTCCAAGAAGTGCTATTGTGATAGATTTTGTTCTTTCTTATATGTTTATAGGTACTTTAAGAATTAGCAAAAGAATGCTTGTGGATTTTAAACCTTCTAAAATGAAAGAAGAAGAAACTCCTTGTATTGTAGTAGGGGCAACTTCTAAGGCTTTGCATTTGTTAAAAGGCGCAAAAGAAGGTTCTTTAGGGCTTTTTCCTGTGGGTGTAGTTGATGCGAGGAAAGAGCTTATAGGGACTTATTGTGATAAATTTATTGTAGAAGAAAAAGAAAAAATAAAATCTTATGTAGAACAAGGGGTAAAAACTGCCATTATTGCTTTAAGACTTGAACAAGAAGAGCTTAAAAAACTTTTTGAAGAACTTGTAGTTTATGGTATTTGCGATGTAAAAATATTTTCTTTTACAAGAAATGAAGCAAGAGATATCAGTATAGAAGACTTGCTTGCTAGAAAACCAAAAGATTTAGACGATAGTGCTGTGGCGGATTTTTTAAAAGACAAGGTAGTTTTGGTAAGTGGAGCAGGTGGAACTATAGGCAGTGAACTTTGTAAGCAATGTATTAAATTTGGTGCTAAGCATCTTATTATGGTTGATCATAGTGAGTATAATCTTTATAAGATTAATGATGATTTAAATTTATATAAAGAAAAAATTACTCCTATTTTACTGAGTATTTTAGATAAGCAAAGTTTAGATGAGGTATTAAAAACTTATAAACCTGAGCTTATTTTACATGCAGCCGCCTATAAACATGTGCCTCTTTGCGAACAAAATCCACATTCAGCAGTAATTAATAATATTTTAGGAACTAAAATTTTATGCGACAGTGCTAAAGAAAATAAAGTAGCTAAATTTGTGATGATAAGTACAGATAAAGCAGTGCGACCAACAAATATTATGGGTTGTACTAAGAGAGTTTGCGAGCTTTATACTTTAAGTATGAGTGATGAAAATTTTGAAGTTGCTTGTGTGCGTTTTGGTAATGTTTTAGGTTCTAGCGGTAGTGTGATACCGAAATTTAAAGCACAAATTGCCAATAATGAGCCTTTAACTTTAACACACCCTGATATAGTGCGTTATTTTATGCTTGTGGCTGAGGCAGTGCAACTTGTTTTACAAGCTGGAGCTATTGCAAAAGGGGGAGAACTTTTTGTTTTGGATATGGGTAAGCCTGTAAAAATCATAGATTTAGCTAAAAAAATGCTTTTACTTTCTAATCGTAATGATTTAGAAATTAAAATCACAGGCTTAAGAAAAGGCGAGAAGCTTTATGAAGAGCTTTTGATTGATGAAAATGATGCTAAAACGCAATATGAGAGTATTTTTGTAGCAAAGAATGAAAAGGTTGATCTTGATTGGCTTAATAAAGAGATAGAAAATTTACAAATATGTGAAGATATTTCAGAAGCTTTATTAAAGATTGTGCCTGAATTTAAACACAATAAAGAAGGTGTATAATGTATATAAAAGATATACAAAGATTTGAAGATAATCGCTATCGCGCTAGAGCTTATATGAGTTATATTTTAACAAGAAATTTACCTAATAAACTTCCTGACATTCACCTTAAAACGATTAAAACAGCTTTAGATAAAATAGCTCATGAAGTTGTTGTTTTTGATGCTTTGTATATTTTAGATATTTCAGGCATGCAAATAGAAAATGCGATTTCCTTAAATAAGGCTCATGAAATAGGGCAGGGTGAGGATAGAAGTACTCGTTCTTATTTTTATAGAGCTGTAAAATTAAGACGATGTGTTTTGAGCGATCCTTATCCTTCGGTTTTAAATAATGAGCTTTGCGTGACAGCTTCTATGCCAATTTACGATGATAAAAATAACTTGCTTTTTGTTGTTTGTATCGATATCAAGCTTGAAGATATTTTAAAGATTATTCAAGCAGGAAAATTTGAGTTTGTTTTTACTCAATTTAGTCGTTTGGTATATTTTTGCTTCGCACTGGTTTTATTTGTGATTACTTGTTTTTTATTTCAAAAAGGTTTTTTTAGTCTTTTTGATAATCAAGCTATAGGTATAGAACATATGTTTGAAAGTACCATTGCTATAACTTTGGCTTTAGCTATTTTTGATTTGGCAAAAACTTTGATCGAACAAGAAGTATTAGGAAGGACAAAAAAAGAAGAAGGCGGAATTCAAAAAACTATGGTGAGATTTTTAGGTTCTATTATCATTGCTTTAGCTATAGAAGCTTTGATGTTGGTATTTAAACTTGCTATTGGTGATTTTTCTCAGATGATTTATGCAATTTATCTTATCGGTGGAGTGAGCTTGCTTCTTTTAGGTTTAAGTGTATATTTATTTACGGTTAAGTATAAAAATAATAATATTTGAGTAAAATTTTAAATAAAAGATGATATAATGCTATTTTTTAAAATTTTTTAGCTTGATTAATAAGGCTAAAAAGGGTAAAATAAAACTATAAAAACTTTGAAAGGACGAAATTGTGAAATTGTTAGTTGTTGATGACAGTTCTACTATGAGAAGGATTATTAAAAATACCCTAACAAGACTTGGACACGATGATGTTTTAGAAGCCGAGCATGGCGTTGAAGCTTGGGATTTATTAACTAAAAATGAAGATGTAAAAGTTTTAATTACAGATTGGAATATGCCAGAAATGAATGGCTTGGAGTTGGTAAAAAAAGTAAGAGCAGAGAAAAAATATGAAGATATGCCTATTATTATGGTTACAACTGAGGGCGGAAAAGCTGAAGTGATTACTGCTTTAAAAGCTGGCGTAAATAACTATATTGTAAAACCTTTTACTCCACAAGTTTTAAAAGAAAAGCTTGAAGATGTTTTAGGAATAGGAAGTGGAGAAGGTGCAGCTGAGTAAAGGCTGATTTTAAAATTCTAAATGCAAAAAAAATATTACGAATTGTTCTTTATCGTAGAAGAGCAGTATAAAAATTTATTTCTTGATTTTGCTTTTGATTTAGGTATAGAAGCTATAGAAGAGAAAGATAATGGTGTTTATATTAGATCCCATGAGAGTTTAGAAGAGCTTTCATGGGCACTTGAAATATTTGCTCAAAAACTTACAACTACTTTCAATTTAAACCATAAAATTATTTCTAATTTAAGTCTTGTAGAGAAAGAAAACAAGGACTGGATACAAGAATATAAAAACGGCATAAAACCTATTTTAGTGGATAATGTTTATATCCATACCACTTGGCAAGAAGAAAAAAAGAATTATATAAATATAAAGATTAATCCAGCCTTAGCCTTTGGCTCAGGACATCATGAAAGTACATATTCTTGTGTAAAATTTTTACAAAAATTTTCTAAAAGTAAATTAAGAGCCTTAGATCTTGGTTGCGGTAGTGGAATTTTAGGTATTATCATGGCAAAGTTTGGCTGTAATGTTGAAATTTGTGATACTGATGAGTTGGCTATCGATAGTTCTTTGGAAAATGCAAGATTAAATGATGTCGATTTTCATAAGACTTGGTGTGGATCTATAGATAAAGCAAATGGTTTATATAACCTAATTGTTGCAAATATCATTGCAGATGTGATTTTAATTTTAGAAAAAGATATTAAAAACCATTTAGAAGATAATGCTATACTTATTTTGTCAGGAATTTTAGATAAATATTCAACAAGAATTAAAGAAAAATTTCAAGATTTAGAACTCATTGATGAAATGCAAATCAATGAGTGGTGTAGTTTTGTATATAAAAATAATAAAAAGGATAAGTAATGAATAATAATACCCCAAATAATAAGGGTAATCCGCAGGGTAATAATTTTTTTAACAAAAATCCCATTTTTATTTTTGCGATTTTTGCAATTATAATGATAATTATTTTTAAGGGATTTTTTGATGGCAATGGTTCTTTTGGTGGGGCATTGAATGGTAATGAAGTAAATAAAAATGTCCCTTATTCTGAGTTAAAAAAGCTTATTGAAAGTGGACAAATCAATCAAGTTAGTATAGGACAAACAACAATCAAAGCAATTTCAAGCTCTCACAATACTGTTTATACAGCAAAAAAAGTTAACGATCCTGAGCTTGTGAGTTTACTAGATAGTAAAAATATCGCTTATGGTGCCTATTCTGAAACAAATTGGTTTACAGATATACTTTTTTCATGGGTTTTGCCAGTATTTATTTTCTTTGGTATTTGGATGTTTTTGGCAAGTCGTATGCAAAAAAATATGGGAAGTTCTATATTGGGTATAGGAAGTTCTAAGAAGCTTGTAAATTCAGAAAAACCTAAAGTAAAATTTAGCGATGTAGCTGGTGTTGAAGAAGCTAAAGAAGAAGTAAAAGAAATTGTAGATTTTTTAAAGTATCCTGAAAGATATATTAAATTGGGAGCTAAAATTCCAAAAGGGCTTTTACTTGTTGGGCCTCCAGGTACAGGAAAAACTTTGCTTGCAAAAGCAGTTGCAGGTGAAGCTGATGTGCCGTTTTTTAGTGTTTCAGGTTCTTCTTTTATAGAAATGTTTGTGGGTGTAGGTGCTTCTCGTGTGAGAGATTTGTTTGAAAATGCAAAAAAAGAAGCTCCTGCTATTGTTTTTATAGATGAAATAGATGCTATTGGTAAAAGTCGTGCAGCAAGTGGCATGATGGGTGGAAACGATGAAAGAGAACAAACTTTAAATCAGCTTTTGGCTGAAATGGATGGCTTTGGGACAGAAAGTTCCCCAGTTATTGTTTTAGCAGCAACAAATCGCCCAGAAGTTTTAGATGCAGCGCTTTTAAGACCAGGAAGGTTTGATAGACAAGTTTTAGTTGATAAACCTGATTTTAAAGGTAGGTGTGATATTTTAAAAGTGCACATGAAAGATGTCAAAATTTCCCCAAAAGTTAAGGTAGAAGACATAGCACGCTTAACCGCAGGGCTTGCAGGAGCTGATCTTGCAAATATTATTAATGAAGCGGCACTTTTAGCAGGTAGGGATTCTAAAAAATATGTAGAACAAAATGATTTAGTTGAAGCTGTTGAAAGAGCTATAGCAGGACTTGAGAAGAAATCACGTCGTATTAATGAAAAAGAAAAGAAAATTGTTACTTATCATGAATGCGGTCATGCTTTAATCGCTGAAACTACCAAAGGTGCAAAACGTGTAAGTAAGGTTTCTGTGATTCCGCGTGGTCTTGCGGCTTTAGGTTATACTTTAAATACTCCTGAGGAAAATAAATTTTTAATGCAAAAACATGAACTTATCGCTGAAGTAGATGTACTTTTGGGTGGTCGTGCAGCTGAAGAAGTGTTTATAGGTGAAATTTCAACGGGTGCAAGTAATGATTTAGAAAGAGCAACCGATATCATAAAAGCTATGATTTCTATGTATGGTATGAGTGAAATTGCAGGACTTATGGTGCTTGAAAAACAAAGAAATACTTTCTTAAGTGGTGGACAAACCATAAAAGATTATTCTGAAAAGATGGCAGAATCTTTAGATGATTATGTAAAGAAAACCTTAGATGAACGCTATAAAGATGTTAAAGATACTTTAAATACTTATAAAGGAGCGATTGAGACTATGGTTGCAGCCCTTTATGAAGAAGAAACTATTGAAGGTACTAAAGTGCGCGAGATTATTAAAGAGTTTGAGGATCAAAATAGTCTACCAAGTCGTTTACAAGAACTTGAAGAAGTTAAAACTGAAGTTAAAGTAGAAGAATGAAAGATTTTATTGCAAAAGATGGATATTTAAGTCTTATTATTTTAAGCTTGATTTTTATTTTTGTGTGGATTTTTTATTCTTTTTCCATCCTACTATTAGCATTAATTGTAATTTGTATTTTTCTTTTTAGAGTGCCTAAAAGAGAACTTGTTTGTAGTGATGAAAAAGCTATTTTTGCACCTATAGATGGTAGGGTTACTAAAATAGAAAATATTCATCATAAAGATTTGGGTGAATGTGTTGAAATTACTATTAAAAATGCTCTTTATGATGCTGGAAATTTTAATACACCTTTTGCAATGTCTATAACAGATATTCGTTTACGACATGGCCTTTTTTTGTGCAGTGAATTAAAATCTGCAAAAATGATGAATCAAAGAGTTTTTATTTTGGCAAAAGTTAAAGAGAATAAAACGATAGCTTTGCGAATCTATGCAGGTTCTTTTGATAGAAAATTAAAGCTCGATAATATTTCTCATGATTTAAAAGCAGGAGATAGAATGGGTTTTTTAATTAATGGCTCTATAAGTTTACTTTTACCAAAAGATACTAGAATTCATATAGGCTTAAATGATGAAATTAAAGCAGGTTCATTGTTAGGCTATTTTGCGTAAGGAAAAATAATGAATAACAGACCGCAATTAATTTATATTTTACCCAATCTTTTTACAGCTGCTTCAGCTTTTTTAGGGGTTATTTCTATTATAGCTTCAATACATGGAAATTATTATACAGCTTTGATTTATATTATTTTATCTTTGATTTGCGATGGGCTTGATGGCCGTGTTGCAAGACTTACAAATTCTACTTCAAAATTTGGAGTAGAATTTGATTCTTTAGCCGATCTAGTAGCTTTTGGAGTTGCTCCAGCGGTTCTTTTTTATATGGCTATAGGTTATGATTTTGGAAAACTTGGATCTTTGATTACGGCTTTTTTTGTGGTTTTTGGAGCCATTCGTTTGGCGAGATTTAATGTTACCACGGGTACTTATGAACCTTCTGTTTTTATAGGTCTTCCTATACCTACTGCAGCAGTTGTGAGTGCTATATGGACTTATGCGTTTATCAGTTATGATTTTTTAAAGCCTTATGGTGTAGTTTTTTTGGTGCTTCAAGCAATTTTAGGGCTTTTAATGGTAAGTAATATACGCTATCCCAGCTTTAAAAAGCTTGATTTTAATCGTTCTAGCGTTTTAAAAGTTTTGATTATTTTAATTATAATATTTTCATTTTTATATCTTTACCCCCTTGAAAGTTTAGTAATTTTAGCAAGCTTGTATGTGCTTTATGGAATTATTCGGGTTTTATATACCATTATTGTTTCAAAATTTAAGATAAGAAATCAAGAGTAAAATTTTTCAATGACTTCGCATTCTTCTTGAGTAAAACCAGCTTTGATTCTTGCCTGAATGTTAAGTTTTTTTCCTGCAAGAGAGAATTGTTTAAATGTTTTGCAAAGCTCGATAAAATCATACTTGTTTTGATTTGAAAATTTCCACCAAGTATCTCCTTTTTTAACGTGTTTTATTTCATCATTAAGTATAATTTCAAGATATTCCATTAAAAGATTTTTAATGGAGTGATTGGAGCTTTCAAGTTTTTGAACAACAAATGGGTTGGCATCAAGCCCTTTAGCTTCTAAACCTCTATGAACTACTCCCATTCTAAAGCTTAAAGAGTCTTTTGTAGCTTCTAGAGCAGATTCTAAATTATCATGCACTGGAAAATCTCCATATTTGTAACCAAGTTCTTCAAGTACTGAATTTAAAAGTTTGAAATGTTTAATTTCCTCATCTGCTACCTCCAGCCAATCGTAATAAAATTGCAAAGGTAGATTTTTAAAGCGATAACTAGCATCTAAAGCTAGGTTAATTGCATTAAATTCTATATGAGTGACTGAATGAATTATTTTAGCAAGCGCATGAGTTGAATTGACAAATTTAGGTCTTCTTATACGCGTAGGATGAAGTAAGGTAATTTGTTGTGATGTATTTTTTTTGAAAATGCTTTGATTCTCGTGATTAAAAATAAATTTGTGGCTTTTAAAGTCTTCATAAAAATTTTGAAAAGAGTGAAATTTTATATTTGTATTTTTTTCATATAAAATATTTTGAAGCTCTTGAAAAAATTCTTTTTGCATTTAAAACTTTCTTGAAAATTATAAAAATTTATCATTTAAAATTGAAATTTTAATTATATAATATAAAAATTATTTTACAAGGGTAGATCATGAAAGAATTAAATGAAGAAGAAAAAAAAGTAATTTTAAATAAAGGAACAGAAGCTCCTTTTAGTGGGAAATATAATGATTTTTATGAAAAAGGAATTTATCAATGCAAGCAATGTGGAGCTTCGCTTTATAAATCCGAAGATAAATTTAAATCAGGTTGTGGATGGCCTAGCTTTGATGATGAAATAAGAGGAGCTATTAAAAGAATTCCTGATAAAGATGGGATTAGAACCGAGATTGTGTGTGCAAACTGCAATGGACATTTAGGTCATGTTTTTGAAGGAGAGGGGTTTTCTGCTAAAAATGTAAGACATTGTGTAAATTCTATTTCTTTGGAATTTGTAAAAACTAAGGATTGATAATGTTTTCTAGTATGGGTTCTGAGCTTTATTTGATATTTTTTGCTGCAATTACTTTACTTGCCATCTTAAATCCTTTTGGTAATTTAACTCAATTTTTGGCTATGAGTGATGGATTGCCTTTAATGCTTCGGAAAAAACTTTTTAGAACTATTGTCTATACAGCTTTTACTATAGTTTTGGTATTTTTATTATCAGGACCTTTATTTATGAACTATATTTTTAGAGTTTCATTAGATGATTTAAGGGTTTCTGGTGGTTTGGTTCTTATTGTAATGGCTATTAAAAATTTACTTTTTTCAACAAAAATTGTAACTAAGGATTTTAGTTCTTATCAGGATATGGATGATAAGGAAATTTTAAGACAGAGTTTAATACCTATGGCATTTCCTATGCTTGTTGGACCTGGAACTTTAGCTAGTATTGTCGTTATAGCCGAAGATGGTGGGCTTGATGTTGCTCTTGGCGGAGTAATGATAGCTTTTATATTTATGTTTGTACTTTTTCATTTTGCGGCTACTATAGAAAAAATAGTTGGAAAATTGATTTTACATGTTTTTTCTCGCATAGCACAAGTGTTTATTGCTGCTATGGGGTTTAAGATGATTATTGTAGGTTTAAAGGATATATTTAACTTATAAATTAATATAATTTTAAGTAAATAATACTATATAAATATGATATAATTTTAAAATAATTTATTATTAAAAAGGTGAGTTTTATGTTTGGTGCTAAGAAAAATAATACTGAAATAATTGAACAACTTGAAAAAAAGTGTAATGGTTTAGGAGATATTTTAAGATCTATTGGGAATACCATGGCAGTAATTGAATTTACCACCGATGGCGTTATTTTAGAGGCAAATCAAAATTTTTTAACAACTATGAAATACTCCCTTTCAGAGATCAAGGGCAAGCATCATAGTATGTTTTGTTTGCCTGAAGTTGTTAATTCTTCAGCATATAGTGATTTTTGGAAAGATTTAAGAGATGGAAAAGCTAGAAGTGGTCTTTTTAGACGTATAGCTAAGGGAGGGATAGATGTTTATTTAGAAGCAAATTATCTTCCAATTAGTGATAATAATGGTCATGTTTATAAAATTATTAAATTTGCCAATGATATAACTCAAAGACATTATGAAATGCTTGATCTTAGAAATACTATTGCTGCTGCTAATCGTTCTATGGCTATTATTGAATTTAAACCTGATGGGACTATTATTACGGCTAATGAAAATTTTTTAAGAACTATGGATTTTAATATTGATGAGATTAAAGGAAAGCATCATAGTATGTTCTGTGATTCTAATTATAGACACTCTAAGGACTATGTTCAATTTTGGGAAGATTTAAGAGAGGGCAAATTTCAATCAGGTAAATATATAAGATACGGAAGAAATAATAAAAAAGTATACCTTGAAGCAAGTTATAATCCGGTTAAAAATGATGATGGAAAAATTTACAAGGTTATTAAATTTGCTACAGATATAAGCGAACAAGTTAAAAAAGATCAAGAAAAACTTCGTCTCATAAGCGAACTTGCAGAAAAAAATGATAATCTTACTCAAGATGGAGATCGTGTAATTGAAAACACTGTTTCAAATGTTCAGAATATTGCTGATATGATGTCTCAAAGTTCAAATCTTGTTTCTTCATTAAATCAACAATCAGATGAAATTAAATCTATTATTCAGACTATTAGTGATATTGCTGATCAGACTAATCTGCTTGCTTTAAATGCTGCTATTGAGGCAGCGCGTGCTGGTGAACATGGTAGAGGTTTTGCTGTTGTTGCTGATGAAGTAAGAAATTTAGCTGAAAGAACAGGGCATTCAGTTAATGAAATTACCACTACGATTAATTCTATTCGTAATGTTACATCACAAGTGGTTGAGAGTATTAAAAGCGGTTTAGAGGATGTTAATCAGAGTGTTGAACTTGCAAAAGAAGCAAGAGAATGTATGGAAAAAATTCGTGAAAGCTCTGCTGAAGTTGCTAAAGCGATGTCATAAGCGTGATTTTCACGCTTATTTTTCAAGTAATTAAATCTTTAAAATTTTTAAAACCACTTTCTTGATTGCATTTTTCTTTTAAAATATTTAAAAATTCTTTCCTAGAAATATTATGAGCACCCATAAATTCTAAATGTTGGTTATAAACTTGACAATCTATGATAAAATCATAAGGTTTTAATAAATCACAAAGTTTAATCATGGCAACTTTAGATGCGTTTTTTTTAATGCTTACCATGCTTTCACCAAAGAAAACCTTGCCTAAAATTAAACCATAAATTCCACCTATAAGTTCATTATTTTCATAAAGTTCAAGGCTATGCGCATAGCCTTGGGTAAATAACTTATAATAAGTGGTAATAAATTCATCATCTATCCAGCTTTGAGAGCGTGTATCGCGACATAATGTAATTAATTTTAAAAAATCATAATCAAGTTTAATTTGATAGAGATTAATAAATTTTTTCATATTTTTTTGGATGTGAATTTGATTTGGAATTAAAATGCATCTAGGATCTGGACACCACCAAGTTACAGGTTTACTTGTCCATGGGAATAGACCAAAAGTATAAGCTTTTACAATAAAATCAGCTTCTAAATTTTGACTTAAAAATACAGGAGCATTTTTAGGTGCATTGAGTAATTTAGAATATAAATTCGAGCTTTCCATTTTTACCAAGTTTGATTTTAGCTATACCGCCTTTTTTAAGCTTTCCGAATAAAATTTCATCACTGATTTTTTCTCCTATCTCCTCAGAAATTATGCGTTTTAAAAGCCTTACTCCAAATTCTTTATTATAGGCTTTTTTAGCTAAATAAATTTTAGCTTTATCATCCACTGATAATTTTATATTATTTAAATTTTTAGAAATTTCATCAAGTTCTTTTTCGATAATTTTAACAAGTATAGCATCGTTTAAATCATTAAAATGTAAAATTTTATCAATGCGATTAATAAATTCTGGAGCAAAAAAGTCTTTGATAGCACGATTACTTTTTTCTTCATTTTTACTTAAAAAACCAAGCTCATTGCTTTCTTTAAGTCCTAGATTAGATGTCATAATAATGATTGTATTTTTAAAATCTACTTTAAGACCGCTATTGTCGGTGAGTTCAGCATTGTCAAAAATCTGTAAAAAGGTATTACTTAAATCAGGATGAGCCTTTTCTATTTCGTCAAAAAGAACAAGACTGAAAGGATTTTTGCGGATAGCATTGCTTAAAAGTCCACCCTCTTCAAAACCTATATATCCAGCTGGAGATCCTATTAGTTTACTTATAGCATGTTTTTCTGCATATTCACTCATATCAAAGCGTTCTAAATTTAAACCTAAAAATTCAGCTAAAGCTTTGCAAAGTTCTGTTTTTCCAACTCCACTTGATCCAGTAAACAAAAACACTCCGCGTGGTGTATTGGAATTTTTAAATCCTGCGAAACTTTGCTTAAGTGATGAAACAAGGCTATCTATAACTTCATCTTGGCCAAAAATTTTTGCTTTTAAATTTGTTTTTAAATTCATTAAAGCTTTATTTTGATCAAATTCAAACATTTTATGATGGTGGGTCATTTTTGCTAAAACATTTTCTAAATCTTTTAAATTAGCATTTTTTTTAGCTTTTGGATTTAAAGCAAAAGAAGCACCAAGTTCATCGACCAGATCTATAGCACAATCAGGTAAAAATTTATCATTAAAAAATTTTTTACCCCAAATTACAGCATATTGAAGAATTTCATCGTTTAATTTTATATGATGAAATTCTTCATATTTGTTTTTTAATCCTTTCAGAATTTGCAAGCTTTCTTCTTGGCTTGGTTCATCTACATTTATTTTAGCAAAACGGCGACTTAGGGGTTTATTTTTATCAAAAGTATTTTTATATTCCATAAAAGTTGTTGCACCTATGCATTTTAAAGTTCCATTACTTAGAGCTGGTTTTAAAAGATTGGAAAAATCAGCATGAGATTCTCCTGTACTTCCAGCTCCTACTATAGTGTGAATTTCATCAATAAATAAAATAGCATTGGGTATTTTCTCAAGTTCATTTAAAATTTCTTTAATTCTTTTCTCAAAATCTCCACGGTATTTTGTTCCCGCAAGTATACTAGCCATATCAAGACTAAAAATTTTTGCATTTTGTAAGTTTTTAGGCACCTTTTTTTCCGCAATAGCCAATGCTAATCCTTCTACAATGGCCGTTTTGCCAACTCCTGCCTCTCCTACTAAAATAGGATTATTTTTTTTGCGACGTGAAAGAATTTGCATCATTCTTTCAAGTTCAAATTTTCTTCCTATTAAAGGATCAATCTTGCCATTTTGAGCTAAAAGTGTTAAATCACTTGTGTGGTTGCTTAAATTTTGTATATTTTCATGATTTTGAAGTTCTTGAATTTTGTTAAGATTTATGTTGTGTTTTTTTAAGAGATAACTAGAATAACTTCTTGAATCCTGTATGAGCTTTTCTAAAAAATCTATAATTTTAATTTCATTATTTTTATTTTTAGATGAAAGTAAGATTTCATCTAAAACAACAGATATTGTAGGTTCTATTTCTTGTTTAATAACTTGATTGTTTTGAGAAATGTAATTTTTTAATTCAGTTTCTAGAAGTTCAAGATCTCCATCTGAAAATTCTTCAAATATATCCTTAAAATCAGTGCTTAGTTTTAGTAATGCAAACAGTACATGCTCACAGGTAACAAATTCATGGTGGTTTATTAAGCTTAGATTTTTAGCATTATCAAGATATTTTTGTAAATTTTCTTGGTATTTCATTCTTCTTCCACCTTTGCTTGTAGCGGAAAATTAGCAAGTTTAGCTGCATCTATAACTTTTTTTTGTTTTGAAAGAGCTATTTCTTGGGTGTAAATGCCACAAATTCCAGAACCATTGTGATGAATTTCTAACATTGTTTGACTTGCTTTCTCAAGGTTTTGATGAAAAATATTCATCAAAATTTCTATAACAAAATCCATAGTTGTTACATCATCATTTAAGAGTATAACTTTATACATTTTTGGTTCACTAAGTTTTGTTTGCTCTAGAGTTTGGGTTTTTGGCATTATTTTCCTTTGTAGATTTTATTTAAATCTTCTTGCATGAGTTCTGTTGGAATTTTACCAAGATAAAAATTTGTTGGAGCATTATTATTCCAGTAATCGCTTATTTTTTGATAAATTCCATTTTTTAAAACAACCTTAAAAGGAAGTTGTTCCATATTTTGATAGTCTATATCTTTTAAAATTTGAGCAATAATACGATCGTTAGAGCTGCCATTACTTAGAAAATAGTAAGCACCATAATCATCCGCAAATTTTTTAACTGTTTCATCGCTAACATCTTCAAAATGTGTAAGTCCTATAATGATAAATTTACTAGAATTATTTTTCCAAAGTTTGCTAAGATCTAAAGCTTCTTCTTTACATGGGGTGCAAAAAGTGCCAAAAAAATCAAACATTAGAACTTTCCCTTCCTCTCCTTCTACCACAAAACCTTTATCTGTTCTTATTAAAGTTTTGCTTCCACCATTTACACTATTTAAGACTATTTTATCTCCTTTGTGATACTCTTCAAACATAAAATCATTTTGAATTTCTTCTTCTTTGGAGCAAGCATTAAGAAAAAATGCTAAACTTATTAAAAATAGGGCTAAAAATTTTTTCATTTAATTTCCTTTATTTATAATTTTTCATAGCAGCTCTAGCTTCTAAATCGGCTTGCTTTTTCTTTAAAGTTTCACGCTTGTCATGCAAATTTTTCCCTTTAGCTAAAGCAAGGGTAGCTTTTACTTTATTTTTTGTGTTAAAATAAAGATCTAATACAACGATAGTATATCCTTCTATACTTACTTTACCTAATAATTTATCAATTTGCTTTCTATGTATTAAAAGCTTTCTAGCGCCTCTTTCTTCGTGTTTATAGAAAGAATGTGTAGTATGAAGCAATGAAATATGAGAATTAAGTAAAAAAATCTCATTTTTTATAATGCGAACAAAAGAGTCTTTAAGATTTGCTCTTCCTGCCCTTAAAGCTGCAACTTCACTTCCTTTAAGGACAATTCCGGCTTCAAAGCGTTCTATAATGCTATAATCAAATAAAGCTTTTTTATTTCTCGCAATAATTTTCATCGATCAACCTTAAAAACACTACTACCACTACCGCTTAGAAAAAAATCTTCTTGTAAGTAAGACTTCATTTTAGGATATAAAGTTGCACAAGGAGTAAACAAATCATTTAATTCTTTGTTTTTAAAGTTTTGTAACAACTCTTTTGTGCTGAGTTTTTTGTAAATTTGCGCTTGATTATTATTTTTTTGAAAGTCAAATATTTCTCTATCAAATTCATCATAAACAGCTTTAGTTTGGCAAGATATTTGTGGAAAAGTCCATTTTAAATTAGGTATGTCATCTTCAAATTCTTCTATAATTTCGCCACAGCCACTTACATTAGCAGAGTGAAAGCCACTTAAAAAAAAGGCAATATCACTTCCTAGTTGCATGCTTAAATTTATAAGTTCTTGCAGGTTTAATTTTAGATTCAGGGTTTCATTCATTAGTAGTAAAAAACTCGCACAATCACTACTTCCACCACCAAGCCCAGCACATACTGGGATATTTTTTGTGAGTTTTAGGCTTTTTTTGCTAAATAATTCTTTTAATTCATTATTATATCTTCTAGAAAGTAGCAAATAAGCCTTTTGAATAATATTATTTTCGCATTTAAAATTACTCATGATTTCAAATTCTTTTTTAGAATCTGATTCTTTATCAACAAGCTCAAGTTCATCAAAAACATCTTTTAAAAGTATGAATCGTGATTCTAAAAGATGATATTTTCTTGAGTCAAAACCGGTAAGTTTTAAAAAAATATTTGCTTTAGCGTAAGCTTTCATTTGATTAGTTTTTTGCTTAAGTCATCAAGTTTAATATCATTCTGAACAACAGAATGCAAATTTTCATCCTTTACTTGTTGAACAAGTTCTTTTCTAAGTATCATAAGGGATTTTGGAGCTTCTATGCCTATTTTGGCATATCCTTTCCCTGTTTGAACGACTTTGATTTCTATACCTTCTCCGATAATTATACTTTCATTTTCTTTTCTTGATAATATTAACATTTTTCAACCTTATTTAGAAGATATTTTACTGTATTTTCTTTAATATTAATTACGCTAAAATATTTTTCTGTTTCAATATAATAATCTCCTTCATCATGAAATTCCAATTCTTCGACAAAAATTTTAGTACCATTTTCGAGTTTATTTAAATCCTTGATAAAATTTGGCTTTAGGTTAATGTATTTTAACACATTTAAGCTTTTCTCATTATTATAAACAAATTTGCCTTCTTTAATGCGCTCTAAAGAGCTTAAAGTCGCATTAATACCTAGTTTTCTAGCAAAAAGTTCACAATAAGATCTTATATAAGCACCTTCACTGACTGTGATTTCGATATTTAAAAAAGGATGATTGTAGCTTAAGATCTTGCAATCAAATACTTCCATTTGGCAAGGTTTTAAATTTGCTTCTATACCTTTTTTTGCAAATTCATAGGCGCGAGTTCCATTGATTCTTTTGGCACTAAATTGCGGTGGTGTATAGGAGATAATTCCTTGCATTTGATCAATGATTTGTTTTAAATTTGCAAGATTAAATTCTTTTATATTTTGAATTTCTTTTATATTTTGATCATCAAGACTTAAGGAGTAAACTCCAAGCCATAAAGTAGCTTTGTAGGTTTTTGGAGTTTTTTTTAAAAAACGGAAAAGTTTTGTGTATTGTCCAAATGCAACGATTAAAACCCCTTTGGCGAAAGGATCAAGAGTGCCAGAATATCCTGCTTTTTTATTTTTATATTTTCTCTTTAAAGTACTTAAAAAGGCATTAGAACTCAAACCCCTTGGTTTAAAGGCTACAAAGATCTTATTCATACTGCTTTTTCCACAAAACTTGCCATGATTACACGCATTATACCACCAAAATTAATATTAAGCTTTTCCTCTTTTCCGCTTTTATTAACTTCAACAACCCTACCAATGCCAAAAATTTTATGTTTAACTAGATCTCCTTTGCAAAAACTAGTTTTTTGTATATTTTGATTTTTTGATTTTTCATTGATTAATTGACTTTCTTCTAAGAAGCGGCTAGGATTGATGTTTGCTCTTGAACCATGATAAAAACGAGAATTTGCAACACTTATTGTGAGAAATTTTTTGGCGCGAGTGATGGCAACATAAGCAAGACGGCGTTCTTCTTCGAGATTTTCTTCGCTATTTAAAGGAAAAAATCCTTCATCAAAGCCTATTATAAAAACATAATCAAATTCCAAACCTTTGCTAGCGTGAATACTCATCAAACAAACACATTCTTCATCTAAATTATCTTGATCACTTAATAAAGAAATTTCACTAAGTAGATCTTCTAAAGAAGCTTCGGGATCTTCTTTGAGTTTTTCTCTTAGATTAGCATAAAACTCATCAAGATTTCTGATTCTTTCATCTCCATCATCTTGCTCTGAAAAATAATCTTTGATTTTAAATAATTCTTCTATATTATCAAAAACCTTTTTTGCATTATCGTAGCTTTTTAGAGTGTGAATATTTTGTATAAAAATATTTGCTTCATTTTGTGCTTTTTTTGTTGTTAAAATTCCTATACCACCATCGCTTTCGTATAGGGCATCAAAAAGTGAAATTTGACGTTTTTTTGCATATTCTTCTAAATTTTTTAGGGCTTTTTCTCCTATGGATCTTTTAGGGCGATTAATAATACGTTTAAACGACAAATCATCGTTTGGATTTGAGATAAGTCTAAGATACGAGATTAAATCTTTTATTTCTAATCTCTCATAAAAACGCATACCGCTAAGCAGTTTATAAGAAATTTTTTCCTTCATAAATGCTTCTTCTATTGCTCTTGATAGTGCATTAACTCGAAATAAAACGGCGATCTCTTTAGCTTCTACTCCAGAATTTAGCAATTTTTTCACTTCTTGAGCGATATGTAAACCTTCATCTTTTTCGTTTTCGTTTTTTAATATTTTAATATTTTCCCCAGTATCTTTAGTGCAGATTAAAGTTTTTCCAAGTCGTTGTTCATTGTGAGATATGAGATTATTTGCCGCTTGTAAAATAGTCCCTACTGAACGATAGTTGTGTTCAAGTTTTACAAGTTTAACATTTTTAAAATCATTTTGAAAATTTAAAATATTTTCAATTTTTGCTCCACGCCAACTATAAATACTTTGATCATCATCACCAACAACTGTGATATTTTCATGCATACAACATAGATTTTTTAGAATTTTATATTGCAAGGCATTAGTATCTTGATACTCATCAACTGTAATGTAATTATAAAGTAAGCTTTGTTCTTTGGCAAAATTTATATCATTTTCTAAAATGAGATTGCTTAGCAATAAAAGATCATCAAAATCTACAAAATTTTGCTTTAATAAGTATTCTTCATAAGCACGGTAATAGTTGGCAAATTTGTATTCATTTTGATATTTTTCAAAATTATGTTCTTTTAGTAAATTTAAATCTTCAAAGACATTGCTTACTCTTTTGCCTTCATTTTTACAATAAGATATGTATTTGATAATATCATAGACATTATCTTTGTTTTTATCATGGATTAAGTCTTTAATTATTTTTTTTGTATCATCTGTATCGATAACAATAAAACTATTTTTACGCTCCAATCTTTCAAAGTGTAGTTTTAAAAATAAAAGTCCAAATTTGTGAAAGGTGCAAAGCAAAGGATTGTGATTGCCTTGTAGAAAATTTAATGCTCTATGACGCATAACGCTAGCTGCTTTATTTGTAAAAGTAAGAGTAAGAGTGTTATGCGAGGGGATGCCTACTTCACCGATAAGATAAGCAAGACGAGTGGTGATAGTTTTGGTTTTTCCGCTACCTGCGCCCGCTAGGATAAGCATGGCTCCATCAATGTGGCTTACCGCTTGTTTTTGACTATCATTTAAATCTTCAAATAGATTCATTTTTTGAAAATATCTTTATTTTTTGGATTATTTAAAAATATATTTTTAGATTTTTGTAAATTTTTACTATTTTCACGTTTATAAAGGCTAAAATTAACAAATAAAATGCTATTTTCTATTTGAATTTGTGTGATAGCACCTAAATCAACCTTTACAAAACTATCAAAATCATCATTGCCAAAACCTGCGTGAAATTGAATGAAATCTTTATTTAGCTGTATGGATTCAAAGGTGTATCCTCCAAGAGCAAAAAGAGCATAAGGATTTTGTTTAACATCAAGCTCTTTGGGAAGTTCAGGGTTAAAATCTATGAAATTTGTATTTGCAACTATAGAAAATTCTATATTTTCTTCTATAAGGTGTGAAATAACTTCATAACAATGCTTTTGCATGGTATGGATAAAATTTTCATTTTTTAAGATTGTTTCTAGCATGATTGTAACTCCATAAATTCATTGATGAGTTTTTGAATTTCTTTTATGCCTATTTCCCAAAAATTTTCATCTTCTATATCAAATCCAAACATTCCTACTAGTTCTTTTGGACTCACGCTTCCACCTAAAGAAAGCATTTTGATATAAAGTTCTTTAAAATTTTCACATTTTTTACTTTTGTAAAGTCCATAAAGAGCTAAAACTAAAAGTTGTGCATAAGCATAAGCATAGCAGTAAAAAGGAGAATGGATAAAATGAGGAATATAACTCCACCAAGAAGCATAATTTTTTGTAAGTTTTACACTATCTTGAAACATTTTTTGTGATTCTTCCATCCAAATTTTATTGATTTCTTCAGTGCTTAATTCATTTTCTTGAGCATGTAAGCGTCTTTCAAAACAAGTAAAATTAATCTGTCTATAAAAAGTTGCAAAAATATCTTCGATTTTATTTGCATATAAAGATAGGAGTTCTTCTTTTTTTAACTTATCCTTAATAAAATCAAATACTAGCATTTCAGCAAAAACTGAAGCTGTTTCTGCGGTGGTTAAAGGTGTATTTTGATTTAAATAGCTTACATTATAAGAAAGTTTTTGATGGATAGTGTGTCCTAATTCATGTGCAAGTGTAAAAAGATCACGCCTTTTATCGGTGTAGTTTAATAAAACAAAAGGATGTGCATCAGAAGTTGCAGAATGTGAAAAAGCACCCCCTTGTTTATTTTCTTGTGGATAAACATCAATCCAGCCTTGATTAAAAGCATTTTTTGCTATATCATAAAATTGAGGAGAAAAAGCTTGAAATGCCTCTAAAACAATATTTTTACTTGTTTTAAAATCAAAACTTGCTTCTTTTCCTATGGGTGCATATCTGTCGTAGTCTTTAAGCTCATCATAGCCTAAAATTTGTTTTTTTCTTTTGTAAAATTGCGATACTAAGTTAAAATGTTTTTGCGCACTTGCTATCAAAGAATCAACGCTTTTTTGTGAAATTTGATTGCTGATATGTCTTGAAATTTCAGCATTTTCATAACCTCTTAATAAGCTTATATTTTTTCTTTCTGTTTTTATCATATTGATAATAAAACTTAAAAGTCTGCTATTTTTTTGCAAAACTTTACTGAATTTTTTAGCAGCTTTTTTGCGTATCTTTCTATCTTCGTCATACATTTTGCTTAGAATTTCTTCTTCGCTAAGTTTTTTACCTTCAAAAGGGATTTTTAAAGCACTCATACTTTCATCAAAAAGCCTACTAAAAGCATTTGCACCTGTATTTGAAAGATAGAGCATAATGCGTTCTTCGTTTTTGCTAAGATTATAGCGTTTGTTTTGCAATAAATTAGAAAGATAAAAATCATAATCTTTACAAAAAGTTGTAAATTTTTGACTTTTCTCAGGAGCTAACTCGCAAAATTCAAGCTCGAAAAAGAGTAAATTTTCTTCTATTTTTTTGCATTCTTCTTCGTATTGTGCGTAAAAAGAACCATTTTGAGTGTTTTTAGCAAAAAGCAAATAAGTATAAGTCATGATTTTGCCAAGAGCTTGATTTAAAATTTCATAATCTTTTAAAGCTTGTAAAAACTCATTAGCATTTAATGTATAAAGTTTATTTTCATAGTTTTTTTTGAAATTTAAACTTTGTTGGATTTGATCTTGTGTAAAATTTTGCAACGCTTCTTTATCGTGAAATAAAGCACTTAAATCCCATTCTAACATTTTTTATCCTTCATTTTCTAATATGAGTTTTTTAAGAACAGCCATTCTAATGGCCACTCCATTTTTAACTTGTTTTAAAACTAAAGTCCTTTCATCGCTCATCATTTCATCGCTTATGTCAATATTGCGATTTACAGGGCCTGGATGTAGTAAAATAAGCTTTTTATCTTTTACTAAGCTTTTTTGAATGCAAAAATCATTTGCATAGTCTTTAAGTGAAGCATAAACGGTTTTATTATGTCTTTCTGTTTGTGTTCTAAGACTCATGATAATATCTGAATTTGCTATGATATTCTCATCAAGCTTATAATGTTTTTTAAGATGGGTATTAGGCATAAAATGTGGTGGAGCTACTAGGGTAATATCAAGATTAAATCTGCTTAAAAGTTCTATATTGGACGCTGCAACGCGGGAATTTTTAATATCACCTACGATGCAAATTTTCTTACCTTCGACATCGCCTTGAAAATGATTATAAATAGTGAATAAATCTAGCAAAGCTTGGGTAGGATGGGCGTGTTTTCCATCTCCTCCATTAACAACTGGACAATGCATATGCTTTGCTAATATCAAAGGAACTCCTGAGTTTGCGTGTCTTATAACAATAGCATTAGGACTCATCGCATCTAAATTAGCAGCAGTATCATAAAGAGTTTCTCCTTTGCTAGAGCTTGATCTTGAAACATCAAGGCGTAAAACCCTAGCACCTAATCTTCTTGCAGCGCTTTCAAAAGATGAAAGGGTGCGTGTAGAGTTTTCAAAAAAAATTGTCGTGATACTTTTTCCTTTAAGAAAAGTTCTAGGTTTTTCATCTAAGAAATCACTTGCTTCTTTAAAAAGCTCCATAATTTCGACTTTATTAAAATCCTTTGTAGTGATGAGATGACGCATACTTTTACCTTATTTGATATTATAATTTAATTCATTTTTAGAACAAATTGCTGTAAAAAGAACATCTGTAGAACTATTTAAAGCAGTTTCAACACTATCTTGAATAACCCCTATAATAAAACCTATGGCAACTACCTTCATAGCAATATTATAGTCTATATTAAATAAAGAACAAGCCAAAGGTATAAGCAGTAAGGATCCACCCGCAACTCCGCTAGCCCCGCAAGCTGCAAAGGTGGCAATAATGCTTAATAAAAGGGCTTGCAAAAGACTGATTTCTATACCAACGGTATTGGCTGTAGTAAGACTTAAAATAGCTATAGTAACTGCCGCTCCTGCCATGTTGATAGTAGCTCCTAAAGGTATAGAAATGCCATAAAATTCTTTATCTATGCCAAGTTTGGCGCAAAGTGCCATATTAACAGGGATATTTGCCGCTGAACTTCTTGTGAAAAAAGCAAGAAATGCACTGTGTCTTAAGCAGATAAAAATCAAAGGAAAAGGATTTTTTCTTGTATAAAAAAAGACTATTAAAGCATTGATAACAAAAGTAACAAAAAGCATAGTAGCTACAAGTAAAATTAAGAGTTTTACATAGCTTAGTAAGCCTTGTGCTCCTGTTTGTGCTACAGAATTAGCCACAAGTCCAAAAATTCCAAAAGGAGCAAGTTTTACTACAAATTTAACAATTTTCAAAACCCCTTCATTAATATCTATAAAAACTTGTTTTGCTTCGTTAGAACAGTGTTTTAATGCTATACCTCCAGCTATTGCCCAGGTTAAAATTCCTAAATAATTCCCGCTTGAAAGAGCATTTATGGGATTATCGACAATTTTAAATAAAAGATCTTTAAAAATCTCACTCATGTGGGTTGGAGATGAGTTTGTAGCAGTTTGAACTCCATCTAAAACAAGCTTTATAGGGAAGAAAAAATTAGCAAGAACCGCACAAGCTGAAGCAAGAAAGGTACCTACTATATACAAAATAATAATATTTTTGATCTTAGCACCACTTTGAGAAAAATCTTTAGTGCAAATTGAGGTTAAAATTAAAATAAAAACAAGCATAGGAGCGATAGCTTTTAAGGCGCTTGTAAAAAGTATTCCGAGTAAATTTGCAATTTCAGATATTTCTTTAGAACTAATGCCTATAAGTATTCCTAGTACTATACCTATGCAAATTTGAACTATGAGGTTGCCTTTAGCGTAGCTTTGAATGATTTTAGAAAACATAAAAACCTTTTAAATATTTTTTATATCAGAAGTTGATTTTAACTAACTTTTGCTTAATTTTAGAGAATTTTTAATTTATCAAGCTTTGATAAGTTTATTTGGATACAATTGTGGTTCATTTTAAATGAAAGGACTTTTTATGTATCTATTCACTTCAGAAGTCGTAAGTGCAGGTCATCCAGACAAGTGCGCTGATATAATCGCTGATACGATAGTGGATATACTCTTGAAAAATGACAAAAATTCAAGGGTGGCGAGTGAGGTTTTTGTCGCAGGAAATAAGGTTGTGATAGGAGGCGAAGTTAAGTCAAATCACAAACTTAGTAAGGCTGATTACGATAATTTAGTTAAAGATGTTTTAAAAAACATTGGTTATGACGGGGCAGGGCATTTTAACAAAGAGCAGTGTTTGCATCCTGATGAAGTTGATGTTATGGTGTTTTTAAATGAACAAAGCCCTGATATCAATCAAGGTGTCGATCAAGAAGATGGCGAAACAGGGGCAGGTGATCAAGGCATTATGTTTGGTTTTGCAAGTTGCGAGGCTGAAGAATACATGCCAGCAGCTATTAGTTATGCAAGAATGCTATGCGATAGAGTTTATGCTTATGCAAAAGCAAATCCACATGAACTTGGAGTGGATATTAAAACTCAAGTAACTATTGATTATGGTACTAAGGCGAATTTTGAAAATTGCGAACCGCAAAGTATCCATACTATAGTAGTTTCTGCACCTTGTGTTGAAAGTATGAAAATAGAAGATTTAAGATCTTTGGTGATGAAACTTATCTTAGATAGTAATTTACCAAAAGAACTTTTTGATCCTAATAAGACTAGAATTTTAATCAATCCAACTGGTAAATATATCAATCATTCTTCTTTGCATGATAGTGGTTTAACAGGAAGAAAGCTTATAGTAGATAGTTTTGGAGGTTATTCTCCAATAGGTGGTGGCGCACAATCAAGCAAAGATTATACTAAAGTTGATAGAAGTGGACTTTATGCAGGTAGATGGCTAGCTAAAAATATAGTTGCAGCAGGGCTTGCTAAAAAATGTATTGTTCAACTTAGTTATGCTATAGGTGTTGCAAAACCTACTTCGGTAAGTGTGGATTGTATGGGCACAAATACCAGTGTAAATGATGATGTTTTAAGTGATTTTGTTATGCAAAACTTCTCTTTAACGCCAAATTGGATCCGTGATAAATTTCATCTGGATAAACCAAGTAAAGAAACTTTTCTTTATGCGGATGTAGCGGCTCGTGGGCAAGTAGGGCAAAAGGACTATCCTTGGGAACAACTTGATGCTCTAGAACAGTTTAAAAAGCTGCTTTAAAAAATTAACAATATTATACAAGCTTAAATAAGGCTTGTATAATTATAAAGAATTAATGAAGTTGTATTAATTTTTGACTTAGAGGGATATTTTTCAATATCCCCCATAAATATAAAAGTTAGGAAGGAAGCTAAATTAATTTAGCTTTGGGGTAAAAACCCCTCTAAGTCAAAATATTATTTGACAGAATTATAATATAAAATAACTTAAATTACTTTAAAATTAAAATTTTAATATTATTTTTTATCATTAAATATTTCTTTGGATAAATTTTTTCCAATCTTTACTTAAAAGCTTTTTAGGGAGTATAACTATATTCTCTTTACCATTTGTAGCATGATAAACACTAACCCCATATTTACTTGCATAAAATTTCATTAAGAGTTGTTGGAGTTTGTATTCGCTGCTATTATTAAACCAAGCATTGTTGCTTAGAGCTATAATAATTTGTGAATTTTGATAGTTTTGTTCTTTGGTAGCTTCATAACAAATTGCATTTGTAATAATTTGATTGTCTAATTTATATTTGCTTTGTATAGGACCTTGGGAAAATTCTTCAATATTTTTAAGAAAATATTTTTTTATTAAGTCTTTAAAAAATGGAATTTCTTCACCAAAGGGAACTAAAAAATGCTTATTTAAAATATAGACATTGCCTTTTTTAAAGATATACGTGCTATTGTAAGTATGCTCTTTTTCAGTATAAAATGCTCCCGTAATAATGGTAATTTTATAAGATAATTCTTTAAGTATAAGTTCATATTTGGTATTTTTTAAATCAAAAGCAAAAGCGGTTTCAGGCAAGATTACAAGTTCTTTGTTTTCATTTATAGCTTGAAGTATATCGTGAATTAAGATATCAGAATTTGATTTTAAATTTTCTTGTAAAAATTTTTGATCTTGAGAGATATTAGTATTGATGAGTTTGTAGTTTAAATTAAGAGTTTGAGCTTGTTTTTCATTATATTGAAATCCACTAAAGAATAAAACAAGAACAATTGCTATTTTATAATATCTTGATATATAACCCTCATAGATGAAATATGCTATTAAAAATATGCAAATAATACCACGATAACTTGGGTCAAAAAAACCATAAACTGTAAAAATTCCCCAATTAAGCCAATCAAATCCTAAAGGATGGATAAAACTTATGCAAAAAATTCCACAAAGTCTTAAAAAATCAAATTTTAATAAATAACATAATCTAAAAAGTAGTCCATAAATAAAACCAATGATAATTGGTATAATTGGTACTAAATAGTTTAGATTAAAATAAATTGAAGATAAGCCAATCCACCAAAACCAAAGAATCCCTACAAAAAAACCTATCCAAAAATATTGTTTAGAATTTTTACTTTTTAGAAGTAAAACTAACCCGTAAATAGCTAAAAATGGGCTAATGGTTTGTGTAAAAATATTTTCAAAAAATGATAGATAAATAGAATTTGAAAGTAAAATTGCAATAAAAAAGACTTTTATTATTTTAAAAATGATAGAATTAGTGTTTAATTTTTTTGGAATAAAGGAAAAATATGGCAGAAAATTCAATTTTAACTTCATTGTTACCTCTTGTAGTGTTATTTGCAATTTTTTATTTCTTGGTGATCAGACCGCAACAAAAACAAGCAAAAGCACATAAACAAATGCTCGAGTCTTTGCAAAAGGGAGATAAAATCATCACTAATGGCGGACTTATTTGTGAAGTCGTAAAACCAGAGGAGGATTTTATCAAAGTTAAGCTTAATGAAGACAATTTTACTGCAAAAATTTCAAGAGAATTTATAGCAAAGAAAATTGATGCGTAATTCTAAAATCAATTATCGCTTGATTATTTTTATAGCGGTATTTATTTTTGGAGTAGCTTTTTCACTCCCTTCTTTTTTGCAGTCAGAACGTGGTGCGAAGATTAATTTAGGGCTTGATTTGCAAGGTGGGCTTTATATGCTCTTAGGTGTAGATAATGAAGAAGCTGTAAAATCTAAAATAAAATCAATTGCATCTTCATTGAGTTATTCTTTTAATAAAGAAAATATTTTAAATGATGGCTTAAATACCCATGATGATATTTTAGAATTTACTTTGCTTGATAATGCGGATATTGCAAAAGTTGAAAATTTGCTTAAAGAAATAAAAGGAATTAATATACAAAGTGAAAATATGCACTATAAAATTTCTTTTACCTCAGAAGAAGTAAAAAATATAGAAAATTTTGCACTTTTGCAAGCAGTTGAAACCATAAGAAATAGGCTTGATCAATTTGGTTTAGCAGAGCCAACAGTTGCTAAACAAGGTAATGATAAGATTTTGGTTGAACTTGCAGGGATTAAAACCAAAGAAGATGAACTAAGAGCAAAAGAACGCATCACAAAAGCAGCACATTTACAACTTATGGAAGTTGATGATTCTAAAATGGGTCAAGCTTCCACAATGAGCGACGCTGAGGCTGCGAGTTATGGACTGATTTTAGTGCCTGATTCTAGAAATCCAAATTTAAAATATACCTTAAAAAGTATACCTATTTTAGATGGATCTATGCTTACTGATGCTAGAGTAGGGATTAGTGATAAGAGTAATTATCCTGTGATTAATTTTACTTTAAATGCCGAGGGTTCTAAAAAATTTGCTGATTATACAGGAGCAAATGTTGGAAAGCGTCTTGCTATTGTACTTGATAATAAAGTGTATTCTGCCCCATCTATCAATGAACGCATAGGTGGAGGTAGTGGGCAAATCAGTGGAGCTTTTACCCAAGAAGAAGCGCGTGATGTGGCGGTAGCTTTAAGAAGTGGAGCTTTGCTTGCGCCTGTAAAATTACTTGAACAAAGAAGTATAGGACCATCTTTAGGTGCTGATAGTATTAAAATGAGTATGATAGCCTTAATTGGTGCATCGGTTTTTATTGTAATATTTATGATGATGTATTACGGTGTGGCAGGAATTTTTGCAAATATTGCAATGTTAGTTAATGTTTTGGTAGTAGTGGCTGTTATGGCTATGTTTGGAGCAACTTTAACTTTACCAGGGATGGCAGGACTTGTTTTAACTGTGGGTATGGCAGTAGATGCAAATGTGATTATCAATGAGCGCATACGAGAACTCTTGCGAGATGGAGTAAATATAAGAGCTAGTATAGAGCAAGGTTATAAAAATGCTATGAGTGCGATTATAGATTCAAATATCACTTCTTTAGTTACTTCGGTAGCACTTTATGCTTATGGAACAGGAGCGGTTAAAGGTTTTGCTGTGACTTTGGGAATTGGTATCGTTGTTTCTATGATTACAGCTATTTTAGGAACTCACGGAATGTTTGATTATTTTATGCAACGCATAGAAAAAAGTAATAATACAAGATTTTGGTTTGGTTATAGGAGAAGATAATGCAGTTTTTTAGCGAAAAGAAAATTTATGATTTTATGAGAATGCGTTTTACTGCTATTTCTCTTTCTTTTATTTTGTTTTTTGGTTCTATTTATTTGCTTTGGGATAGGGGTTTGCAATATGGCATTGATTTTAGCGGAGGAACTTTAGTTCAGCTTAAATATGAAAATGCAGCTCCTATAACACAAATTCGAGAAATTTTAGAAAATCAAGGAACTTTTCAAAATTTATCTGTAACCGAATTTGGAAGCAATAAGGAAGTAACCATACGCTTTTTAGGAAGTAATGATAATGTAAGCAATGATATAGGCGAGCATATAAGTACTCTTTTAAAAGATACGGGAAAATTTGAAGTGCGTCGTGCCGATGTGGTGGGTCCAAAAGTAGGTGATGAACTTAGAAATAAAGGACTTATGGCCATAGCTGTATCTTTGATAGCAATTTTAATTTATATAGCGTTGCGTTTTGAGTGGCGTTTTGCTCTTGCGGCTATAATCAGTGAAATTCATGATGTTGTGATTACTTTAGGGGCAATTTCTTTATTTAAAATTGATGTCAATCTAGATACCTTGGCTGCTGTTTTAACTGTACTTGGGTACTCTTTGAATGATACAATTATTATTTTTGATAGAATCAGAGAAGGTATTAAAACAAGTAAAAAAACCGAACTTGCACCTATTATCAATGAAAGTGTTTCAGCAACTTTATCAAGAACGGTTTTAACTTCAGGGTTAACTTTAGCAACTGTTGTGATACTTTATTTCTTTGGCGGGGAAATGATACAAGGATTTTCTTTGGCTTTGATTGTAGGTATTATAGCGGGAACTTTAAGCTCTATTTTTGTAGCAAGTCCGACATTATTATGGTTTAAATTTTGTGTGCTTGAGTTTAGAAATAAAGAAATTGAAAAAGCAAAAAGAAAACAAGATAAAGAACGCAATCGTGCAATGTATGAAAAAGGAACAGTGTAAGGAGAATTTTTATGGCTTATGAAGCAAGTTTAATAGAAAAAAAATGGCAAAAAATTTGGGATGAAAATGAATATTTTGAGCCAAAAGATGATTTAAATTTGCCTAAAAAATATATTTTATCGATGTTTCCTTATCCTAGCGGGCGCATTCATATGGGGCATGTAAGAAATTATACTATAGGTGATGCTTTGGCAAGATATTATCGCAAGATAGGTTTTAATGTTTTACATCCTATAGGTTTTGA
Source organism: Campylobacter sp. BCW_6460 (assembly GCF_001762705.1). Lineage (NCBI taxonomy): Bacteria > Pseudomonadati > Campylobacterota > Epsilonproteobacteria > Campylobacterales > Campylobacteraceae > Campylobacter > Campylobacter sp. BCW_6460. The sequence continues at coordinate 176,893 of NZ_MJXI01000002.1, read as the reverse complement.
TAGTTTTGGTATGCCTGCTGAAAATGCAGCTATTAAACATAAAATTCATCCTAAGTCATGGACTTATGAAAATATAGCTTATATGAAAAAAGAGCTTTTTTCTTTAGGTTTTTCTTTTTCTAAAAAAAGAATGCTTGCTACTTCAGATCCACTTTATACAAAATTTGAGCAAGAATTTTTTATTAAGATGTTTGAAAAAGGTTTGATTTACACTAAAGAAGCAAATGTAAATTGGTGTGAACAAGATCAAACGGTTTTGGCTAATGAGCAAGTTGAAGATGGAAAATGTTGGCGTTGTGGTCATGAAGTGGTGCAGAAAAAAATGCCAGGTTATTATGTAAAAATCACTTCTTATGCTGAGGAACTTTTAAAAGATTTAGAAAAATTAAAAGATAAATGGCCTAATCAAGTTTTAACTATGCAAGAAAATTGGATTGGTAAAAGTGAAGGTTTAGAATTTTCTTTAAATTTAGACGAAGAAAGCAAGCAAAAAGCCAAAGAAAGTTCTTTAGAAGTTTTTACTACAAGAGCAGATACAATTTATGGAGTTTCGTATATCGCTTTAGCTCCAGAACATAAGATCGTTCAAAATTTGCTTTCGCAAAATTTATTAAATCAAGATGTATTAAATAAAATCAAAGCTATTCAAAATCAAAGCCCAAGAGAAAGACAAAGTTCTGAAAAAGAAGGTTATTTTCTAGGAATTTATGCCATTCATCCTTTAAGCGGAGAAAAAATTCCTTTGTGGGTGGCTAATTTTGTCTTGGCTGATTATGGTAGTGGAGCGGTTATGGCTGTTCCAGCTCATGATGAAAGAGATTTTGAATTTGCAATAAAATATAATCTTGCCATCAAACAAGTTATTCAAACTCAAGAAAATTTACCTTATACGCAAAAATCAGGAAAATTAATCCATAGCCAAGAGTTTGATAATCTTGATTGTAATGAGGCAAGATTAAAAATCATTTCTCAGTTTGAAGCTAAAAATATAGGAAAAAGGGTTGTAAATTTTAAAATTCGTGATTGGGGTGTTTCACGCCAAAGATATTGGGGTGCGCCTATTCCTATGATTAAATGTCAAATTTGTGGTATAGTGCCTCAAAAACTAGAAAATTTACCTATTACCCTACCTGAAGATGTGCAAATTACAGGTGAGGGTAATCCACTTGATAAACATCCAACTTGGAAAAATTGTATTTGTCCCAAATGTGGCAAAGAGGCTCAAAAAGAAAGTGATACTTTAGATACTTTTTTTGAAAGTTCTTGGTATTTTGCACGTTTTGCAAGTGATGAGAGAACTTGGCAGGAAAAAGCTTTAGATGAAAAAAGTGTAAAGTATTGGATGAGTGTGGATCAATATATAGGTGGTATTGAACATGCAATCTTGCATTTACTTTATGCGAGATTTTTCCAAAAAGCTTTAAGAGACTTGGGTTATTTAACACAAAATGAACCTTTTGATAGACTTTTAACTCAGGGTATGGTGTTAAAAGATGGAGCTAAAATGTCAAAATCAAAAGGCAATGTTGTAGATCCTGATGAGATTATAGAAAAATACGGTGCTGATACCGCAAGACTTTTTATACTTTTTACTGCGCCTCCGGCTAAAGAGCTTGAATGGAATGATGATGCGGTTGAAGGGGCTTATAGATTTATTTGTAAACTCTATGATAGGGCGCAAAATATTAAAAAAGGTGAGCTTGTAGAATTAAAACAAGAAAATTTAAATAAAGAAGAAAAATATGCAAGATTAAAGGTATATGAAGCTTTGAAAAAATCTTTTGAAGTTTATCATCAAAGTTTTGCTTTCAATACTTTAATTGCAGCTTGTATGGAGGCTTTAAATGCTTTAGCGCTTTGTAAAAATGAAGCTTTGGAGCAAGAGGCTTTTTATATTATTTTAAATATTTTAGAGCCTATTATTCCTCATGTTTGTTTTGAGCTTAGCGAGGAGCTTTTTAAATGTAAAAATTTCAAAAAATTAGAACTTAAAGAAGAGGTTTTTGTAAAAGATACTTTAAATTTAGCTGTAAGTATTAATGGTAAAAAAAGGGCTGAATTTGAAATTTCAAGTAGTGCGAGTAAAGAAGAAATTTTAGCTTTTGCAAAAGAAAATACTGCTAAATGGCTTGAAGGTAAGAGTATAGTTAAAGAAATTTATGTGGAAGGAAAGCTAGTTAATCTAGTGATTAAATGAAAAAGATTTTAATTTTTTGCATAGGTTTATTTTTAGGTGCTTGTGGATATGTTCCTACATCAAAAATCGCTAATAATATTTTCGATGAGAAAGTTTATGTTAATGTTGAATTAAGTCAACAAGACCCAAAAAATAGTATCTATGTTGCCGATACTTTAAAAGAAATGGTAATTTCAAAATTAGGGCGCAAGCTTGCTTTAAAACACGAGGCAGATGATGTAATTAATGTTAAAATGAATAATTTAGAATTTATTCCTTTAGCTTATGATAAAAATGGCTATGTCATTAGTTATAAAGCTAAATTAAATTTAGATTTTAATGTTGTCTTTAAAGATGGTTCAAGTCAGGCTTTTAGTACAAGTGGAAGTTATAATTTTGAAATTTCTCCAAATAGTATTATTAGTGATTCTGCAAGGTATGAGGCTATTCGAGCAGCTTCAAGCGAGGCATTTGATGAGTTTATTTCCGTAATTGCTATTAAAGGGCAAAAACGTGATTCCAAATACTAATGAAATAGCAAAGCAAACTTTAATTGCATTAAAAGAAAGAAAACTAAAACCAACTCCTGAAAATTATACGGAAATTTTTGAAGAACTATCTTTAAAATATGGTATCACAAGCTCAAATAAAGCTAAACTTGACAAATACAAAACCTTACTTTTACCGATTTATCAACAAGAATTAAATTCTAAAACTATAAGAAGTTTAGAAGAACTAATTAGTTTTTTAATTTCTGTTTTAAATAGACAAAGCGGAAAACAATTTAGTGAATTTTTTGATTTTTTATATACCATATCTAAAACTTTGCAAATAAGTAAGGATAAAAAGATAAGAGATTTGGCTAAGGTGACTTCGATTAGAATTTCTAAAACTATGGATAGTGAAAGTATTTATTTGCTTACCAAAAAATGGAAAGAGCTTGAAAGAAATTATGATGAAAATAATTTAGAAGAACAAGCTCGTAAATATGGCATTAGTAAATATGATGATTATGATAGCGTGATTAAAAAACTCTTAGTTAAACTTGAAGAGCGTAGTTATGAGCACTTTAGTGAATTATTATGCTTGGGTTTAAATCCTTCATTGGTAGAAGATTTAAAAATTCAAGGTTTTATACAAAATTTAACACAAAAGCCTTTTGTAATAGGCGAAGAAAATTTTAAGAACGAATTAATGGAATTTATCAATCATCGCATAATGGTTGATAATATGTATGTCCAAAAAAATTTAAATTTTTTTAATGATAATCTAAAAAAAATCTATGAATTACTTGTTTTGCTTAATAAATCGAATGAACAAAACATGGATTTTATTAATACCTTAAAACCAGATGAAAATGGGGAAGTAAAACTTAGTTTTGAGGATTTAAAACTAAAATTTAAACAACTTGGAGAAAAAATTACATCTTTAAATAATCAAATTGAATTCACGCAAAATTTGGAGGAGAGAGAGGCTTGGAGTGTTCTTAAAGAGCTTGATAAAATGGATGAAAATTTTAATAAGTATAAAGTTAATTATTCTTTAGCTTTATTTTCTATAGTAAATTACCGTTTCATTATGGAAAAATATGGTATGGGAAGTTTGAATGAAATTTTTGTTCGATTTAAAAAAATTTTAAAAGATTCTTGTAGCGAATTTGATGAACTGTGGATGATAGATGAAAAGAGTTATTTGATTGTTTCGCCAGGAAAAAGCAAAGATGAAATTACACAGCTTGTAAATACAAATCTTAAAACTATAGAAAATTTTAGATTTATTTATAAGCAAGATATTATAACCCCTAAAATTCACGTGGCTTATCTTGATAAGCAAAGTAAACCAAGTATTAATATTTTAGATGAGTTAATAAAGCAAATTGCAGCGGTTAATGAACAATATAATGAAAGTTGAGAATTTTTTAGCCCAAAAAAGTATAAATTACGATAAAATTGATCGTTTTTTGATGTTTAGAATGTATGAAAAATATAAGAAATATTTTAAAAATATTCCTATAATTCAACTTATAGGCACAAATGGTAAAGGTAGTACAGGTAGATATTTAACCCAACTTTTAGAAAATTTAAATTATAAAATAGGGCATTATACTAGCCCCCACATTTTCAGTTTTAATGAAAGATTTTATCTTGATGGTAAGATTGCAAATGATGAAGAATTAGAACAAGCTCATATAAGACTTGAAGAAATTTTTAAACAAGACTTGCAAAAATTAAGTTATTTCGAATATGCTACTTTTTTAGCTATGATTTTATTTCAAAAATGCGATTTCATTGTTTTAGAAGCAGGAGTGGGTGGAGAATATGATGCTACTTCTGTTTTTGAAAGAAGAATGAATATTTTTACAAGAATTGGATTTGACCATATTCAAATTTTGGGCAATTCTTTAGAAGATATTGCAAGAACCAAGCTTAAAATTATGGCACCTATAGCACTTATAAGTGATGAGCAAGAGCAAAATGTTTTAAACTTAGCAAAAAAAATTGCTTTTTTAAAAAAAGCTGATTTGCAAGTTTCTTCCTTAAATCCTTTTTTGAAAGAAAATTTTGAGATTTATTGTAAAAAGTTTGTTTTACCTTGTTTTTTAAAGCATAATTTAAAGCTTGCATTAAAGGCTTGTGAAATTTTAACTTCGCAAGAAAAAACCTTAGAAGCTTTAAAAAAGTTACAAGAGTTAAATTTACAAGGAAGATGCCAAGAAATTTCTCCAAATTTTTTTGTTGATGTGGGTCACAATCCCATGGCTGCTAAGGCTATGCTTGATAAATTTCAAGGAGAAAAAATAAATCTTATTTATAATACTTATTTGGATAAGGATATTTTTCAAATTTTAAATGTATTAAAGCCTATTATTGATACAATACAAATATATAAATATAAAAGTTCAGAACGAAAGCTGGCTGATGATGAAATTTATAGTATTGCATCAAAGCTAGGCATACAATGTAAAGAATTTGTAAAATTAGAAGAAAATAAAAAAAATCTAGTTTTTGGCTCTTTTATGCTGGTAGAAAATTTTTTAAAGGAGTGGTGTGGTAAAAAATAAATTCACTATTACCATTACAGATATTAACGGTTCAAGACATTTTTATTTAAATCAAATAATCAAAAAAATAGTTTTTTATACTATTGCTTTTATTGTTTTATTTTTAGTTTTTAGTGGTTTTTATATCAAATATCTCGATAGCAAACTTAGTGATATCAGCGAAAAGCGTGAGGAGCTTTTGAAAAAAAGCAAAGAATTGGAATTATCTAATTCGCAAATGCAAAAAAGCATAGAAGAAAAAACTCAGCAGTATGCGGCTATAGAAGATAAAATAGCTTCTTTTGAAGAGGCTTTAGGCTTAGAAGCAGAAAATAATCTTACAATTAGTGCAAGACTTGATAATCTTCAGCTTACCAATGAGCAGCAACTTGGAATTTTGGGACAAATTCCTAATGGATGGCCTATTGAAAATAAAGGCATTACGGGAAATTTTGGCTGGAGAGAGCATCCGCTTTTAAAAAGAAGGGAATTTCATCCCGGCATTGATTTAAGAGCAGAAATTGGTACTCCTATTTATGCACCAGCAAGTGGAGTGGTGGAATTTTCAGGTTATAATGATAATGGCTATGGTTATAATGTAATTTTATTGCATAATTTTGGTTTTAAAACAGTATTTGCTCATATGATGCGCAAAGAAGTAGTCAAAGCGGGTCAATTTGTTAATAAAGGGCAGTTGATAGGTTATAGTGGCAACACAGGTCTTTCTACGGGACCGCATTTGCACTATGAGGTAAGGTTTATTAATAAAACTTTAGAACCTTTGTACTTTTTAAATTTGCAAAGAAAAAATATGAATGATTTTTTTAATCAAGAAAGGAGAGTTCCATGGCAATCTTTAATAAAGGCGGTATCAGCCCAACATCCAGCTCTAGCTCAGAAACAACAGTAATTTCTTCAGGTGCGAGAATTGAGGGTAAATTTTATTTTGCTTCTATGCTTCATGTTGATGGAGAGTTAAGTGGTATTATTCATTCTGAAAGTATTGTAGTTATCGGAAAAAATGGAAATTTAAAAGGTGAGTTACAAGCAGATAAAATTGTAGTAAATGGATATTTTGAAGGGCAGCTTGAGGCTAATAGTTTAGAAATTTTAGCGGGCGGAGTTGTTAATGGCGATATTTCAACGCAAAAAATTTCTATAGAAAATGGCGGTCGCTTTAATGGAACTAGTAAAATTAAAGAAGATACTATCAAACTTATTGAAAATAACAACGAAGAATAATGCAAGCTTCATTTTATGAATACCTACAAAATCCAAAAATTTGTGAACTTTTGCTTTGTAAAGATGAAAAACAAGCAGATTTACTTGCTCAAGTTTCACGATTTAAGGGTTTAAAAACCTTTGTTTTACCTGATTTTAGAGCGCAGTTTGGAGATGATTTAAGGGCTTTTTCCAAAGAACTTTTTGATCTTTGCAAGATTTTAAATGCTTATCATAAAGAAGAAGAAAAAAAAATCCTTATTTCTCCTTTAAATACTGTCTTAAAAAAACTTCCTTCAAAAAAACATTTACAAAATTATCATATCGATAAAAAACAAAATTTTGATTTGAAATGTTTTGAAGATGAAATTTCAAGATTAGGATATGAATTTGTAGATATAGTTCAGGATAAAGGTGAAATTTCAATTCGTGCGGATATTATTGATATTTTTTGTATCAATGAAGAAAATCCTATTAGAATTTTACTTTTTGGCGAAGAGATTGAAAGCATAAGATATTTTGATTTGCAAAGTCAAAAGTCTATTCCTAATGAACTAGAACATTTTGAAATTTGTCCTTTTTTAAAATATTTTGACAAAGAAAATTATGAAATTTTTAAAGAAAAATTAGAAGATTTTCAAAGTGATACTTTAATACATGATATCAATTCTTTAGGGTTTTGGTGTATTGATGATTTTTTTGATTATTTAGAACTTGATTTTTTAGCTTGTGAAAAGTTTAATATTAACGAATATGAAAAAGATATAAGTTTTGTGAATGCAAAAATTTTACCTCAAGCTAAAAAATTTAAAGAATTGCAAAGTTCTTACAATAAAGATTTTTTTGAATTTCATAAAAATAAAAAAATCACACTTTTAGCTAAAAACGAAGCTTTATTTAAAGCTTTAGAGCTTGAAGATATTCAAAATATCCATTTTATAAAAAGTGATTTAAGGCTTAATCTTATTAGTCCTGAAGAGCTAATCATTTCTTTAAATCAAAAAGAAAAACAAAAAACAAGAAAAAAAGCTAGTTTGATTATAGATGAGCTTAAAAATGGGGATTATATAGTGCACGAAGATTATGGGGTGGGCAAATTTTTAGGTCTTGAGATGATAGTGATAAGCGGAGCAAAAAAAGAGTTTGTTGCTATAGAGTATCAAAATTCTGATAAGCTTTTATTACCAGTGGAAAATCTTTATTTGATTGATAAATATTTGGGTGTGAGTGGATCTATTCCAAGCTTAGATAAACTAGGTAAAACAAGTTTTATTAAACTTAAAGAAAAATTAAAAACTAAACTTTTAGCTATAGCTTCTGAAATTGTTATTATGGCCGCTAAAAGATCTTTGGTGCAAGCAAAAAAAATCACAATGGATTTAAATAGACAAGCTGATTTTATAGCTAGTGCAGGTTTTAATTATACAAGTGATCAAGATAAAGCCTGTCATGAAATTTTGCAAGATTTTCAAAGTGGAAAAGTCATGGATAGGCTTTTAAGCGGTGATGTGGGTTTTGGAAAAACTGAAGTTGCCATGAATGCTATTTATCCAGTGGTTAAAAGTGGATTTTGCGCATTTTTATTTGCGCCTACAACTTTGCTTTCTCATCAGCATTATAAAACCTTAAAAAAGCGTTTTGATCCTTTTGGTATAAAGGTTTTTAAACTTGATCGCTTTACAAGTAGTGCAGAAAAAAAACAAGTTTTACAAAATTTAAAAGAAAATAAAGCTTGTGTAGTTGTAGGAACTCATGCGCTTTTAAGTGTAGAATGTGAAAATTTAGCTCTTGTTATTATTGATGAAGAGCATAAATTTGGAGTGAAGCAAAAAGAAAAGCTTAAGGAAATCACTCAAAATTCACATATTTTATCTATGTCAGCAACTCCTATACCAAGAAGCTTAAATCAAGCTTTAAGCTCTATAAAATCTTATAGTGTTTTGCAAACTCCACCAGAAGATAGGATGGATGTAAGAACCTTTGTTAAAGAAAATGATGACGCGCTTTTAAAAGAAGTTATAGCAAGAGAGTTAAGACGTGGTGGGCAAATTTTTTATATTCATAATCATATTGCAAGTATAGAGCAATGCAAAAAACATTTATTAGAACTTTTTTCTACTTTGCGTATTTTGATTTTACATTCTAAAATCGATGCCAAGGTGCAAGAAGAAGAAATGTTGAAATTTGAAAACAAAGAATATGATTTGCTTTTAAGCACCTCTATCGTAGAAAGTGGGATTGATTTACCTAATGCAAATACTATCATAGTAGAAAAAAGCGATCGTTTTGGTATGGCTGATTTGCATCAATTGCGTGGGCGTGTAGGAAGAAGTGATAAGCAAGGTTATTGTTATTTTTTAATCGAAGATAAAAATGCTATCACAAAAGATGCTTTAAAGCGTCTAGTTTCTTTAGAAAGCAATTCTTTTTTAGGCGCAGGTTCTGTTTTGGCTTATCATGATCTTGAAATTCGTGGCGGTGGAAATTTATTAGGCGTAGATCAAAGTGGACATATCGAGCAAATTGGATATAGTTTATATCTTAAAATGTTAGAAGATGAACTTAATGCTTTAAGTAAAAATGAAGTGGATCAAAAAGAAAATAAACTTGATTTAAAACTCAATGTTAATGCCTTTTTAAATAGTGAGCTTATCAGCGAAGATCGCCTAAGATTAGAACTTTATAGAAGACTTAGCAAGTGTGAGCAAGTTCATGAGGTTTATGAGATCGAAGGTGAAATTGAAGATCGCTTTGGAAAACTTGATGTTTATACTAAGCAATTTTTATCTTTGATTATTATTAAAATTTTAGCTTTAAATAAATTTAAAAGTATTAGCAACTATGAGCAAAATATTCAATTTACTGCTTTAAATGATGAAAAAGAACTCATCAAAGCAAAAAGCAAAGACGATGATGATATTTTAGAGGCAATTTTAACGCATTTAAGAAAGGCTTAAAATGGATTGGAATAAAACTTATGCAGCAATTTATAGAGCAAGAAAAGACTATTTAAAGCCTATTTTTGAAATCGATCCTATCACTTTAAAAGATTTAGTAGGTATGGAAAGTCAAAAAAAAGCACTTTATGAAAATACTTTAAATTTTATTCAAAATAAAGGGGCAAATCACGCACTTTTATGGGGATCTAAGGGCACTGGAAAATCAAGTTTAATTAAAGCTACATTTAATGAATTTAAAGAACAGGGCTTAAGACTTGTCGAATTAAATAAAGAAGATTTATTTGCCTTAGTAGATATCATCGATGAAATCAGATTAGAAAATTTTAAATTCATACTTTTTTGTGATGATTTTTCTTTTGAGAAGGGAGATGATAGTTATAAATTTTTAAAACCTTTACTTGAGGGAAGCATAGAAAAAGCCCCAAATAATATAATTATTTATGCAAGTTCAAATCGTAGGCATTTATTAAGTGAAAGCATTATTGATAATCTTGATACGCAAATTGCACATACAGAACTTCATTTAAGCGATGCTGCTGAAGAAAGATTAAGCTTGAGTGATAGATTTGGTTTGTGGTTAAGTTTTTATCAGGGAAATTTAGAAGAGTATTTAAAGATGATAGATTTTTATTTTAAAGATTATTCTTGTGATAAAGAGCTTTTACACGCTAAAGCTAAAGAATTTGCTACTCTAAGAGCAAGTAGAAGTGGTCGTACTGCAAAGCAATTTTATTTGGCTTTTAAGGAGAATTTTAAATGACTGGAGCGCAAATTTTTACCAAGCTTTTAAATTTGGATTTAAATTATCATGATTTTGATTGGCTTGAAAATCAAGGATTGAGTGAATTTGAGCTTTTAATTTCTGTGATTTTAACTCAAAATACAAATTGGAAAAATGTCTTAAAAGCTTTAGAAAATTTAAAAAAAGAAAATATTACAAGTTTAGAACAAATCAATACTTTATCCAATTTAGAACTTGCAACTTTAATTAAGCCTAGCGGATTTTATAATACCAAAGCCAAGCGTTTAAAAGGCTTAGTAGAAAGTATCATAAACACTTATGAAAATTTAGAAAATTTTAAAACAAATGTAAGCAGAGAGTGGCTTTTAAATATCAAAGGTTTGGGTTTTGAAAGTGTTGATGGTATTTTAAATTATCTTTGTAAAAGAGAGATTTTGGTTGTAGATAATTATAGTTTGCGTTTGGCTTTTCACTTAGGCTATGAGTTTGAAAATTATGAAGAATTAAGAGAATTTTTTCAAAGTGGTATAGAGAGTGAGCAAGAAAATTTGTGTAAAATTTTAGGGAGAAAATGCGAACTTTGCGAACTTTATCAAATTTTTCATGCTTTGATCGTAGCTTTTGCAAAACAGAGTTTTAAAGGACAAAAATTAAGCTCTAAGGGTGAAGAATGGATCAAAATTTTAAAGGAAGATTTATGAAAGCAAAAGGAAGCGAACTTATACCTGTTTTAACTATAGCAGGGAGTGATTGTAGTGGTGGAGCAGGGATACAAGCCGATCTTAAAACCTTTAGTGCGCACAATCTTTTTGGTATGAGTGTGGTTTTAAGTGTGGTAGCTGAAAATACCGCAAGGGTGATTTCTGTACACGATATACCTACTCAAAGTGTGGATGAACAAATGCTTGCCGTATTTGAAGATATAATGCCAAAGGCAACTAAAATTGGAATGATAGGTTCTTGTGAATTAATGAGCTGTGTAGCTAAAAATTTAAGCGAGTTTAAACCTCAAAACATAGTGATCGATCCTGTAATGTTTGCTAAAAATGGTTATGCTTTAATGCCGCAAGAAAATTGTGATTTTTTCAAGCAAACCATAGTAAAATTTGCAGACATTCTTACGCCTAATATTCCTGAAGCAGAGTTTTTATGTGGTTTTAAGATCACTAATGAAGAGCAGATGATAAAGGCAGCTAAGCATTTATGTAGCTTGGGGGCTAAGGCAGTTTTACTTAAAGGCGGACATAGTGAAGAAAATGCCAATGATGTGCTTTATGATGGAAAAGAAATTTATATTTTAAAAGGCGAACGCATAGAAACTAAAAATACTCATGGTACAGGTTGTACGCTTTCTTCGGCTATTGCTAGTAATTTAGCTAAAGGCAAGGATTTATTTCATGCCGTTAGTGAAGCTAAAGAATATGTAAGAAATGCGATTTATTATTCACTCAATCTCGGAAAAGGTTGTGGTCCTACAAATCATTTTTTTAAGTTTTTAGATGAAAAATAAATTAGATCTTAGTCTTTATCTAGTTGCCTCTCAGGGAAATAAAAGCGAGGAGTGTTTTTTAAATACTTTAGAAAATGCTATAAAAGGTGGAGTGAGTATCATACAACTTCGTGAAAAAGAGCTTAATGCAAGAGAATTTTATAAACTAGGTTTAAAGGTACAAAAACTTTGCAAGGCCTATAAAATACCTTTTTTGATTAACGATAGAGTGGACATAGCTTTAGCTTTAGATGCTGATGGGGTGCATTTAGGGCAGGAAGATTTAGAAGTAAAACTAGCTAGAAAGCTTTTAGGAGATGAAAAAATCATAGGCTTAAGCCTTAAAAAGCTAGAACAACTTGAGTTTATACAAGGAGCAAATTATCTAGGTTGTGGAGCCATTAAGACAACACCTACTAAAGAAAGTTCGCTTTTAAGCCTTGAGCTTTTAAGTCAAATTTGTGATAAAAGTCCTATAGGGGTTGTAGCCATAGGAGGGATTGATAAAGAAGCACTTGTTGAGTTAAAGGGTATAAATTTAAGCGGTGTGGCTGTGGTTAGGGCGATCATGGATGCTAAAGATGCTTTTTTGGCAGCTAAAGATCTAAAGTGTAAAATCTATGAAAATTTACCTCTTAAATGAAACTCCTTTTGAAGGGGTGGAAAATCTTATTTTAAATGAGATTGTTTTTTATGATTTTAGTGTGGATTTGAGTTTATATGATGCTTTAATCTGCACCTCAAAAAATGCTTTAAAAGCTTTGCAACATGCAAAAATCACTTTAAATTTCAAACTCAATTTATACGCTGTGGGACAAAGTACAGCTCAATACGCTAAAAATTTAGGTTTTAAAAAGATTAAAATTCCATCAAAGGCTTACGGAAAAGATCTTTTTCTTGAATTTAAAGAGGAATTAAAAACGCAAAAATGTTTGTATTTAAGGGCTAAAAATATTGTTTCGACTTTAAATTTGGATCTTAAAAATGCAGGTGTGGATTTAGATGAAATGATTGTTTATGAAAATGTTTTTAAAAAAGGTGATAAAAAACTTACTCATCCTGCTATTTTTATATTTACCTCTCCTTTAAGTGTAGAAAATTTTTTAAAATTTTATAGCTTAAAAGAAGAAGATAAGGTTGTAGTTATAGGACAAAGCACAGCAAAGAAGCTTTTAAATTTTAAAAATCTTTATATATGCGAAAATCAAAGTCTTTTAGAGTGTGTTAAGCTTGCTAAGACTTTGGTTTAATTTTTTAAATTCCAAAAATTTTCTTTGGGATAAATAATAATGCTTTTTGTGAGTAAAATTTCATCATTGACATTTTTATCACGATTTAAAGCAATGCTAATGTGGGCTATAATAACACCATCTTTGCTTAAATTTGCATCGGGATTAAAGTTGGAAAATTTAAAATTAACACATTGTGCAATAGGATAAAAGTATTTTATTTTAATCAAAGCTTTTGCGTAATTAAAATATATATTATCTAAACATTCTTTATTTTCTTGCTTTGCTTGATATAAAAAATATTTAGAAAATTGTGTTGCATTATGACTTAAAATTTGAGCTTGAAGGTAGTAATAACTATCTTGGATTATTTTTGGAGTGTAGCTGGATATGTTTAAGGTTAAGCTCATCCATAGACTTATTAGTAATATTAAAAAAATTGTCCAAATTAAAACATAAGCTTTTTTCATAGTAAAATTCTTTTTTCAAGGCAATATGTTGTTTGTCTTTTTAGGCAAATTTTTAATTTATTGTTTTGCAGGTTAAATGAGCTTATGTTTTTAGAAATTAATCCTTGTTGGTTTAATTGTTCATTAAATTTTGGCTTTATTTCATATATAAGTCCTTCATTTTGCAATTTGATAACTAATTGAGCTTGCAAAGGAATAAAACTACCTGTAAAATTTGCAGATATACCATTTTCCAAGATGGATATTTTTTCAATCTTATTAATTTTATAAGCATAGCTAATATGCTCATTGTCGTTATATAAATCTTTTCTGTTTTGGAGTTGTGTTTTAAAATCAGAATGAGGTGAATAAAGTGTATGATTATTTTCTAAAATAAGAGCAGAGTTAATAAGATAAAGTTTATTATCTTTTAGGCTAATTAACTCATCTTTTAAAAGACATTTTAATGTATTTTGTGAAAATGTAATATTAATACAATTTTGTATTAATTTTTCTATTTTAAGCAAGTTTAAATGTGTTTGAGTGATAAGATTGTTTGTATGTAAAGCAGTGAAATTTAAATGATAAAAATCCATTAAAGGTTTTGAAAGTAAGCTAGTTATAAAAGTAAAAAGTATTAGTGATATTATAAGTTCAAAAAGTGTAAAAGCTTTGCTCATTCTTTAAAATAAACGCTATAATTTTGATCTTGAAAGTATAATTTTTGAAATTGAAATATACCATCATTAACAAACTGTTCTTGTAAAACTATAGGTTTTAAGGCTGAAGTTTGAAGTATGATGGTTTTAAAAATGGGCTTTTCATATAATTCTTCTTGAAGTTTATAGAGTCTTTCAAAAATATTTAAATTTTCATAGTTTTTGTAAAGTTGAGTATAGTAATAAAAAATACCAATGAAAATTAAAGATATGATCGTTATAGCACTAATACTTTCTATAAGTATGAAAGCCTTTTTCATTTAGCGCTGCTAGCATTTATGGCTTCAAAAAAACTTCCGCGAATTCCTTTTTGTTCGAGTATTTTTATGCCTTTTATTGTAACTCCGCCAGGGGAGCAAATATTTTCTTTGATAATAGCTGGATGTTCATGTTCTAGTAAAGTACTAGAGCTTTTAAATAAAGAGCGCGTAAGATTGAGACTAAGTTCTTTTGACAAACCTTCATAAACTCCAGCATTAGCAATACTTTCTGCTATAAGTGCTAAAAAAGCAGGAGCGCAGCCGCTAATCGCCATAGCTGCATTCATTTGTATTTCATTATCTAATTTATAAGCCGAGCCAAAAGTTTTTAAAATGTCTAAAATTTCATTTTCAAAATGAGAGTTTTTAAGTATATATGGTGTGGTTGAAGTCTTGTATTTAGCTGCTGTATTAGGCATTATTCTAACATAATTTTGAGCTTTGATGGTTTGTAGTTTTTCAAAATCAACATTGGCTAAAACAGAGATTAAGATACGTGCTTGTCCTTTTAGTATTTGAGCAATATTTTCTAAAGCATAGGGTTTAAATGCTAAAATAACATCTTTACCTTCTATGTTAAAATCTTTGTAAAGTAAGGTTTTAAAGCCTTCTTTGGTGAGGGCTTGAAGTTTTTCTATACTTCTTCCTACTATACAAATTTCATAATCATCTTTTAATCCATAGGCTAAGGCTGTTGCCATAGCTCCATTTGCAAGTATATAGAGCATTATTTTTTAATATAATTAGCAATTTGATCAGCTTGAAAAAAGTCCGGATAATTAACTGTATCTAGTATCACTTGTACCATAGTATTATTATCAAGATTAATGACTACTGGAGCTAGAAAATTCACTGTCGATTCTTCAATGCTTTTTGCTATGGCTACTATATTAAAAATTTTCATATTAGATTCAGGTGTTAAAGAAAGAAGCTCTTGATAATAAGTTGGTATATCAAATTCATAATCAGGTCTAATTAAATAAGGATTAATTAAAACAAAAGAAAAGTCTTTACCATCAAGACTTTTAAGTCTTACAAATACTTCATCGATAGTTGAAAATTCCATATTTTTGGTTTCTTCAAAACCTAAGATAGGGCATTTAACAGCTAGGGTCATGTTTTCTCCTCAAGTTATAATGTTTAATATTTTAACATAAAATAAGCAATAATCATTCCAAAATTTTAAATTATTTAATTAATTTTATTATAATTTTAGAAGAACATAATTATAAAATCGTTAAAATATAGATTTTTGAGAATATAAATCAAGGTGAAGTATGAAAAAAGGTATTTTTTTATTGGTTTTTTTAAGTGTTTTTTTTAATGCGTGTAGTACGAAAAATGATGAAGGTTTATACAATCTTAGTGCTAGTGAGTGGTATAAGCAAATTATTAAAGATTTGCAGGACAAGGATTTGGAAAAAGCCGATGATCATTATAATGGTATGGCAAGTGAGCACGTTGCCGATCCTTTATTGGAAACTACTTTAATTATTTTAGCACAAGCTCATATGGATGAAGAGGAATATAAGTTAGCTGAATTTTATTTAGATGAATATAATAAAAAATTTGGAAATTCACGCAATGCTGATTATATTCGCTATCTTAAAATTAAAGCAAAATTTGATGCATTTGCAGTGCCAAATCGTAATCAGGCTTTAATGCTTGAAAGCCAAAAAGAAATAGATACTTTTTTGAAAGATTATCCTTATACAGAATATCAACCTTTGGTTCAGACAATGCTTGCAAAATTTAATTTAGCGGTTTTTTATCTTAATAGTACTATAGAAAATCTATACCAGCGCATAGGGCATGATGAAAGTGCACAAATTTATAAACAAAGACTTCAAGAAAGTGAATTTTATCAGCAAAGTATTATCAAACCTGAGCTTCCTTGGTATAGAAGTATATTTGAAAGATTTTAATAAACAAGGAAAATAAATGCAGATTGAAGAGATACAAAATTATCCAGCAAATTTACCAGTATTGGTTGAAGATGAATTATTTTTATATCCTTTTATGATAACTCCTATTTTTATTAACGATTCATCCAATATGAAAGCTTTAGATCTTGCGATTAAAAATGATAGTATGCTTTTTGTTGCACCTTCAAGGTTGGAAAATGGAAGAAATTTTGATGAAATTTATAATTGTGGAGTGATTGGGACTATCATGCGAAAAGTTCCTTTACCTGATGGAAGAGTGAAAATACTTTTTCAAGGATATGCTAAGGGTAAAATTATAGAGCAAATTTCTAATAAACCTTTGGAAGCCAAGATAGAACTTATAAAAGAAGACTTTTTAGAAGGAACTAAAAAAGAAGCACTTCTTGAAGTTTTAAAAGAGAAGGTAAAAAATTTGGCAAATATTAGTCATTATTTTTCTCCGGATCTTTTAAGAACAATTGAAGAAGGCTTTGATGCATCTAGGATTTGTGATTTGATTTTAAATACTGTGCGTATTAAAAAACAAGTTGCTTATGAGTTTTTTGTTTTAACAGATCTTGAGCAAAAATTAGTAAAATTAATAGATTTAATTGCTCAAGAAATAGAAGCCAATAAAATTCAAAAAGAAATTAAAAACAAAGTACATTCTCGTATTGACAAGGTAAATAAAGAATATTTTTTAAAAGAACAATTAAGACAAATTCAAAAAGAGCTTGGTTCTGATACACAAAAAGAAGATGAGGTTAGAGAATATCAAAAGCGTCTGGAGTTAAAGAAGAAATTTATGCACGAAGACGCTTATAAAGAAATCAAAAAACAAATTGAAAAATTCGAACGCATTCATCAAGATAATTCCGAAGCATCGATGATTCAAACTTACATAGAAACAGCATTAGATATTCCTTTTGAAAAAATTTCTAAGAAAAAACTTGATATTAAAGAAGTTTCAAAACAGCTCAACCATGATCATTATGCATTAAATAAACCAAAAGAACGCATAGAAGAATATTTTGCAGTTAGGGAACTTTTAGAAAAAAGAAAAATAGCAGAAAAAGATGGTGCTAAAGTTATACTTTGTCTTTATGGGCCTCCTGGCGTGGGTAAAACTTCACTGGCAAATTCTGTTTCAAAAGCTTTAAAAAGAGAGCTTATTCGTATAGCCTTAGGTGGACTTGAAGATGTTAATGAGCTACGTGGTCATCGTAGAACTTATATAGGCGCTATGCCTGGACGTATTACCCAAGGACTTATAGAGGCAAAACAAATTAATCCTGTAATTGTATTGGATGAAATTGATAAATTAAATCGTAGTTTTAGAGGAGATCCAAGTGCGGTGCTTTTAGAAATTTTAGATCCAGAGCAAAATTCTAAATTTAGGGATTATTATTTAAATTTTAATATTGATTTAAGTAAAGTCATTTTTATAGCAACGGCAAATGATATTAGCAATATTCCTGCACCTTTAAGAGATAGAATGGAATTTATAGAACTTAGCTCTTATACTCCAAGTGAAAAATTTCATATAATGAAAAAATATTTAATTCCAGATGAGCTTAAAAAACATGGCTTAAAATCCAATGAATTATCTATTGATGATGAAACTATAGAGTTAATCATTAGTGATTATACTCGTGAATCAGGAGTTAGAAATTTGCGTCGCAAAGTGGCAGAGTTGTGTCGTAAGAGTGCTAAAAAACTACTTTTAGAAAATATTAAAAAAGTCATTATTAATACAAAAAATTTGAATGAATTTTTAGATAAAAAAGTTTTTGAAATAGAAAAAAATAATGGAGAAAATCAAGTAGGTCAGGTTAATGGTTTGGCTTGGACAAGTGTAGGTGGAGATGTTTTAAAAGTAGAGGCTGTAAAAATTAAAGGTAAAGGAGAATTAACGCTCACGGGAAGTTTGGGTGATGTAATGAAAGAATCAGCTAGAATTGCTTTTAGCATGATAAAAGTTTTAATCGATGAAGGAAAAATAAAAATACCTAAAAAAATAATTATCGATCCTAAAGTTAATGTTTATGATAGTTATAATATTCATATACATGTGCCAGATGGAGCTACTCCAAAAGATGGCCCAAGTGCAGGCATTACGATAAGCACAGCTATTGCTTCTATTTTTAGTGATAGAAAGGTTAAAGCAGATATTGCAATGACAGGTGAAATAGATTTAAAAGGAAAAGTTTTACCAATAGGTGGATTAAAAGAAAAATTAATTGCGGCTTATAAAGCAGATATAAAAATAGCTTTAATCCCAAGAAAAAATTACGAAAGGGATTTAAAAGATATTCCTAGTGAGGTTAGAGACAATATGGAAATCATTGCTGTTGATACTTTTAGTGATGTTTTAGAATATACTTTGGTTTAATTTTATTTTGAGAATAAATGTATATAAAAGCAAACTTGTAAAAAGTTTGCTTTTAAAAGATTATAGTCCTTCAAAAGGATTATTGATTACTTCTTTTCTATCCACTATATAAGGGATAAGAGCTACATGTCTTGCACGTTTGATTGCAACTTCTACCATTTCTTGGTATTTTTTGCTTGTACCTGTTAAACGGCGTGGCATGATTTTAAATCTTTCAGATAAAGCATGTTTTAACATTGCTGTATCTTTATAATCAATAAATTCAACTTTTGCTTCAGTGTATTTGCAATATTTGCGAGAGTATTTTCTTTTTTCTGCCATAGTTTATCCTTTAAAATGGTAAATTAGTATCATCGCTATCATAAGCATCGATATCAATTTCTTTTAATTTTTCTTCGTGTTGTGGGTTTTGGTTTCTTTGTGGAGCAGGGTTTGCTTTTGCTTTATTAAAATTTTGATTTTCACTCATATAAGGATCATAGCTTTGATTTTCATAGTTTCCACTATAATTGTTGTTTGAAAAGCTATTATTGCCAATTCCACCTTGTTGTGGAGCATTGGAATTGCCGCCAAGCATTTCCATATTTTCAACTTGAATGCTATGTTTAGAGCGATTTTGCCCATTTTGATCACTCCATTGTTCAAATCTCAAACGTCCTTCTATGAGTACTTTTGAACCTTTTGTAAGGTATTGGTTTGCAACTTCTGCGGTACGACCATAAAAGCTTATATCAATAAAGCAAGTTTCCTCTCTTTTTTCTCCATTTGTGGTAAATCTTCTTGTTACTGCGATAGCAGAAGCCCCAATAGCACTACCGCTTTGTGCATAACGCATTTCTATATCACGTGTAAGATTTCCAACCAAAACAACTTTGTTAAACATCTTTTTCCTTATTGAATTTCAGGAGCATCTAAAGGTTTGATTTCTTTTTTAGATTGCTTAATCCCGTGGCTTAGTTTTTCCCAAGCTGCAATTTCTTTTTTGTTTTCATATTTTACGATTAAAAATCTTATTACTTCTTCAGTGATTCTTAACACCCTTTCAAGCTCAGCGATCAAGTTTGTAGGAGCTTTGAAATAAATCACAAAATAAGTTCCTCTTTCGTATTTTTTGATTTTATACGCTAATTTTCTAGTGCCCATTGGAACAACAGTTTCAATTTCTGCACCATTTTTGGTTAGGACTTCTTTAACGAATTCCAACTTCGCATTCACTTCCTCTTCGGTAAGTGTTGGTTTTAAGATAAATAAAACCTCATAATGTTTCATCTTTTCTCCTTATGGATATTAAAGCCCATTTTCATGAGCAAGGATTTTGCATAAAGCAAGACTAAATTATATCAAAATATACTTAATTTATACTTCAATAAGTGTTGTAACTTTTTGTAATTACTGTTTATAATTTAAAGGTGAAATTTTAACCTTTTATCTTAATCCGTGATATAATTAATTTAAGTTGCGAATTGTTAAAAAAGGAGGGTGGATATGAATAGTACGAAACCTATTCGTTGGTTTACTTTTATCGTTTTAGTTATTGGCGGAGGAACTGTTTTTAAACTTTCCTCTTTAAAAGATGCCTTTTATGTGCCTATGCAAGAATTTATGAATCTTAGCAATACACAAATTGGACTCGCGCTCTCAGTTTATGGCATAGTGCAAACGGTGGGAAATTTTGCATCCATTTATATAGCAGATAGATTTTCTAAAAAAATACTCATTCCTTTTTCATTGGTTTGTGTGGGTTTGGTTGGAATTTATATTTCTACTTTTCCTTCTTTTTATGGAATTTTAATAGCTTGGGGTTTGCTTTCTTTATTTGGAGAAGTTGTGTATTGGCCTGTTTTGCTTAAAGCCATTCGCTTGCTTGGAGATTCTACTCAACAAGGAAGACTTTTTGGATTTTTAGAAGCAGGACGTGGTGTTATAGATACTATAGTTGCTTTTAGTGCTTTGGGAATTTTTTTACTTTTAGGGTCTGGCGCAGGTGGACTTAAGGCTGCTATATTATTTTATAGCGCTTGTGTGATTATAGCAGGTATTTTGGCATATTTTCTACTTGAAGATGACAAAATTAATACCCAAGATGAGCAAGGAAATGAAATCAGTAAAAACAAAGTCGCTTGGAATGGAGTTATCAAAGCGATTAAAACTCCTGAAATTTGGGTGGTATCTTTGACCATTTTTACTATTTATTCTGTGTATTGTGGTTTGACTTATTTTATTCCATTTTTAAAAGATATTTATGGTATGCCTGTGGCTTTGGTCGGTGCTTATGGTATTATCAATCAATACACTTTAAAATTAGTAGGTGGGCCAATCGGGGGATATTTAGCAGATAAAACCTTTAAATCTTCAACAAGATATTTGCGTTTTGCTTTGATTTTAGGAGCCTTGGCCATATTAATTTTTGTTTTTATGCCTCATGAGAAATTAAATATTTATTTTGGTATGAGTTTAACCTTAGGTTTTGCCGCTCTTGTTTTTACTATGCGTGCGACATTTTTTGCACCTGTGGATGAGATAGAAGTACCTAGAGAAATTAGCGGAGCTGCTATGAGTATAGCTTGTATTTTTGGTTATTCTCCACAACTTTTTTGTTTTGCGCTTTATGGTTTTATGATCGATCATTTTAAAGGTTTATTAGGCTATCAAATTGTTTTTGCGTTAATGGGGATTTTTGCTATTTGTGGTGTGATTGTAACTACGATTTTACTTAAGATGATAGCTAGAAAAAAAGCATTAAAAGGAGTGGTATCATGAAAATAGGTTTAGAAACTGAAAGCATGCATTTATGGTTTCAAAATGGCAGGATGGATATATTTTCTTATATCGATTTTGCTAAAAATTTGGGCTGTGAGGGTGTGATTATAAATATCATTAAAGATTTTGGTTTGGATGAAGAATGGGGATGCTTAGGAAGCGATGACGAAAATCATCTTAAAAAAATTAAAGCTAAATTGGATGAATACAATATGTATTGTGAGATCGACTCTAAGGGTTTTAATAAAGATAAATTTGAAAAAATTGCTAAAGTAGCTTCTATTTTAGGCGCTAAAATTATACGCTCTTATGTGCCCTTAACCGATAAAAATAAAAAGGTTAAACATGCTAGCGATGGGGCTTATGATGATTCTAAAATTACTGCTAGATTCGATAAAGAAGATTTTTTAGCTACAAAGGATGAAATAAAAGCTTTGATACCGATTTTGGAAAAATATGATTTAAAACTTGCTATAGAAAATCATGAGTATCAAACTTCAGAGGATTTGCTTGATTTGTTGAAATTGATCAATCATCCTAAAATAGGATTTTTATATGATTTTGGAAATTCCATGATGGCCTATGAAGATCCTATAAAAGCTTGCAAAGACATGGCTAAATATACTTTTAGCACGCATTGTAAAGATCATATAGTTTTCATTGAAGAGGGTGTAGAATATGTTTGTGGCGTTCCTTTAGGAGAAGGAAATTTAGACATTAAAACTTGTGTAGAAATTCTTAAAAAAGAAGGACTTGACCGTATTAATGTAGAGCAATGTTATCCTTATTGTGCGACTTTTAAAAGAGAAAAAGGAACAGGCGGGGTTAAAGAATTAGGTAAAGGGGCTTTTAAGATAGAAAAAGCTTTATTTGAAGATTTAAAAGCTATGCAGTATTATTATCCCCAAGAAGTATCTCAAGAATGCTTAGAGAGGCTTTTAAAACTTCAAAAAAAAGGTTGCGAGAAAAGTGTAGAATATTTAAAAAGTATTATTTAGATAAAATTTGGAATAAATTTTGTTTAATATTTTCAAGCATAGCAAAACGTTTTTTATACATGGAGCGTTTTTGCGAAGGGATTTCTTCTAGGTTTTTTTGCGAGTGGTGGAGCTTGTAGTATTTGTGTTTATCAATTTTTATTAATTCTCCACCATTTTCTAGCCAAATTTTTTGATAATCTACAAAATAGCCCTTTTCTTTTCCTTTTTGAGAACGGATTTGATTTTTTTCATGTACACCTAAAGTAGCTTGAAGTTTTAAAATTTCACAAAGCATCTTAGAGCATTCTATAAGTAAAGCAACAGGGCGCAAACCGTGACATTTTTTAGTTAAAATTTTATTAATTTCTAAAATATTGAAATCTTTGTATTTATATCCTTGTATGCAAGAAAGTAGAAGATTATTTTCTAAAGTAAAGCAAAAATTACATTGTGAAATAGTGTATTTTTTAAATTTTAAAGAAAAAGCCCAAAAACCTTCTTCGTAAACATTATGGTTATATCCTAAAAAAAGCTCAAAATCTTTATCAAAAGAAAAAATCATTTGTTCTTCGGGAAGAAATTTAAAACAAGTAAGTCCCTTATCAACATCATAAATAAGTGTTTTAACGCGTTCATTTGCTTTAAAACTTTTATCGCAAAATCTTCTTGTAGCATTGTAGCAAGCATAGGGTCTTTGAGAGAAAAAGTCTTTTAAATGTTTATTTTTTTCTTCATTAAGCGTTTTTTCCAGAAGTCTTACTTGAGGAAAATATAGAATTTTTCTTGCTTGAAAACGCAAATAGCGCCAAAAGATGATACTTTTTCTTCTATCAGTAAAATTTGGAATAGGGTAGGAAAATTTTTTATTCACCTGCAATCCTTGATATATCATTATAAGTTGCAAAGAGCATCAAGCTTAAAAGTATTGCCATGCCTGCATAACTTAGATATTCAAAAGCACGCTGTGGAACCTTGCGTCTAAAAATCATTTCATAAATATTAAAAAGTATATGTCCTCCATCAAGCATAGGAATAGGCAAAAGATTTAAAATGCCTAAATTTATAGAAATTAAAGCAGTGATAAATAAAAGTAAAGTAAAGCTATTTTGTGCAGCCTTTGAGGTAATTTCAGTCATGGTAATAATACCACCTAAATTTTTTGCTTCAACTTCACCACTTATGAGTTTTACTATACCCTTGATGATGAGTGTAGAAGCTTGAAAACTTTCTTGTGCGGCATATTTAAAACTTTCTAAACCTTGATGTTTTACAAGAGTGCTTGTACCATTTGGACTGATTCCAAGTTGAGGTTTTTCAATAATTTGCCCAAAGTCATTATATCCTTGTCCTATTTTTGGAGTTAAAATAAATTCTAAATTTTTTCCTTCTCTATTGATTAATATTTTCAAAGGCTCTAAACTTAAATGTTTTGAAATTTCATCAAAGCTTTGAATTTTTATACCGTTGATTTCTAAGATAGTATCATTTTTTTGAAGTCCTATGTCTTGTGCAGCAGAGTTTGGCGCTATGTTTCCTATTTGTGGAGCAAGTTTTTCTAAGCCTAAATTTCCTATGATAATATAAAGAAAAAAAGCTAAAATCAGGTTGAAAAATGGTCCAGCAAAAAGAATATAAATCTTTTTTAAGGGGCTTAAAATGCTATAGCTATCTTTGTCTAGATTTTCAAAACCAGGACGCATATCATCTTGTCCTTTAAGTTTAACATATCCTCCAAGTGGCAAAGCACTTAAGCGATAGTTTGTGCCTTTAAATTCACATTCTATAAGACTTTTTCCAAATCCTATGCTAAAGACTTCAACTTTTACACCCAAAGATCTTGCAGCTAAAAAATGTCCTAATTCGTGAAAGAAGATTAAAAATGAGATGACTAAAACAGTTGCTAAAAATTCAATAGAATAAAATTTAATTCCTAAAATCAAAATAATAATTAAAAACAATAAAGATCTCATTTTTCTCCTTTTTTTTGAGCTTTTGTATAAGTATAGATGTATTCAAATCCAGAATAAAGAGTTAAAATCAAAGCTATGTAAAGTAGAATTTCTCCGCCTATCCACTCCATGATTAAAAATCCTATCGCAGTCATTTGAAAAGCGGTTTTAAGTTTGCCTGCAAAAGAAGCATTGACATTTAAATTTTCACTGATCATCACAACTCTAAAACCCGTGATAAAAAATTCCCTTACTAATATAATATAAATTACCCATTCATTAGCTTTTCCTGTAAGCAAAAGCCCTAAAAAAGCTGCTAAAACAAGCATTTTATCGGCTAATGGATCTAAGATTCCGCCCAGTTTTGTAGTTTGTTTCCAAGTTCTTGCAATGTATCCATCAAAAAAATCACTCAAAGCTGCTAATGAAAAAGTTAAAGCAGCAAAATAGTTAATCCAACTTTGATGAATATTTTCAAAATGATGAATTAATAAAAAAAATAGCAAAGGCGCTAAAACCATTCTAAAAACCGCCAAGATATTGGGTAAATTCATAACAAGCCTTGTGAAATTAAATGTAAAATTATAATCAAAATTGTATAAAATTTAAGCAAAGACTTAGTAAAAATACAAAAAAGAATCAGTTTATTTTTATTTAAATTTTGCTTTTAAGCAAAATTTAAATAAATTTTACAACTTCATCAAAACTAAAACGATTTTTTTGAGGATTTTTTTCATTGTTGCAATATCCTAAAGCCACCACCAAACTTGATCTTTCTTTTTGAATATCAAGTGATAAATAAGAATCAAGCTTTTCTTTATCAAAACCACCTATAGTACAACTTGCTATATTTAAAGCATTAGCACTATAAATTATGCTAGCTAGAGCTATATGAGCTTGTTCTCTTGCATAAGATATTTTTTGTTCTTGATTTAGAGATTTTAAAAAAGGCATATAAGTATCTAAGCGTTTTTGAATTTCTGTTTCACTCATATCTCTTTTTCTAAGTTTTTCTTCAAAATAATCTAAAAAATCAAGTCTTGAAATGATGATAATTAATGCAGCGCAATCTTTTACATGTTTTTGTTGGTTGCAAATTTTAGAAAGTTCTTCTTTTCTTTTCTCATCTTGCACTACTATAAATTTCCAAGGTTCCAGTCCTAAGGAACTGGGGCTTAATCTTGCTATTTCTAAAATAGAATTTAAATCCTCTTTTTTGAGTTTTTCATTTTTAAAATTTCTACAAGAATATCTTGTGCTAAAAATTTCAAGTTCTTTTTTCATTATTTTTCCTTGTAAAATTCGACGACTTCATTAAAATTTAAGCGTTGAGTAGAATATTTTGGTTCGTGGGCTTTATATCCCAAGGATAAAATTACAGCAGTTTCAAAAGGATAAGTTAAATGAAGAAAATCATCAACCTTAGTTTTTTCAAAGCCACCTATCATACAAGAATCAATACCTAAGCTCATTGCAGCTAGCGACATTTGCATCATAGCAAGATAGCATTGAAGTTGTGCGTAATGATAGAGCTCATCATCATTCATTGCATTGGTTTTATGGGTGTAAATTTCTAAAATTTTTTGAAAATTTTCTTCGCTAGAACCTGAGAAACGACGCACTTGTTTTTGTGCAAATTCATCTTTGCTTTGAAGATCTTTTCTTGCTAGAAAAATAATATTATGACTCGCACTTGCTACATTTTGTTGATTGTAACATAGAGTTGAGAGTTTAAGATTGTGTTCTTTTTGTTCTAATACTACAAATTTCCAAGGCTCAAATCCATGTGAGCTCGGGGCTAAGACTCCACTTTCTAAGATACAATGCAAATCCTTTTCATTGATTTTTTTATCATTAAAAAGTTTACAAGCTCTGCGTTTTGAAATTAGTTCTTTAAAATTCATTTTATTCCTTAAAATCAAAAATAATAATATTAATTATAAAATGCAAAGCTTAATCAAAAAATATTATAGTTTGATATTTTTCTTAAAAACAAAACCGGATTTTTCAAAACCCATTTTTTGGATATAAAATTCATGAGCTTGTGTTCTAAAAAAACTTGAACTTAGTTCTAATTCTTCATATCCTTGATCTTTTGCCCAAATTTGGATTTTTTTCAAAAAAGCTTGACCTATACCTTTTCCTCTTAAAGTTTCATCTACGACAAAATCACAAATATAAAGACAATGATTATGATAAAGTAGATTAAAGGGTATGACCCCGCAAGCTGCTTTGTAATTTCTCTCATTTTCATAGGCAAAAAGTTTATAATGTTGAGTTTGTGTAGCAAGTTGGATTTTGTCTAAAAAATCTTTCAGAGATAGGTTATTTCTTAATTGTTTTATCAAGGGATAAATTTTTTCCAAGTCTTCTTTTAGCTTAATTTCTTTCATTTTTAAATCCCTTAAATTTCAAAAATCTCAGGTTTTAATTTTAAAAGTAGGCAAAAAGTTGCCAAAACAGCTTGTTCTTGCATAAATTCACGATCTCCATCTAAATAAAGCGTTTCTTGGATAAAAGTTCCATCTCTAAACATTGCACCTATATAAATAGTGCCTGATTTTATTTTTCCCTCATCTTTTTCGCCAACTACTCCGCTAATAGCTAAGGCAAAATCAGGATTAGCTGTTTTAAAAATACCTTTTAGCATAAAATAAACACAACGTTCACTGTATTCGCCATTATTTTCTAAGACGCTTTCGCTAATTCCAAGCCATTCGTGTTTGATGCGGTTGGAATAACTTACAATAGAACCTTCAAAAATTTCACTTACACCTGAAATTTTGGTTAAGGTGCTTGCACAAAGTCCACCTGTGCAACTTTCAGCAAAAGAAATTTTTAATTTTTTTTCTAAAAGTTTAGAGTTTATAAAATGTATAGGATCTTTACCCAAAAACACCTTTTGTCCAAAAAGATTTTTTACGCTATTTAAAAAACCATCAAGTTTTCCAAAATTAGCGCAAGTGGCCTTAATAAGCACAAGATTATCTAAAAGCTTGGTTGATTTTATACTTATCTCATAAGATTTTGTTAGGGTTTGCAGTAGCAATATAGCGCTTTCATCATCCATACCAAAAATGCAAAAATATGCAAAATTTAATTTTATATGCCCAAGAAGATTGGGTAATTTTTCGCTTGGATTTATTTTAACGACATTGATTTTTGAATTTGAAAAATTACACACAAAGCTATTTTTACTAAATTCTGCTTTATCTGGAACCAAGGTATCATCTTTTAAGATAAGATTATCATCATTTAAAGTTGCTAAAATTTTAGCAACAGTCGCATAATGCAAAGGGCTTGTAAATAAAGTGATAAAATCATACTGATTTAAGAGGTTTTCAAGCAAAAAGGGTAAATCTTTATCGGTTTTATTTTGTATGCGAATTTCGTTAATTTCTTTAAATTTTTCTTCATAAGTTCTATAAATATAATTTTTGAATTTTTCGTTTATAGTAAGCTCATCTCCTATAAGATAAAGCAAATGTTTCATAAATTTTCCTTTTTTTCTTATAATTATAGCCAAAAACAAAGTAGAAATTAAAGCTAATTTGAGTAGAATTTAAGCTTATTAAAATTAGGTGGAAAAAATGGACTACAAAGAAACTCTACTTTTGCCCAGCACTACTTTTGCTATGCGGGCGAATTTAGCGGAACTTGAACCGCAAAGATTTAAAAAATGGTTTGAGCAAAGTTATGCTTATGAAAAAATGAAAGAAAATCGCAAAAATGCGAAAAAAAGTTTTACCTTACACGATGGCCCCCCTTATGCTAACGGACATATCCATATAGGACATGCTTTAAATAAAATTTTAAAAGAAACTATTATCAAAACGCATTATTTTAAAGGTGAGAGTGTGCGTTTTACTCCAGGGTGGGATTGTCATGGTTTACCTATAGAGCAACAAGTAGAAGTAAAGCTTGGAGAAAAGAAAAAAAGCTTAAGCAAGAAAGAAATTCGTGAGTTTTGCAGACAACATGCGAGTGAATTTGTAGATATCCAAAGAGAAGAATTTAAAAATTTAGGCATTATTGCAGATTGGGATAAGCCTTATTTGACTATGAAATTTGAGTTTGAAGCAGCGATTTATAGAACTTTATGTGAGATTGCTAAAAAAGGCTTACTTTGTGAGCGTTCTAAACCTGTTTTTTGGAGTTGGGCGGCAAAGTCAGCTTTAGCAGAAGCTGAAGTAGAATATCAAGATAAAGAGGATTATTCTATTTTTGTGGCTTTTGATTTGGATATAAAAGCTTGTGAAAAATTAGGCGTTTCAAAAGCAAGTGCAGTGATATGGACAACTACGCCTTGGACTTTGGTGGCTAATCAAGCTATAGCCTTAAATCCTAACGAAAATTATGTGATCACTAAAGAAGGTTTGATTTTTGCAAGTGCTTTACTTAAAAGTATGGTAGAAAAAGGACTTACAAGTGGAGAAATTCAAAAAGAATTAAACGCAAAAGAATTTGAAAAACTTGAAGCTATCAATCCTTTAAATGGAAGAAAATCTGTTTTAATTATGGGCGAGCATGTATTGATGGATGGTGGAAGTGGACTTGTACATACTGCACCAGGACATGGCGAAGATGATTACTATGCTTGTTTGAAATACGGTATTGAGGTTTTAATGCCTGTTGATGATAGTGGATGTTATGATGAAACTTTAAGAGCTAAAGGGCTTTTGCCTTCTCATTTGCTTGAAGAGTTTATAGGTCTTCATATTTTTAAGGCCAATGAAAAAATTTTAGAACTTTTAGGCGAAAAACTTTTACATTCTTCTAAATTTATACACTCTTATCCATTTTGTTGGAGAACGCATAAGCCTGTGATTTATAGAGCTACTAAACAATGGTTTATTTTAATGGATGAACCAAAACTTCAAGGAAAAACTTTAAGAGAGTGTGCAAAAGAACAACTTTTAAAAACAACCTTTTATCCGCAAAGTGGGGTAAAAAGAATAGGTTCTATGGTGGAAAATCGCCCAGATTGGTGTATTTCAAGACAAAGGGACTGGGGAACGCCTATAGCCTTTTTTAGAGATAAAAACACTAAAGAAGTGATTTTTGATGATGAACTTTTTGACTTTGTAGTAGCTATTTTTGAAAAACACGGTGCTGATGCGTGGTGGGAGTTTGAAATCAAAGATTTAATTCCTGAAAATTCAAAATATAAAGCTGAAAATTTAGAAAAAGTATATGATATTTTAGATGTTTGGTTTGATAGTGGAAGTACTTTTAATGCGGTTTTAAATAGCGGACTTTATGACGCAGGAGAAAAAAGAGCAAGTATGTATTTAGAAGGAAGCGATCAACATCGGGGTTGGTTTCAAAGCTCTTTGCTTGTAGGTACAGCGATCAATGAAAGCGCGCCTTATGAAAGCATTTTAACTCATGGTTTTACTACGGATGAAAAAGGGCAAAAAATGTCTAAATCTAAAGGCAATGTGATTGCTCCTGAATATGTAGCAAAAACCTATGGAGTTGAAATTTTAAGACTTTGGATACTTTTAAGTGATTATTCAAGTGATTTAAAAATTTCAGACAATATCTTAAAACAAGTGGGCGAACAATACCGCAAAATAAGAAATACTATAAGATTTTTACTTGCCAATACAAATGACTTAAAAGATTTAGAAGTTAAAGAATTTAGTTTTATTGATAAATGGATATTAAGTCGTGCAACCAAAGTTTTTAAAGCAAGTAAAGAAGCATTTTTTGCTTATGAATTTGCTAAAGGTTTTAGTTTGCTTTTAAATTTCTTAAGTGCGGATTTAAGTGGGATTTATCTTGATATCAGTAAAGATAGACTTTATTGTGATAGTGAAAATGCTCAAAGAAGAAAATCTGCTCAAGTGGCTATGGCTTTGATAGCAAAAGAACTTTTAAATTTACTTGCTCCAAATTTAAGCTATAGTGTAGATGAGGCTTTAGAACATGCTAATGTTTTAATCAAAGGCGATGCAAAAGATGTATTTGATTTGAGTTTAACTCAGGATTTTGATTATGATTTTGGTATAGATGATACATTTTTAATGAGTGCTAGAGAGAAATTTTTTGAACAAATTGATATGCTTAAAAAAGATAAAATCATTAAATCCACCTTGGAATTAAATTTAAACATTAGTTTTAATAAATTCCCAAATGAGGAATTAGCCGATTGGTTTATGGTGAGTCAAATCAGCAATGAAAATGAAGAAATTTTAGCTGAATTTGAAGTAGAGAATGAGAAATTTAAAATCACCAAATCTTCGCTTTGTAAATGTCCAAGATGTTGGAAACTTCAAAGTAAAAATGAAGAAACACCTTGTTTAAGATGTGAAGAAGTTTTAAAAGGGGTTTAATGTTAGAAAATCCGATTCCAAATAGTATTATCATTGCAACTATAGCGGTGGTTTTGGCTTTTAGTGCTTTAGCAGTATTTTTGATCAAAAAAAACAAAGGAAAATAAATGATAACTTTAAAAGAAGCTTTAAAATACTCCAAAGAAGAACTTGAAAATTTAAAAAAAGAACTCAATGAAAAAGCAAAAAAAGAAAAAAAAATAGGTGCTTATATCGAACAATTTTTAGATAAAGACTTAAGTGTTTCAGGTGAAGGTGTGCCTGTAGCTATAAAAGATAATATCAGTGTAAAGGGCTGGGAGCTTACTAGTGCGAGTAAGATTTTACAAGGTTATATCGCTCCTTATGATGCAAGTGCGATTGTTAATTTAAAGGCTAACGGTTTTTCTCCTTTTGGGCGTTGCAATATGGATGAATTTGCTATGGGAAGTTCAACAGCGAGTTCTTGTTATGGAAAAACTTTAAATCCTTTAAATTTTGAGCGTGTTCCAGGTGGGTCAAGTGGTGGAAGTGCTGCTGCGGTAGCGGGTGGCTTGGCTTTAGCAAGTTTAGGTTCTGATACAGGTGGATCTGTACGCCAACCTGCGGCTTTTTGTGGTTGTGTAGGATTTAAACCGAGTTATGGAAGAGTGAGTCGCTATGGTTTGGCTTCTTATTCTTCAAGTTTGGATCAAATCGGGGTTTTAACGCAAAATGTAGAAGATGCGGCAATTTTATATGATGCGATCGCAGGATATGATAAAATGGATAGCACGAGTGCAAATATCGAGTTTATCAAAACCACTTCAAATTTAAATGCAAATAAAAAATTAAAAATCGCAGTGATTGAAAATTATGTCAATGATGCAGATAGCGAAGTAAAAAACGCACTTTTAAAAACCATAGATATGTTAAAAGCTAATGGACATGAGATTGTATATAAAAATTTGCTTGATTCTAAGTTTGATATCGCAGCGTATTATATCATCGCAACAGCTGAAGCAAGTGCAAATTTAAGTCGTTATGATGGGGTGCGTTATGGCAAGCGTTCTGAAAATATCCAAAATTTAAAAGAAATGTATATAAATACACGCAGTGAAGGTTTTGGCGAAGAAGTAAAAAGAAGAATTTTGTTAGGAACTTTTGTTTTAAGCAGTGGATATTATGATGCGTATTATATCAAAGCACAAAAAGCTCGAGCTTTTATCAAGGCAAAATATGAAGAAATTTTGCAAGATTGTGATCTTATTTTTATGCCTGTAACTCCTACAACGGCTTTTAAATTTGATACTCAAAAAAGCCCTATGCAAACTTATTTAGAAGATGTTTATACTATCTCTGTAAATTTAGCAGGACTTGGAGGCATTAGTGTGCCTGTTGCAAAAGATAAAGAAGGGCTTAATATATCAGCACAACTGATTTGCAAAGCTTATGATGAACAAACCTTGTTAGATGGGGCTTTAAGTTTAGAACAAATGATTAAAAATTAAGGATGAAAGATGAAAATTGTAAAAAGAGCTTTAACTTTTGAAGATGTATTACTGCGTCCTGGGTATTCTGAAGTTCTACCTAAGGAAGTAAAAATTCACACTAAACTAACAAAAAATATCACTTTAAATATGCCTTTAATCTCTGCGGCTATGGATACAGTTACTGAACACAGAGCTGCTATCATGATGGCAAGACTTGGAGGACTTGGGGTAATTCATAAAAATATGGATATAGCTTCACAAGTTAGAGAAGTAAAAAGAGTGAAAAAAAGCGAAAGTGGGGTGATTATCGATCCTATTTTTGTAAGTCCTAAAGCAAGTGTTGCAGAGGCTTTAGAAATCATGGCAGAGTATAGAATTTCAGGTGTTCCTGTAATAGATGAAGATAAGAAACTAATAGGCATACTTACCAATCGTGATTTAAGATTTGAGAGTGATTTTTCAAATTTGGTTGAAAATGTTATGACTAAAATGCCTTTAATCACTGCTCCAAAAGGTTGCACTCTAGACGATGCGGAAAAAATTTTTAGCACCAACAAAGTAGAAAAACTTCCTATAGTTGATGAACAAGGACGCTTGGAAGGACTTATCACTATAAAAGATCTTAAAAAACGCAAAGAATATCCTGATGCCAATAAAGATGGTTTTGGAAGATTGCGTGTGGGTGCGGCTATAGGAGTAGGGCAAATGGATCGTGTGGATGCTTTAGTTGAAGCTGGCGTTGATGTTGTTGTGCTTGATTCTGCGCATGGACATTCTAAGGGTATTATTGATACGGTAAAAGCAATTAAAACTAAATATCCAAATTTAGATCTTATCGCAGGAAATATCGCTACTGCAGCCGCAGCAAAAGCACTTTGTGAAGCAGGGGTAGATGCGGTTAAAGTAGGTATTGGGCCAGGAAGTATTTGTACTACACGCATTGTTTCAGGTGTGGGTGTGCCGCAAATTTCAGCCATTGATGAGTGCGTGGAAGAAGCAAATAAATTTGACGTTCCTGTGATAGCCGATGGCGGGATCAAATATTCAGGTGATATTGCAAAAGCTTTAGCTGTAGGTGCGAGTTCTGTTATGATAGGATCGCTTTTAGCTGGAACAGATGAAAGTCCAGGAGAGCTTTTTACTTATCAAGGAAGACAATATAAGTCTTATCGTGGTATGGGTTCACTTGGGGCTATGCAAAAAGGAAGTTCAGACAGATACTTTCAGCAAGGTACTGCTCAAGATAAACTTGTTCCTGAAGGTATAGAAGGGCGTGTTCCTTATGTGGGAAGTATAAGAAGCGTGGTGCATCAACTTTTAGGAGGTTTGCGTTCTTCTATGGGTTATGTTGGGGCTAAAGATATAGAAGATTTTCAAAAAAGAGCTGAATTTGTTGAAATCACTACTGCAGGGCTTAAAGAAAGTCATGTACATGATGTTACTATCACTCATGAAGCACCAAATTACAAGGTTAATCATCAATGAGTTTTGAAGAAAATTTAAAACACGCTAATGAATCTTTGGAAAAATTAAACAATCAAGAGCTTGCCTTAGATGAAAGTGTAAAAATTTACAAAGAAGGTTTAGAGAGTATCAAAAAAGCAAGACTTGAGCTTGAAAAAGCAAAATTAGAAGTGGAGCAAATCGATGAGTAAAATAGCAGCTTTACAGTTTCCAACTTTAGCTTTAAGTGAATCAAGGCTCGATTATTATCTTAAAGCTTCAAAAGACAATGGGGCAAATTTGGTAGTTTTGGGCGAATATGTGATTAATAGTTTTTTTACAGAACTTTTACACATGCCAAAAAATATGATAAAAGAACAAAGTGAAGCTAAAAAAGAAAGCTTGATTAAACTTGCTAAAAAATATGAATTAGAAATCATCGCTCCTTATGTAAGCGTTGAAGCTAAAAGTTATAAAAAACTTTGCTTAAAAGTGACTCCAAATGGTGTTAAAAGTTATGAACAGCAAATTTTAATGCCTTATGAACATTGGAATGAAGAAAAATTTTTCAGCAACAAAACTCCATCAGAATTAAAAATTTTTACTTTTAATTATGAAAAATTAAAATGTGCTTTACTTTTTGGTTTTGAGACGCATTTTGATATTTTTTGGCAACAGATTATGGCGAAAAAAATTGATTTGGTTATCGTTCCTAGTGCTTGTACCTTTGAAAGTAAACAAAGATGGGAAGAACTTTTAAAAACAAGATCTTTTTTAAATTCTACAAGCATTTTAAGAGTAAATCGCATAGGCAAAACAAAAGATGAGTGGAATTTTTACGGCGATACTCTGTTTATCAATGCTTTTGGCGAGATAGAAAGTAGATTAGGTTCTGAAGAAGAAATGCTTATCATAGAGCCTAAAAAAAGTGATGAAGCAAGAAAACTTTGGGGTTTTGATAAGATGATTAAGGGTTTTAAAGACTAAATTTATGTTAAGGTTATTTAAATAAGTTTAATATATTAACTAAGGCATGATTTTATAATTCTTGTTTTTTGTTAATTATAAACCAAAGAATTAAAAAGCCAATAATTCCAATAGGTATAGCAAGCATAAACAAGATTAGCTTAATAATGATTTTACTCAAAAGTAAAAATATAGCATTAACAATAAACACATTGTCACCTAATAGTATATTTTTTAGTTCTTCCCATACAAAACATGCAAAAGGAAAAAATATTAAGTTGATTATTAAAGCAAAAAATAAATAAAAATCATGTGTAGGCAAAGCAAAATAAAACAATAATAAAATAATAATTCCAAAGATATAATGTCTTATAAGCCAACTTAAATTTACATTGCTAAAAACCTTTAATAGATTCATAAAATACTCCCTAATCTTATTGCTCATTATTATAAATATTTTTTTAATATAAGCTTAATGTTAATAATATTTAAGATATTTAATATTTCCGCAAAGACTATTAAAATCGGGTATTTTAAAAATTAAAATTATATATTTTCTTTTTAGTAAAAAAGTGCTAAAATTTAGCCTTTAAAGTATAAAGGTTTAAGTGATGCAAAATATCCATTTTATCGGCATAGGCGGTATAGGAATTTCCGCTTTAGCAAGATTTTTAAAAGAAAAAGGCTTTAAGATTAGTGGGAGTGATCTTAAGGAAAGTAAAATTACTAAAGAACTTGAAAAAGAAGGGGTTAAGGTCAGTATCCCTCATCATAAAGACAATATTTTAAACAAAGATTTAGTTATTTACTCTGCTGCAATTAAAGAAGAAAATCCTGAATTTAAACACGCTAAAGAATTAGGCATTAAATGTCTTTCACGCAAGGAGGCCTTGCCTCTTATTTTAGAAGATAAGTGTGTTTTTGCAGTTGCAGGAGCACATGGAAAAAGCACAACTTCAAGCATTTTAGCTTCTTTGCTTGATGATGCTTCTGTGATTATCGGAGCGATTTTAAAAGAATTTGGTTCAAATATGATTTATAAAGAAAGCCAAAACCTTGTTTTTGAAGCTGATGAGAGCGATAGTTCTTTTTTAAATTCAAATCCTTATTTGGCTATAGTTACCAATGCAGAAGCAGAGCATTTAGATCATTATGGCAATGAAGTTTCAAAACTCCATCATGCTTATGTGGAGTTTTTAGATACGGCTAAAATTCGCGTGATTAATGCTGAAGATGAGTTTTTGAAAAATTATAAAAATGAGTCAATCAAGCTTTATCCGAGCAAAGATATCAAAAACTGCACCATGTGTATAGAAAATTTCAAACCTTTTACAAGTTTTGAGTTGAAAGATTGGGGTGAATTTAAGGTTTTTGGTATGGGATATCATTTAGCGCTTGATGCATCTTTGGCGATTTTGGCGGCTCTAAATTTTTTAGATATAGAAACGATAAAAACTAGGCTTAAAAATTATCAAGGTATTAAAAAGCGTTTTGATATTTTACATGCTGATGAAAATTTGGTTTTAATCGATGATTATGGTCATCATCCTACCGAAATAAAAGCGACTTTAAGTGCAGCACAAGAATACGCAAAATTAGGTGGATATAAAAAAATCACAGCCATTTTTGAACCTCACCGCTACACGCGTTTGGCCGCAAATTTAAAGGAGTTTGCAAAGGCTTTTGAAGGTGTTGATGAGCTTGTAATTTTACCTGTTTATGCCGCAGGAGAAGAGTCTATAGAACTTGATTTAAAGGCGGTTTTTCCTAAGGCTTTGTTTGTAGAAGATATTAAAAGAGAGGGTAAATTTTTGGTAGCTTCTAAGGGGCAGGTTTTTGAAGAAGGGCTTATTATAGGTTTTGGTGCGGGAGATATTAGCAATAAATTAAGGCAAAAAAATGAGTAGGTTTTTTTTATATCTTTTAATTATCTTAATTTTAGCCTTAATCACTTTTGCTTTGCGTGAAAAATTAGGCAAAAAAACCAAACCTTTTTTTGGTATTTTGCTTGTGATCTTTATCATTTTAGCGGTATTTTTTGAATTTGAAAATACGCAAAAAAGTCGTTTAAGAACAGATATTATCGTAGCTTTTAATCAAAATAAAAATATTTTATGTAAAGATATTAATGTATCTAAGGCGTATTTTAACTATGAATTTGGTACAGGAAGTTTTATTTCAAAAGATAATAATCAAAGTTTTAATTCTTTAATCATAGATATTAAAGATTGCAGGTTAAATGATGAATGATGCAAAAGAAGAATTGATCTCAAAGCTTGATTTAAACAGCTATTTAGAAGAGTTTAAAGCCCTTTTTGCAAGAGATAAGGAGATTTTTTTACAAGGAGATTCTAATCTTCATTTTAAACGCATACATGAGCTTTGCGAGGTGGAATTTCCTACTATACCAGAGCTTAGCAATCTTGATAAAGCCTTAGTTCATTTAAGCAAGCAAGGAATTTTACATTTAGATGAAATTTTTGAATTTGTAAAAATTTTTCGTTATTTTGAAAAGTTAAAAAAAATAAAACTAGGAACAAATTTAGACTCTTGGCTACAAAAGATAGAATTTGTTAGCGGGGCTTTGGAGCTTTGTTTGAATTTCGATGAGAAAGGGGAATTAAAAGAAAGTTTAGATGAAAGACTTGTAAATCTTAATGCCGCTTTAAGATTGAAAAATGAAAGCATAATAGCTGAGTTTAAGAAATTTTGCTATACAAAAGCTTTAATGCCTTATCTTATCGATACACAAATCCATCTTATAAACAATCTTGAAGCCTTGCTTGTAAGAGGCGGGTTTAATCACGCTATTAAAGCAAAAATCATAGGTAGAAGTAGTGGCGGTGGCTTTTATATCGTGCCTTTAAGTGTTGAAAATTTGCAAAATGATATAGAAAAAATCAAAAATCAAAAAGAAGAA
Organism: Campylobacter sp. BCW_6460; assembly: GCF_001762705.1. Classification (NCBI taxonomy): domain Bacteria; kingdom Pseudomonadati; phylum Campylobacterota; class Epsilonproteobacteria; order Campylobacterales; family Campylobacteraceae; genus Campylobacter; species Campylobacter sp. BCW_6460. The sequence continues at coordinate 139,484 of NZ_MJXI01000002.1, read as the reverse complement.
ATTTATTATGAATACGCTAAAAATTTCTCAGCTTTTTTAGCAAAAAACCTACCTTTTTTAAAATTTATCAATACAGCCTTTGATCTTTTTGATCATTATAGTGCTAGGGTTTTGCTTGCTAAAAAAAAGGATTTTGAATTTGTTTTGTGTGATCAAAGTACGGATTTAGTGCTTAAAAATTTCGCTCATCCTGCCTTAAAAAATCCAAAAAGCGTGAGTTTGGAATTTAAAAAACAAGTTTTAATCATCACAGGGGTAAATGCAGGCGGAAAATCCATGCTTTTAAAATCCATGCTAAGCGCAGCATTTTTAGCTAAACATCTTTTGCCTATGCATATCAAAGCAAGTGAAAGTAAAATTGGTACTTTTAAAGAATTTGATGCCATCATAGAAGATCCGCAAAATGTTAAAAACGACATTTCAACTTTTGCAGGAAGAATGTTGCATTTTTCTAGACTTTTTTCTAAGAAAAATTTGCTTTTAGGTATAGATGAAATAGAGCTTGGAACAGATTTTGAAGAAGCGGCTTGTTTGTATAGTGTGTTAATTTCAAAACTCATAGCTAATAATCTTAAAATCATCATCACCACGCACCACAAACGCCTTGCCATGCTTTTAGCAAAAAATGAGCAAGTTGAACTCATTGCTGCTTTATATGATGAAGAGCTTTCACGCCCAAAATATGAGTTTTTAAAAGGTACTATAGGAAAATCTTATGCCTTTGAAACCGCTTTGCGTTATCAGATTCCGCCGAATTTAGTTAGCGAGGCTAAAAAGCTTTATGGCGAGGATAAAGAAAATTTAGAAGAGCTTGTGGGTAAAAATATCAATCTTGAATTAGAACTAAAAGCTAAGCTTGAAAATGTTGAGAAAAAAGAGCAAAAAGTCGATGAAATTTTACTTTCTTTAAAAGATCAAAAAGAAAAAAATGAACAAGAATTTCGCACGAGTTTGAGAAATTTAGAATTTAAATTTCACAAAGCCATAGAAGAAGCTAAGAAAACCATACAGCTTAAAGACACAAAAGATAAGCAAAGAAGCCTTAATAAAGCCAATGAACTTAAAAAAGAAATCATCTTGCCAAGTATGGAGCAAAACGAAGAATTGCGTGTGGGGGATTTTGTAAAATATGAAAAAATTAAGGGTAAAATCATAAGCATTTCTAAAAACGATGCTATGGTTGAAAGCGATGGGATCAAACTTCGTGTGCCTTTAAAACTGCTTAAAAAAAGTGGTGCAATGCCAAAAAAAGTAGCAAAAACAAGTATAAGCGTAAGCAAACCAAGCAATCTAAGCGTAACTTTGGATTTGCATGGACTTAGGAGTGATGAGGCTATTTCAAGGCTTGATAAATTTATTTCAGATGCTTTAATAGCGGGATTTGATGAGGTTTTGATCTATCATGGTATAGGCACAGGAAAGCTTGCCTTTGCGGTAAGAGAGTTTTTAAAAACCCATAAAAGTGTTAAAGGCTTTAATGACGCACCGATCAATCAAGGTGGCTTTGGTGCTAAGGTGGTGAGATTATGAAAAACATTATGATATTAAGTGGAGCGGGTTTGTCTGCTCCAAGTGGACTTAAAACTTTTAGAGATAATGATGGACTTTGGGAAGAATACGATGTGATGGAGGTTTGCTCCGCAACAGGTTTTAGAAAAAACCCTAAAAAAGTGCTTGATTTTTACGATGCAAGAAGGGCGCAACTTCAAAATGTAAAGCCAAATCATGCTCATGAAAAAATCGCACAATTAAAAGAAAAATGGGGTAAAAATCTTTTTGTTATCACGCAAAATGTAGATGATTTGCTAGAGCGTGCAGGGTGTAAAGATGTAGTGCATTTGCATGGCTTTTTGCCCGAACTTCGCTGCTTAAAATGCGAAGAAATTTTTAATATAGGTTATGAAAAAATCACAGATAAACAATGCCCAAAATGCAAAAGTAAGGATTTAAGACACAATATAGTCATGTTTGAAGAGCAAGCTCCTGCTTATGCTATGCTTTATTCTTTGCTAAATCAAACTTCGCTTTTTATCAGCGTAGGCACAAGTGGGGCGGTTTTGCCTGTAGGGCGTTATGCTTCAATGTGCGAAAAAAGTATTTTAAATATCTACGAAAAAGATGCGAATTTAGAGCGGTATTTTGATAAAATCTATATAGAAGATATTATAAGCGCTATTGATAAAATCGCACTTGATATAGAAAATTTTATGAAAGATGGTAATGTTTGATTCTTTTTTAAGTGGAGTTTTTTTGGGCTTTGGAGTGAGTGTGCCTTTTGGACCTGTAAATATTTTGATTTTAACTTATGCACTAAAAGCTTTTAAAAATTCCATAGCTGTAGGACTTGGAGCATTTAGTATAGATATGCTTTATCTTTTTTTGCTTCAATTTGGGCTTTTAAATTTCTTAGACAATGTTATTTTTATGCGTTCTTTGGCGATTTTTGGTTTTTGTTTTTTAACTTATATGGCGTACTTGATGCTAAGAAAAAAGAAAGAAAGCTTAAATTTAGAGCATAAAGAATTTAAAGAAAGTCTTTTGAAAAGTTATATTAAAGGAGCTTTTTTAAATGGTTCAAATCCTTTTGTGATAGGATTTTGGCTTAGTGCTGCAAGCGTGGTTTTAAGTAGTGATCATGCTTATTTGATGACTTTAGGGCTTGTTGTGGCTATACTTTTTTGGGTAAGTGCTTTAGCTTTTGTGGTGGCAAGATATAGTCATGTTTTTAGTGCAAAAGTTGTTTTTATAATCAATATAATTTCAGCTATAATTATAGAGTATTTTGCTCTTAATTTATTATATAAAACTTTCTTAGGATAAAAAATGAATGCAAAAGAATTTTTAATCGAACTTTTAAAATTTAAATCTGTTACGCCAAATGATGATGGAGCTTTAAATTTCATCGCTATGGAACTGAGTGATTTTGAAGCTTTTTTCATAGAAAAAGAAGGCATTAAAAACCTTTTACTCACTAAAAAATTTAAAGACGAGGGTGAGCATTTAGCTTTTGGTGGGCATGTAGATGTAGTGCCTGCAGGCGAGGGTTGGAGTAGTGATGCTTTTGTGCCTATGGAAAAAGAAGGCTTTATCTATGCAAGAGGTGCTCAAGATATGAAAAGCGGAGTAGCGGCTTTTGTAGATGCGGTAAAGAATGCGGATTTTAAAGGAGCTAGACTGAGTCTTATTTTAACAAGTGATGAAGAAGGTGAAGCTATATATGGAACTAAGGCTGTTTTAGAATGGATGCAAGAAAGAGATATGCTACCTGATTATGCTGTGGTTGCCGAGCCAACCTGTGTTAAAAAAATTGGTGATAGCATTAAAATAGGGCGTCGCGGTTCTATCAATGGAAAACTTTTAATCCGTGGAAAACAAGGGCATGTTGCTTATCCTGAAAAATGTATCAATCCTGTGCATGATTTTGCACCAGTTTTAAAGCTTTTAGCGGGTTTTGATCTTGATCCTGGAAGTGCTGAATTTAGTCCTTCAAAAATCGTTATAACTGATATTCGCGGAGGTATGGGGGTGTGTAATGTTACGCCAAATGATTTAAAACTTATGTTTAATGTTCGCAATTCTCCTGATACAAGCTTAGAAGATGTAAAAAGCTATGTAGAAAAAATTTGTCACGGTTTAAACTATGAGTTAGAGCTAAAACAATCAAGCGAAGCTTTCTTGACAAATATCGATAATAAAATCGTTCAAAAAATGAATGAAAGCGTTCAAAAAATCACTCATGAAGTGCCAGAGCTTAATACCAAAGGCGGTACAAGTGATGCAAGATATTTTGCAAAATACGGTGTAAAGGTAGTGGAATTTGGGGTTTGCAATGATAGAATTCACGCTATTGATGAAAGAGTAAGTATAGAAGAATTTGAAAAACTTTGCCTTGTTTTTAAAGACTTGATAGAAAATTTTTAAAGGTTTAAAATGATTATCAATGGACAAAAGCTTGAGTTAAAAGAGCTTAAATTTATGGATTTTATTAAAGAAAAAGGTTTTAAAATCGAACTTATCGCTTTAGAATTAAATGGAGAAATCATACCAAAAAGTGAATTTGAAAATTTGATTTTAAAAGAAAACGATAAAGCTGAAATCGTAAGCTTTGTAGGAGGCGGTTGATGAGAGTGAAATTCAATGGCAAAGAACTTGATACAGACTTTAAAACAAGTTTGGAATTTTTTGAAAATATCAGCAAAAATGAAAATGATGTTTGGATTATCAATGGTTTTGCAACAAAAGAGAATATCGCTTTAAACGAAGATGATGAGCTTTTTTGCATAGAAAAAAATACTTTACCTCCAAAAGATGCACTAGATGCTATGATGAGAGCAAGACATACACCAAAACTTCACGATAAACTTAAAAATGGGCGCGTGGCAGTTTGTGGTTTAGGTGGGCTTGGCTCACATATAGCGATAAATTTGGCAAGAAGTGGAGTGGGGTTTTTAAAGTTGATTGATTTTGATGTGATTGAGCCTAGTAATTTGAATCGCCAAGCTTATCGTGTGAGTGATTTGGGTAAATTTAAAACCGAAGCTTTAAAGGAGCAAATTAGCGAGATTAACCCTTATATCAGCGTTGAAATTTGCACTTTAAAAATCGATGAGGATAATTTAAAGTCTTTGTTTAAAGATATAGATATAGTTTGCGAAGCCTTTGATGGTGCTATCGCAAAAGCGATGATGGCACAAAATTTTCATAGATTTTACAAAGATAGTATTTTAATCTGTGCTTCAGGGCTTGCGGGCTATGGTGATAGCAACAGCATACAAACAAGAAAAATTGCTAAAAATTTCTATGTATGTGGGGATTTGGTAAATGGTGCTAAGGTGGGAAATGGACTTATGGCACCAAGGGTAAATATTTGTGCAGGACATCAAAGTAATCTTGTTTTAGAGCTTTTAGCAAATAAGGAGTAAAAATGCAAGAAAATTTAAAAAATGATAAATTAAAAATAGGCAAATACGAGTTTGATTCAAGATTTATTTTAGGCTCTGGAAAATATTCGCTAGAGCTTATAAAATCAGCCATAGAAGAAGCTAAAGCGCAGATTATCACTCTAGCCTTACGCCGTGCAAATACAGGGGAAATTGCTAATATACTTGATTATATCCCTAAAAATATCACACTTTTACCCAACACTTCAGGCGCAAGAAACGCCGATGAAGCCTTACGTATTGCAAGGCTTTCAAGAGAGCTTGGTTGTGGAGAACTTATCAAGATAGAAGTGATAAGCGATAGTAGGTATTTGCTGCCTGATAATTATGAAACGATTAAAGCTTGTGAGCTTTTAGCTAAAGAGGGCTTTACGCCTTTACCTTACATGCATGCTGATCTTTACGCAGCTAGAGCTATGCGTGATGCAGGAGCTGCGGCTATCATGCCTTTAGCAGCACCTATTGGGAGTAATAAAGGCTTATGTGCTAAGGAATTTATACAAATTTTGCTTAATGAAATTGATTTGCCTATCATTGTAGATGCGGGTATTGGAAGTCCTGCACAAGCTTGTGAAGCTATGCAAATGGGAGTAAGTGCGGTGATGGTAAATACAGCTATAGCTGAAGCTAAAGATATAACCTTGATGGCTAGAGCTTTTTCTTTGGCGGTAAATGCAGGAAGAGCGGCTTTTTTAGCAGGTTTGGCAAGTGTGAGCGAGGCTAAAGCAAGTTCTCCATTAACAGGCTTTTTAAGGGATTAATCATGCAAGATTATATGCAGCATTTACCTCATATGCAGGAAATAAAAAGCGAAATTTTAAACAAGGTTTTAAGTCAAGTTCAAAGCTATGATGAGAGTCAATTTAGCGCTAAAGATGTTAAAAATGCTTTAAATCAAACACATTTAAGTATAGAACATTTAAAAGCTTTGCTTTCAAGCGCAGCAGAAGATTTCATAGAAGAATTAGCCTTTAAATCCGCTAAAGTCAAGCAAAAATATTTTGGAAATTCTATCTCTCTTTTTACCCCACTTTATTTGTCAAATTATTGTAATTCTAAATGTGTTTATTGTGGTTTTCAAAAAGGCAATAAAATCGCAAGAGCTAAGCTAAATGAAGCTGAAATTCACGAAGAAATGCAAGCCATTACTAAAAGTGGTTTAGAAGAAATTTTAATGTTAACAGGCGAGGGTAGGGAGTTTGCAAGTGTAGAATATATAGCAAATGCTTGTAAAATAGCTAGAGAGTATTTTAAGGTTGTAGGCGTTGAAATTTATCCTATGAATGAAGATGAATATAAAATTTTACATGAAAAGGGTTGTGATTATGTGACTGTTTTTCAAGAAACTTACAATCCTTTAAAATATTCTAAAATTCATTTAGCTGGTGAAAAACGCATTTTTCCTTATCGCTTTAATGCCCAAGAAAGAGCTTTAAAAGCGGGTATGCGTGGAGTGGCTTTTGCGGCACTTTTGGGTATAGATGATTTTAGAAAAGACGCCCTTGCTACGGCACTTCATGCGCATTTTTTACAACAAGCTTATCCGCATGCTGAAATTTCTATTTCAGTACCACGTTTAAGACCTATTATCAATAATGCCAAAATCCATCCTAAAGATGTGAGTGAAAAACGCCTTTTGCAAGTGCTTTGTGCTTATAGGCTCTTTTTGCCTTTTGCGGGTATTACCATTTCAAGCCGTGAAAGAATAGGTTTTAGAGATGAGGTTATTAAGCTTGGGGCTACTAAAATGAGCGCAGGAGTGAGTGTGGGCATAGGTGAACATAAGGGCGAAAAAAAGGGCGATGAGCAGTTTGAAATTTCAGATGATAGAAGTGTAGATGAAATTTTAAGCATGCTTAAAAGATCAAATTTGCAAGCTGTGATGAGTGATAGCATTTATGTGGGATAAAAAAATCATTGCCATAAGCGATAGAAAATGTGTGGAAATAGACTTCTTAAAGCAGATTGAAAAACTTGCTAAGGCTAAGGTAGATGCTATAGTTTTAAGAGAAAAAGATTTAAGCGAATTTGAGTATTATGACTTAGCAAAAGAAGTTTTAAGCATTTGTACAAAGCAAAAAGTGACTTGTTTTTTGCATTTTTTTGATAGGGAGTGTTTAAAATTGGGACATCGTTATTTTCACGCACCGCTTTCTTTGCTAAGAAAAGAGTCTAAATTAGTAAAATATTTTCATATACTTGGCACTTCAGTCCATAGCAAAGAAGAGCTTTTAGAGGCGATGAGTTATAAGGTAAATTATGCTTTTGTAGGGCATATTTTTGAAAGTTCTTGTAAGGCGGGTTTAGAACCTAAAGGGCTTGATTTTTTAAAATCCTTACTTGAATTTAGTCAAATTCCACTTTATGCCATAGGCGGTATCAATGCTCAAAATATAGAAAATTTTAAAGATATAAATATAGCAGGTGTTTGTATGCGTGAAATTTTAATGAAAGAAAAAGATCTTAAAAAGTATCTTTTAGAATGTAGGCAAAATTTACGATGAATAAAATTCTTTCTTTACCAGAAGATTTAAAGCAATTAAAAGGTGTCAATTATAAAAAAATTAAATCTTGCACTTTTGCTAAATATACACAAACGGATACTTCGCATTCTACTTTTGTTAATATAGGAAGTCATCTTTTAACTTTTGTTCGCAAAGGATATAAAATTTTACACACTGCATCAAAAGATTATAAGATTAACTCTTATGAAACTTTGTTTTTAAAAGCTGGGAGCTATACTTTAAGCAATGTAGGACTTAGTAAAGGAGTTTATGAAGCTTATTTATTTTTTTTTGACAATGCATTTTTAATTGAGCTTATTTATAAGTATAAAGATTTTTTTAAACTAGATCAAAAGTTTCAAAACTATGAAATTTTTTGGGTAAAAAATGATAAGATTTTGCAAGGAATTTTGGAAAGTTTTTCACCGCATTTTGAAGAAAATACGCAAATTTTAGATCCTATAGTGAGTTTGAAATTTGAAGAGATTTTTTTACATTTACTTTTAAATAAGAATATTTATTTTATTAGTTTTTTATCAGGAATTTTAAAAGAATTTCGCCTTGATCTTTCCTAACTTTTTGAGTATTGTGGTAGAGAATTTTTAAGCGTAAATGAAATGTCTAATTTTGCGAAATTAGATTTAGCAACTTTTTCTAAAGAATTTAAGAAATGTTTTGGACAAAGTCCTAAAAAATGGTTAGATGAAAAAAGGTTGCAAAAAGCAAAGATTTTACTTAAATTTTCTAAAAAAAATATCAATGAAATAGCTAATGAGTGCGCTTTTTCTTCAGTAGCTTGGTTTATTGAAAGATTTAAAGAGAAATATGAGCAAACTCCTAAGCAATATCAAAAAACAAAAAACTTGTATTTTTTATCAAAAAACTAGCACATTTTTTTTATCTAAATAAATATAATTCAATGAAAATATTTTTAAATAAAGGAGAAAATATGAAAAAATATGTTTTAAGTTTAGCGCTTCTTGGAAGTTTGCTTGGTGCAAGTGAATTAAAATATCAAGAATTTGATGGTTTTAAAAGCCCTGAAAGTATTTTTGTAGATAAAAACTATGTTTATGTATCTAATGTAGGAGAAAAACTTGAACCTTTGGCGAAAGATAATGATGGATTTATTTCTAAGCTTGATAAAAATGTGTCGGCGGAAAAATAAAATGACCTATTAGAAAAATAAAATGTCGCAAAAATACGTCATTTTATTTTTCTATAAAGCTTAAACTTAAAATGTAAATTATAATATTTCTTTGACTTTATTTTTCCAAAAATTAACAAATTTCTCATCGATTTTAGGATTTATTTCAGCTTCTTTTATTAAATCATTTATATAATCAATTCTTTTTTGCTTAGATTTAATGGTTTTTAACTTTTGAGCTTCTTCATAATACTTAATACATTGATTTTCAAAAAGATTTACATCATAATTATCTTCTAAAAGCTGAATTGTATCTATAATTAAGCCATAGGCTTTAGGATATCCTTCCTGTATTTTTTGTTCTATTTCTAATGCAAGTTTTCTTCTGCTTTCTGCAATATCTTTATTTTTTGATTTTAAGGCTATATTAACGCTTTCTTCTGCAATTTGAATAAATCTTATTGCTTCTGCATATTCGTCTTGATTATTTAAAATTAAATCATGCAAAAATTTTCTTTGTTCATTTATAGAAAGTTTTTTATATTGTTCATATAATTTTCGATAAGGTCTTTCTAATCTTTCGATTATTTCTTCTGTAATAATAGCTTTACCATAATGAATTTTTGCTGCTTCTATTAAAGAAATTTCATAATAATTGGCTATGATTTCTATTTCTTCTAAGTCTTTCTTTTGTTTATTTTCTTCTTTAAATTTTTCATTTATTTTTTGTATTTTTTGCTTATACTTAATCCAATCTTCTTTACTTTCTTGCTTGTATTTACTCCACTCAAACTTAATTTCATTCCAAATTTCTTTTAATGGTTTATCTGGTATTCCTTTTATTTTTCTATATAAATAATTACATAAAAGAAAAATAAAAATAACTGCTAATATTGATAATACTGCATTCATTTTAAAATCCTTTAAACTATATAATAGAACGCAAAACCTTACCTTGTATAATTAATTCGATTTGTGAATCTTTTAAATCTATACTATAGCTTTTATAATCCTTATTTACACTGATAATGTCTAAAATTTTACTTATTGGATCTAATTGTAAAAGTTTAACCATGAGTTGATTATCAAAGTTTAAAATATATAACCCATCTCCTTGATATTCATGCACTTCTTCAAATATAACCCAGCTATCAGGCAAAAGCATAGGAATCATAGAATAACCATCAACTCTAATAGCTTTTACATTTTTTGGAATTGTTTTAAAGAATGCTTTGCTAAGCTCAAGCATTTCTCCAGTTTCATACTCTTCAAGTCCAATTAATTCATTACCACCGCCAGCAGAAGCTGAAATATTGAGTTTTGGTATAGAATAAAAATTAGTTTCTTTTTGATTAGTATTTATTTGGTTAATACTTAAAGCATTATAAACTTTTTCTCTATCTTTATATGGAATATGCTTTCTTTGTAGCCAGCTTTTTAAAGTATTAAAATTAACTTGCAAAAGCTCCGCTAACTCTTCATCTTTTTCAAGGTTATGAATTTCAATGATTTTGTCAAAAATTTCTCTAATATTTTTATAATCCATAATAATACCTTTTGAATAATTTATTATCAAAAATGCATAATTTATATTGACAAATAATACATTTTGCATTATAATTTGAAAAATTATTTACAAATTGTATCTTAAAAAATATCAATTTGAAATAAAAATTACAAATTGAAGGAGATATTTTGCTAAAACAATACTTTGAAGATAATGGTATTAATCTTAAAAAATTTGCCCAAAAACATAATCTTCATTATATGAGCTTATTTCGCGTAGTAAATGGACTTTATTCTGAAAAATATAAAGCAAAAGCTAATACTAAAGCCGTATTTGAAAAACTCTTAGAACTTAAAATTATTGATAAACTTCCTGAGGTTTGTGTGTGATTTATTTTTTAGAAACCAAAGAAGCTGCACAAGTTTATAATGTAAGCGAGGGAGCTTTAAGGCTTGCAGTAACTAGAAATTCAAATAAATATGAGTGGTTAAAAGTAGATAATGCCAATGGTGGCAGGGGTGGTAAAAAACTATTTTTTAAAATAAGCAAAGAACAGATTTTAACTGCAATTAATCAAGAATTAATCAGTAAAAATACTTTAATTTTTGATGAAAAAATGCAAAAAGTGAATTTGAGTGATATTAACAATAGTAATGCAATTTGCATTACAAAAGAGAATGATTTAAATTTAACAGAGTCAAAAATAAAGAATGATTTGGCTGTTTTAAATTTAAAATTCGAAAATTTAAGCGATGAAGTTAAACAAGATGCTAGAGCTAAAGTAAAGACGCTTAAACAAATTGAAAAGTATATTGAGAGTGGATTAAGTATCGCTCGTGCCTTAAAAATAGAAAGAATTAATAGAAGACTTTTTGAAAGAATGCGTAAAGCGTATAAAGAAAATGGCATTCTAGGTTTAGTTGATACAAGAGGTTTTCATCGCAAAGATAAAACCAAGCTTAGCACTTGGATGCAAGAATATGCCTTAAGAGAGTATCGCACCTTTGCATCAGGTGGATTTAACTTTACTGAACTTTGGTGGCAAATTCACAAAGAGGCAGCGCAAAAGGAAAGCTATGATTTCATAGGTTTTGATTTGGGAAAGGTAAAGCCACTTTTTAGTGTAAAAACCTTACAAAACTTTATTAAAAACTACTACAAAGATAAACCATTAGAACATTGCATTATTACTCAAGGTTTAGATAAAGCAAAAAGTAAGTTTCTACCTGCACAAGGCAATCAAAGAGAGCTTTATGACATGAAAAACATGTGTTGGCAAATCGATAGCTCTCCAGCTGATATTATAGTAAGAGATGATGAAACCTTAGAACCTTTTCGCCCTCACATCTTAAGTGTCGTTGATGTTTTTAGCGGTATGGGTGTGGCTACTTTAGTAAGTAAATCAAATTCTTTAAGCTTAACGCGTCTTTTATGGAAAGCAATTGATAAATTTGGTAAGCCTGATATGATAAAAGGAGATAATGGAAAAGATTATCTTTCTAAAGATTTTCAAAGCCTACTTGATGGGCTTAATATTACCTATGATGCAGCTATTGCTTATGCAGGAGAGCAAAAAGCTTTAGTTGAAAGACGCTTTGGGACACTTCAACATGCAGGAATTTCTAAAATGCATGGATATATTGGCAATAATCTTGCCAAAAGAGAAATGATAGAGCAAAAAACTCCTAAAAAAGAAAGAAAAGCTAAAGATGAATATGGTTTTACTAAAAAAACTAATCAAAAATTACTTCTTACCTTTAGCGAAGCTTGTGAGTTTTTAGAAGCTGAAGTGATTAAATGGAATATGAGTAAAGTTCGTCGTAAAAAAGGCGTTAAAACTCCACTTGAACTTTGGAACTCTTGTGATAGAGCTATTGTAAAAATATCTTATGAAGAGTTTTTATTTAACGCTGGAAACAAAGAAATTAGAGTAGTTAATAAAAAAGGAATTTTATTTCAAGATAGGGTTTATAAGAGTGCAAATTTGCCAAGCGTTGGCACAAAAGTAAAATGTGTACAAAATATCGACAATGTCAAAGAGCTTTTCATTTATGATTTAAGCGGAAACTTCCTTTGTCTAGCTCTTGATGAAAGTATAGCTAAGCTTAGTAAAGAAAGCTTTAAAATGCTTAAAAAAGGATATGAAAGCGAAGTTAAAGCGATTAAAGAAGTGCTTAAAAAAGATGAAATTACTGCCTTTACTAAACTTAATATTAAAGCGGATTTAAATGATTTGAAAAATGTTTTTGAAAACTCACTTGCAGAGGTTAAAGAAGTACATCAAAAATCACTTGCTAAAGAAAGTTTAAAAACTCAAAGAGAATTAGAAAAGATTAAAAATAATGCTAATGCTGATGAGCTTATCTTAAATGCCAAAAAAGAAATTAAAAATGATGAAGAATTTGATATGGATGCTTTTGTAGATAAAAAGTATTTTGCAGGTTAAAAGCTGTTTAAAGCTTGATTAATTCAAGTTTTAAAGAGTTTTTACTCATAAAAAAACAAAAGGAAATAAAATGGATTTAGTTGAACAAACCAAGAGATTTTTAAACACCCAAAACATCTCTCAAAACAACTTAGCTGATCGTTTGGGAATTAACAGAAGCTACATGGTGGGATACATGAAGGAAGGAAGTGCTTATAAATACGCCTTAAAAGTTGAGCCTTTACTTGAAAAATATATCAAAAGTTTCGTGGAAGAAAAAAGTGTAAAAGAACTTCAAACCCCATTTATTGCTACCAAAGATGCAAAAGCTATCAATGTAACGATTGAAAGTGCTATGAGTAATCGTGAAATGGGAGTAATCATTGGAGAAGCAGGAACTGGCAAAAGTCGTGCTATTAAAGAATATGCTAATAAAAATGGAACAAGAGTGGTTCTTTTTGAAGCAACCACAGAAACTAGTAAAAGAATGCTTTTAGTGGGTCTTGAGAATAAGTTAAATGTATGCTTTAAAGGCTCACTTGATGATAAAATCAGAGGTATTGCTGCTGAACTTGCAAGAACTTCAAAAGTTTTAATTATTGATGAGAGTGAGCATTTGCCATTTCGTGCTTTGGAATGTTTAAGACGCATATATGATTTTTCAAATACAGCTTTGATCTTAGTAGGCACCAAAAAACTTAAAAACAATCTAACAGGTATTGGCAGAAATGATTATAACGAATATGGGCAATTAAGCTCTAGAATTGGTGCCAAATGGGAATTAAAAGGACTTTGCTATCAAAACAAAGAAGGTTTAAAAAATGAAGATTTGAAAACTCTTTGCTCCTATTTTAATATAGAAGATAAAAAAGCAATTGATTTGGTTTTTAACTTAGCTCGTGGCAATTTTAGAAAAAGCGAAAAGCTTTTAAAAAGAGCTAGAGATTTTGCAGATGGGGCTGATGTAGAAATTAAACACATCGAAGCTGCGGCTTCATTTTTAATGTTGGGATAAAAAATGACCTTTGAAGAGATAGCAAAAGAACTGGGTATTTCATTGACACGTGTTCATCAAATCTATAAACACGCTATTAAAAAATTAAGAAGTCCTAAAAATAAAGATAAATGGCTTGCTATCTTTGAAACTTTAGACTTAATAGAACAAGAAAAAACAAAAAGAAACAATTTAATACAAGGAGTAGATCATGACAACAATGATTAAAGGCGAAAAAGCAGACTATAGTGCTTCATTGTTTGAAGTAAAAGGTGCGGGTATTTATTTTAAAAAAAGCGGCACTTTTGTGGATGTTTTAAAAGGAATTTATCCTGATTATATTGCACAAAAAATTCTTAATTTTCATTTGAATAAAAAGCTGAATAAAAGTGCTTGATTTAAAAGCACTTTAATTGCGTTTTTTTCTTTTTAAGTCTTTTTTTAAGAAGACTTAAAAAGGGTAAAACCCTAAAATCATCAAAAAAAGGAGAACAATGCCATTAGTTTATATAGCAAGTCCTTATAAAGGCTTAGCTGTGCAAGAAAGCAGACGCAAATCATTAGCCATAAGCGTTGCCGAGCAAGAATGCTTAAAAATTATACGTGAATGTGAAGATTTTACGCCTATTTCACCCATACTACAATTTAGCTATTTGGAAGAGAATAAACACAGAGACAAAGCTTTACAAATGGGGAGAGAGCTTTTAAAAGCGTGTGATTATATTTATCTTAGCAAACACAAAGACGCTAAAAATTCAACAGGTATGCAAGAAGAATTAGCATTAGCTAAAAAGCTAGGAATTAAAGAATTGACTTTAGAGTTGCCCTTATAGAAAGGGTTTAAGGATAGTCAAGAAAAGAAATAAGTATGCCATGTCTTTAAAATATGGTTTTTGTTTATGGGATTATCAAATCGAAAAATATAAATTAAAGGAGAATAAATGCAAATAAATAGTTTTGAAGATGTAAATCTTGCACTTAAAAAAGTGGCAGAGCTTAGTGTGCAAATAGAAAAAATCAATGGAGAGGTAACTTTAGCTTGTAATGAAATCAAAGAAAGCCGTGCAGGAGAGATTAAAGTTTTAAGCGATGAGCTTGGATATATAGAAGCTTGTATCACCACTTTTTGTGAAAACAATAAACATGAATTTGCTGAAAAAAGATCTAAGGAATTTACCTTTGGCAAGATTGGTTATCGCTTAAGTAAAAGTGTATCTTTACCACGCGTAAAAGAAAAACTAGAAAGTTTAATTAAAGCCTTTAAAAGCTATGGGCTTAATGAGTGTATCACTTACAAAGAAGAACTTAACAAAGAAGCCATAGTAGAACTTGAAGATAGCACTTTAGTAAAACTTGGACTTAAAAGGGTTACAAAAGATAATTTTAGAATAGAACCAAAGATTGAAAGTTTGGAGATAGAAAAATGAGACTAAGCAAACTTTCTTTAATCGCTGCAAGTCTTTTAAGTAATGTTTTTAATGCAAAAACAACTTATTTTAACGGACTTAAAGAGCTTGATTTTAGAAATAAACCAAAGGTAAAAAAGAGAAATCTAAAAAGAAAAAAGAAGATGAACTTAAAACAAAAAATAAGAGCTAGAAAAAGAAAAATTTAACAAGTCCGCTAAGGCGGATTTGATTAAGTTTTTAAAACTTAATTTAAAACAAAAGGATAAAAAATGTATGTAAATGCAAGTATAGATGCAAGTGATTTAGAAGATATAGATGCTGATGATCTTGCTGAACTTTTTGAAGATTTAAGCATAAAAGAGCAAGAGGAATTCTTTAGAATGATCCATAAGGATAAGCCAATAGAAAGAATAAGATCCATTCTTCATCATTTGTCTAATGATGAAACACTTGAGCTTTTAAAAGAACTTAATAGCGAGTTTAAAAGCAATGAAGAGTGGCAAGAGGTTGCTAAAAGTATAAATGGAGATGAGAAATGAAACTAAGTGATTTTGATTTTAGGATTTGGGATAAAAACTATAAAGGCTGTAATAATGAAAATTGCAAATGTCAATCAAAATTTATTTATGGAAAAGAAGCTAAGGTAAGATTATCCGAATTCAAAGATGAAGACGTGGAAATCGAACTTTGGACAGGATACTATGATAGAAATCATAAAAAGATTTATGAGGGGGATATATTAAAGATTGAAAATAAAACATTAGCGAAAGTAGAGTTTAATTTAAATGATGGTTTTTTTTACACTACCATTGGCGAAAAAAAAGAATTTACATATAAATTTGGCTTTCATACAAAAGGCGACCTAGAAATCATCAGCAATATTCACGAAAATCCTGAACTTTTGAAATGTTAAAAATATGAAAAATTTTTAACATAAAAATGAAATATGTTAAAAAAAGCCAAAAAATTTAACAAGTCCATTAAAACTAATGGGCTTAATTAAGTTTTTAAAAAAAGGAAAAAAATGAAATTTATTCCACCGAGCAAAGATGAAATTATAAAAACTATTGATGAATTTAATGCTAAAAATTCTTGCTCTATTCCTTATTTTATAGCTGATAGTTTTATAAATTATTATAAACAAGATGATGGAAAATGGCTTATGGCAAATAATAAACCTTTGAAAAGCTGGAAAAGAGCTTTAAAATCAACTTGGCTTCCAAAGTTAGCCAATAAATACAAAAATAAAGATAATCAAAAGACGTTAGCTTCTTGGTTAGAAAAAGGGTTTTAATGAATAATGCTAAAGAAGTATTAAAAGAACTTTTTGGTATCAGTGAAGTTCAAGCAGTAGCTATAGAAAAGCTTTACTTTCAGGCAAAAACACCTAAAGATATATTAGGCTTTAAAAAATATTATGATTTAACCATGTTAAAAAAGCAATTTGTTGGAACAAGCTATGAAAAATTATCCCTTGTTTGTGCTTATGCGGAACTTGATTTAAAGAAAAGATATGAAAATATAGAATCTTTTTTAGAATGGCTTTTTATTTCTTTTTCTAATCGTTTTATTTTTCAAACACGCAAAGGCGATTTTTCATACTCTTATGTGCTTAAATATTATGATGGCAATATTGCTTATGATGAAAAAGGTAAGCCTATTTTAAAGCATTATGATTGTGAAGATAGTGTTTATTATATTAACGCTAATAAAGAACTTTGCGATGAGCAAAAAAGACCTCTTGCTGCTGGGGTGTTTTATAATAAACTTATAGAATATATGTTTAAAAATCAAAATAAAATTATTTATGATAATCAAATCAAGATTGCACCTGTTGCTAAAACACCAATTGCTACTCAAGCTATCAAAGATTATGAGCAAAATTATCTAGAATATAAGCAAAAACAAAACGAACTTTATAGTACCAATAAAGATAAATTTATTTCAAGGTTAAAACAAAGGTTGGAAAAATGAATACACAAGAGGCATTAAAAAAACATTTGATTAAAATCATACATACTTTAAAAAAAGAAGCTAATTTGAATAATGATGAAGATTATCGCTGGGTCTTAAATCAAAGATATGATAAAAATTCAAGTAAAGATTTAAATCTTGAAGAGCTTAAGGATTTTGCCATAACTTTAGGTTATAAAGAGAAATTTTTAAAAAACAAAAAAGCAAGATATTTAAAAAAAGAAAAAGCCCAAAAAGGTAAAGCCACACAAAAGCAATTAAATATGATACAAGCTATTTGGAGTAAAAATGCTAAAAAACCTACAAGATGGGCTTTGAGAGAATTCATTAACAATATCATTAAAAAACGACCTTTACATCTTTGGTATTTAGATAAAGAAGAAGCCAATAAGATTATTTTAGCACTTAAAAATTTAGAAAACAACAGCACACATTCAGTTAAACGAAGCTAATGTTGTCTCTGTAAAAAACAAAAGGAGATTAAAATGATTTTAGAAATACATTCTTATGATGCAGAGCTTTTTTAACCTTAGGTATAGAAAAACATTCTCAAGTTGCTTTTGCTACAAAAGGAACTAATATTGAAATAATGCATAATAGCATTACTCATCAAATTAAAACCGATAAAGAGTTTGGGGTTTTACTTAATGTGGTTTGTGATATCAGAGAAAAACTTGATGAAAGTTTTAATGAAAAAGATAAAAGCTTAGTGATTGATATAGATGAAATTGTGGCTAAAGTTTGCGAAGAATTAGAGTAATTCTCTAATTCTTTTTTCTTTTTCACTCATAGGATATTGCTTATCCCAAGCCTCCATAAGCTTTCTTTCTTGATCTGATAATTTAATATTATAAGTTTTACTCATATATAAATAGCTTCTTGCAATCCAACCCTTAGAATAATCAGCTGGATAAAATCTTTTTGCTTTAAAATCAGTATAGACTTTACAATTTCCGTATTGATTGTATTCTAAATTTAAAGGAGCTTGTGCGTATCTAAAATTGCTTCTATCTCCGTTTATTTCCCCGATCGCTGGGACTAGATTTTGCTTATCAGCTTCCATCTTTTGAAATACTGGATCATTTTGACAAGCTTTCCTACCTCCTTTTTTCCAACAAGGCAAATGTCTTCCAAAATTGTAAGCTGGCATAATATGTTCCCATTCTATACGCTTAGCTCTTTGATTGATTTTTCCTTTTTTTGTGTATTCATTTCTGGGACTATATTGATTTGAAGGAAGAACTTCAAATTTAATATATTTTCCTTTCTTATTAACCTTAAAAGGTGCATTGCAATAAAAATCATACTGATAATCGCTTCCTAAGCTATCATATAATCTAGCAAGTTCTTTTTTGCTTTCATTAAAACTATCAGCAAACAATAGAGTAAAACTTAACAATAAAATGCTCATTATTTTTTTCATAATCTCTCCTTTATTTGTAATTATAACCTATGAAATAAAATTTAATTTTTTGCTATAATTTTTAAAAAATCTTTTTTAGGAAACTACTTTGCTTTCAAATAATGAATATTTTGAATATTTTATTGATTTTGTAAAAAATAATAATAAACGTGAAATTTTAAAAGAATTTGGCGGATCAAATATTTATATTCCAAGCTATAAAACACTCATGAGAGATGAAGAATTAAAACAAGATTTTAAAACACTTATAAAACAAGGTTTAACCACTAAAGCAGCAAGTATAGAATGTGCCAAAAAATACGATTTAAGTTTGAATGCTGTTTATTTAATCACTAAAGAATTAAGAGAAAATTTAGAACCAAGTTTGTTTTAACTCTCAAACTCGACACTAATTATATAAGCTGAGTCATTAAAATTATGACTCACACTTTTAATACTAAACTCATAAATATCAAGTTCTATTCCTTTAATCTTTAGTTTTCCACCCGCTCTTAAATCTCTTCCTATAAGTTCACATCTTCCATTTACGCCGCCTTTTTGAAGTTCATTTAGCTTAGCTTGTGCTTTTTTAAAAGCTTCATTATCACTTTTTGGTTGTGCTATTTGCATTTTAAAAACATTATTCCCATTTCCTACTTTTATGCTTTTCATTTTTGCTTCATTGATATCTTGCCATTCTACTATTACAGCTGAGTATTCATTTCTAGCACTTTCTGAAATTTCTAATGAAATGCAGTCATTTAAAGATATTTCATAGCTGGGTAAATTTTGATTTTTTGGAGTAATATTGGCAGCAGCATCACTAACTTTTCCATCTTTTGGGGTTATAATGAGTGTATTTTCCTTAATACAACAAATAAATCCATAATCAAAACATATACCATACAAGAATTCTAAATTGCTTTGATTGTTTTGTAAAATGCTTACTATATTTTGATCCTCTCCAGTGGTTTTTAGTTTTAAATTATTTTCACTTGATAGCTTTTTGGCAATAGCAAAAAGGGTTGTATTCTCAAAACTTCTTGTCTTTTTTTCTTTTATATTTGTGCTTCCTTTTCCACTAAAATTGACCGCACTTGCTCTTACTTCAGTGGTATTTGAAATATAATTTTTACTCACAACATTTACGCTAAAAGTTCCGCATTTATAAAGCTTTTCATAGCCAAGCCAAAGTTCCAAGCTATCTCCAAAAAGTACTTTAGAATAAAGACCAAAAATGCTTAAACTCATTTCATCACTTTCGTCCTTTTCTTTATCTTCAAAACTGATACTTATAAGATTTTTAGAGATCTTTTGTGTAACATCTTTGCCTTTTGCAAGAAGTTTAAATTGCGGTTTTCTTACCATAAAGTTTCTTCCTTGTCTTCTTTGATTTCAATCTCTGGTAAAATCACTTTATCTCCTGTTTTTAAAATAGGATTTAATCTTGGATTAACCCTTAAAACCTGATCAAAATATGAAAGCGTTCCATAATGATTATAAACTATGCTATCAAGCCTTTCCTCATTTTTTGCAATATATTTTTTACTCATCAAAATCCCTTTCTAATTCTAAGCTAAAACTTTGACTTACAAAGCCACTTCCATCAACAAATGCACTTTGATTTTCACTTAAATTTAAAATGACAAATTTTCCATAATATCTTCCATTTGCTCCTGTTAAGGTGTAAGAAATTTGCTTTTTTGCCATCTTTTCTAATGAATCTAAATAAGTGTTTTTATCCCCTCTTAAAGGCAAGGTTTTTCCTTGTATTTTAATCTTTTCATTTTCTTTAAAACTAGCAAATAAAGCATTATAATTGTTTAATCTGTTTTGAGTTGTGATTTTAAAATCTAAACTTCTTTCTAATGCATCAAAATTTAAAGCTTTAAATTTGAATTCTCCCAAAGCTAAAACCATTTTAAACTCCTTTTCAGTTGTGTCAAGCTAAAATTATCTTAATTTAGATAGAGTTGATGGTTGCAATGTAGTAGTTGAGGATGTGCGGTAACCAGTCCGAGAACACATCGTATTGTGGGTGCAAGTCCCACCGCTCTATCTAATATGAAGCGAAGATGTGAACTCTATGTGAGTGGTAAGCACAACGAGAAGCTTAAAGCTTTGGTGGTGTTGTGGGTTCGAGTCCCACCCGCTTCACTTAATTTTTTCTAAATGTTTCAAACTTTTTCTATCTTTATCAACCTTTCCAAGTGTAATAACCGCATTTGTTTTTCCAAATTTTTTCAATTGATAATCAGGTCTTATAATGATTTTATTCACTTTTTTGCTATTTCTTAAATCATCAAAAAAATAAATTAAGCTTTTTTCTTTTTTGTCCCAATAAACCTCTTTTGCCTCATCCAAAACCTTAACAATCTGTTTGATTTCATCCACGCTTAAGGCTTGGTTATAATTTGCTTTTCTTTTTGGACTTGCGTGTAAAAGATTGTTTTTACTTAAAGTAAAATACAAATCTTCCAAATCTTTTTTAGTCAGTTTTTCTAAAAATGTTTTGGTGGTTTTATCTATTTTTCCAACTTGAATAAAATTAACGGGATATTTTTGATTTTCTTTGATGATGATTTCATCTACCATCTCATCCAAGCTTTTTTGCCAAACATAAAGTTCTTTGTTTTTTTGAAAATTTAAAGAATTTTGATTGAGATTATTTGCTTGTGAAATCGCACCAATTTTGATAAAATTTTTACTTAATTCAAGCACTCTTTCTTTATAAAGTTTTTCAAGTTTTTCTACTCCCAAATTTTTATCATAATTAAAATTTTTATCAGCGATATTACTAGGTGCATTTTCGCTAACACTCCAATTATAAAGTTTTAATTCGCTTTTACTGACTGCTTGTAAAGTACATTTGCACCCATATCCACAAGGGGGACGATTATTAACCCAAAAAGGATCATCCTTAGCTAGAATCATTCCATGTAGAGCAAGATGTTCTTTACGGCGATTTCCATGAAGTAAGCTCACCCAACGCACATATTCTTTATTGCTTTTTAAAATATTTTCCCAAGAAGATTGTGCTTTTGCTATTCTCATATTGGTTTCAAAAATCTTTTTTAATCTTGAAGCTCCAACTTTAATATTTTCTATTTCCCCTGTTTTTGGATTTACAACTTCAACTTTATCACCAAACCAACCCTTAGATTTTAACTTTGGGATAATCCCTTCTTGCCAAGTTTCAAATTTGTCTCCATTTTTTAAAGCTTGTATTAAAGAATTTTGTATATCTTTTAAGAGATTAAGATCATTTAATTTGGCAATAGTAAAAACTTTATTATGTGTTTGATAAGCTATTTCATCATAATCAAAGCTAACTTGTGGATTTTTGTTTTTAATATAAGAGATTGCTTCGCTTGGCTCGCCAAAAAACATTTTTAATCCCCATATCCTAAAATACTTGCATTAGCTAATGCCTTAAACATAAAATCTTCCAAGGAGTTCCTATCAATCTGATTAAAATGTTTTTCTAAATTTTGAAAAGCTTCTTCATAAGAATTAGATTCGTTTAAAAACTGGTTAAAAGTGGTTTCTAACTCTTCTCTTAAGGTTTTATCTATTTTTAAAAATTCTTTACTTTCTAAAGCTGCGTCAATTTTATCAATGGCTTTAAAACTGGTCTTAGTTTTATTCTCAAACAAAGCTTTTTCATTTTCTTTATTCTTTGTAAGATTTTGAGTTAAATTGCCTTCTACGTTGTAAGTATTTTTAATGTATTCTTCATTAAAACAAAAACCCATATTAAAGAGTTTTAAATCTCTTTCGCAAAGTTCGCTTTTTGGATTAGATTCATTAAAAAATTGCACATAAAGCTCTTCTTTAAAACCATTGATTTCTTTAAAAAATTTAAGCGCACGATTTAAAATAAAAAGAACTATTTTTGCATCTTGTTCAGCTAAATCTTTTCTGATTTCATTATGAGACTCGGTTGCTGCTAAAGATCCACCGCTAACTTGAGAGCTTAAATTGGCTCCTAAGATCACACTTCTTATTTGATTATCAAGATAATCTATTATTTCATTGTAATTTGCTTTTGTTTTTGGCTGGATCAAATCAAGTTCTTCTTCTTTATCAATAACCGCACTATCTCCATTTAGCATTTGATTAACCTCACAAGCTAATGCATCTGGATCAGAATCTGTTTTAGCAATCGCCCAAGGACTTCCAAAACGTTCTAAGAATTCCATCCAAAATTTTAAACTGGCGTTTTTAAGTTTTATAGGAAAGTAAAGTTTGGTAATAAGAGCATCACCATTTGGGAATAAAAAATTAGATCCAAAAAGTCCATAAATAACTTTTCTATCTTCTATTTGCATTTCATTTCCAAAACCATAATAACAAAGCTTTTCCTCTTCGTTAAAGCCAAAATTTCTAAAATCTCTTTGCTTTAAAATGGGATAATAAAAACCATTTTTCAATTTGTAATTGACTTCAAAAACATTAAGTCCATATAAATAAGTTTCTAAAATTTGACAGATTAAATCAGGATGAAATAAATCTTCAAAAACATTTTTAATCTCTTCATTCTCACAAATGATTTGTAATTCTTTGGATAAAATCACACTCCTTCTTGATTGATGAGATTGTATAAAGCTTAAATCTTTAAAAATCATTCTTTGATTTGCTTCATTAATCATTTCAAGCTTTAAGAAATTAGAATTAAGCAAAGTATCGATAAGAGTATTGTTTTTTAAGATTACTTCTCTTTTGGTTTTATTTTTTACTTCTTTTTTCATTATTATCCTTTAATAATGTCTTATTCTAGGTGTAAAATCATGAGTTCTTCTTTTAATGCTTGATTTTGTTTTTGCTAATAAAAATGCACCTGCTAAAGAATCAGGCGCATCATCATTTTTACCCTCTGGAAATTCTAAGAGTTGTTCTATAAGTAAAGTATGTTTTTTGTGCAAAAAAAGCTCTTCATTTTCAAAGGCAAGGCTTAAACTTTCAATACGTTCGAATTTGCTTGTGCTATTATTTTTTCCTCTTAAAGGTAGGAATATTCCATTTTCAAAGCTTTTTTGAAGAATCCATTTCTTTAAGAAAAATTGTCCCCCATTGGTTTCAATTTCAATCAAACGGCATTTATAAATCTTTTGAAGATTAAAAATAGTTTTTATAATGCTTTGAGCTTTTAAAATCTTTACAATGCTTTCTACAACATAAAAGGCATTTTCTGCTTTGCCAATGATTGTAATGGCGGTAAAATCACTTTTTGCTTTTTCTCCTGCTGGATCAATATACATATAGTATTGACTAATAGGAGGCAAGTTTTCATAAAAATTAAGATTATCTAAGCTAAAGATTTGACTTTCGCTCCTTGGATTGTTAAGCTGTTCTTTATTGAAAGCTTTTAAATTTTCAGCTCTTAATCTCATTAAATCTTCTAAATTTTTAGCTTCTTCCCAAAGAACTTTAGCTCCTTTATCCATCAATACTTTGTTTTTCAAATAAAAATTATGGGCGGTTTTAAAATCAGTATTTCTATAAAGAGTAGCATACTCATCCCACAAATCCAACCTTTGTGGAAATTGCATGATTGATCTAAAAGTCATTCCATTCCAAAATCCCAATTTTAATTTTCTTGATAAAACGCTATCGCTATGTAAAATGGTTCCAATATAAAGCACATCCAAGCTTCCATCTGCTGAACCAAGATTTAAAACCGCTTCATCAATCCAATCTTCCAATCTATCTCTTTGCTCTTTGCTTCTGACATTGGTATCATTTTCTAAATCATCCAAAATAACTAAGTCGGGTCGCTTAACTCCATATCTAACACCCCTTAATCTTTTGCCACTACCAAAAGCTTTGATTTTCACTCCATTACGACTTACAAATTCTCCCACACGCCAAGTTTTTCCTACTCCCACAACTTCAGGAAAGTCAAGTTTTAAATGAGGATTATCTTCAAGCTCTGCTTTTATAGCTTCAAGCATTCCTTCCATCAATTCTACCGCATCTGAAATCTCAACTATAAAACTTTTATAATGAAAAATTAAGCACCAAAGCGGAAAAAGTTGCGAGGTATAGGTTGATTTGCCATGTGCTCTTGGTGCTGCTATGGCGTGTTTTTCTCCTTTATCTTTTTTAAGTGCAAGTTTTGTAAAGACTTTATTTAAGTGCAAATGCAAAGCACATTCACCTTTAATGGTAAAATAATGTGGAAAATAAGTTCTTGCAAAATAATCAAAATCTACTTTTGCTCTTTTAATTCTTTCGTTTTTTAAACTAGGATCTAAATGGCTTTCATTAGCAAATTGAGTTTTTAACTCATTTTTAAGTTCTTCCATCCATTCTAAAAAGTCTTTTCTTTGCATTGCACTTTTTAGTTCACTAGGGGCGTCTTCGTGTTTTTGCTCACTTTTTGCTAAAAATTCATTCAATTCTTCTTTTGAAAAAAGCATTAAATATCCATTTTAAGAATTTCTTTTTCAATCGCACCACTTTCTAAAAGTGCGATCAGTTTTGCTACACAATCTTTATCGTGTTTTAAATGATTAATAATAATTTCAACCACTTTTTTAGCAACATTTAAACGATAATTACTTGGATCTTCTAGCCTTGCTACTTTTCTCATCTTAGAAAAACTATCTCCAATTCTTGCAATAGCTTCGGTTTTTTTCTCAGCATTCATTTTTTCATCAGCATTAATATTTTCAATCGCACAAAACATCTGCTCTGTAAAATTTTCATAAAGAGAAGCGCTTTCTTTATCTTTGATTTTTGAAGTTAAAATATTTGTTTTAACTTTATCCCAGTCTCCATCTTTTGCTTTGTAATTTCTTATTGTTTTTTCATTGCGATTTAAAATTTTTGCAATTTTTAAAATATCAAATCCAGCAACATATAATTCTTTTGCTAACTCTTTTATTTCACTATTAGCCATTGATTCTCCTTAAATCCATTCTCTTTCTTCGATGTTTAAATGATCTCATTTTTGTTTGCGGTTCAAAATTCTCTTGATCGTTAATTTCTATTGGAATCTTTTTATTAGCCATTTTTAAAAGTAAATTTTGTGCCCATTCTATAATTTCATTTAAAGTATCTTTTGGAAAATTATTGCGACGTTTCAATTCCATGATTGTAAGCTTTACACAGATATCTTTTAAAAGAAGTGTTGGATTTTTAGGTATCTTTATAAAACTTGCAATAAAACTTTGTGCATCTTTTATGGCATCATTAATCACTTCTTGATTGCAAACCCCATCTGCATTTAAATCGCTAAGCTGGGCTATTTCATAAATGCTTAATTCTTGAGTTAAATCATTTTCATCAATCATAAATTTATCTTTTTTAATGTTTTGATTTTCTAATGTGTTTTGATAATTCATAAAAACCTTTTTTAATGTGGTTAAAATATGGTTAAAATCGTTTAAAAATTATTCTTTAATACTTTTGCCTTAAAAAACCAAAAAAAGCTTTTTAAGGCTTAATTTTGATTTTATTGTAATGCTAACTTGATTAAACCATTTGGACGCGTACAAACTGGCATAGCTCTCATCTCACCTACGATTTCAATTCCAGCTCCTCTTTGTAAGATTTCAGGTTTTGAAACAAACATTAAGGTTGGAGCTTTTCCTAAAGCTTCAGTATGATTAGCTCTTGTGTAATAAATACGATTGGAATTATCTTTTGGCACGACAATACCTTCATTACTTGATAAGAACTCTACATTTTTACCTTTAGTATTTTTATACTTTGCACTATAACGACGATATTTTGTTCCATAAAGGATTAAGGATTTATCTTTTTCATCTCTGCTAGCAAGATTGTTTTTATACAAATCTTCACTTAAGGCAAGGTTAGAAATACTTGCAAAAAGTTCATTGCCGCAAAGCACTTCATAATCTGTATTCGTTCCAAATTCATCAATGATTTTTGATTCGATTGCATCACAAACATTAGATAATTTTACTGAGCCATCTTTTTTAACTTCCACAACGCTTTTATTCGCACTGCCAAAATCAAAAAGAACGTTTCCACTTCCATCCAATATTTTGCCAAATAAAGCACCATTTGACATATATTCAAGAGTGGTATTAAAGCTTTCTTTCATTTCTTTAACCAAAACTCCAATAGCACCGCTTAAACTTTTAATTTGGGCTTCTTGTAAAGCTAGAGATCTTAAAGAATTGATTTCGCTAGCAGAGATTCTTTTAACTAATGCAAAGCGAGGCAAAGGTATGTTTAAAATATAAGCATTTTTTGTTTCCTCAAGGCTGTGCTCTCCATTTTCAGAAACGCTGTTTAAAACTATACCTGCACCCTTAATAATTTCAACTCTTGCTGTGCTTTCAAGACTTGGAATTCTTTGTTTAAAAAAAGTATCACTTACAAAGCGAGGTGAAGCTTTGGTTTGATTAATAACTTCAGTAACCTTTGTACTAGAAAATAATTCTAAAAGTTGTTCTAAATCCATTTTTACTCCTTAGTTTGAATGATTAAATTTTGTAAAAAAGCCTTTTTAATAGCACTTTCATGAGTACTACTTAAAATAACTTTACCTTCTATTAAAACCGCATAAGTTCCAGTTTGAAATGCAAAATCTTTGAGAATACCCAGTTTGATATTTTCTTTTGTGCTAATATCTTCATCAGGACATTTTTTAAAAGTTTGACCATAATCTTCACTGATAAGTAAAGTTCCAATAGTCAAATTAGGATTTGTTTCGATATCAACCTTAGCATTGATTGAAAGCAAATCTTCATTTACAATATTTTCAAGCCCTCTTGGTAAGGCAAGTAAAGGATCATCACTGATACTTTTTTCTAGCATTTTTGCTTTTGCCATTTGTGCTCCTTGTTCTTTAGTTTCATTTTTTGCTTCGTCTGAATTTTCTGTAGCTTGTGCTTCTTGTTCTTTATTTTGTTTATCTGTTTTATTTGAATTTTTTGCCATTATTATTCTCCTAACATTAGTTTTACAACATCTGTATCGTTTGCATTGGATGCAGTATTTTTATTAGCAAACATATTATTTTGCGGAACTTGATTTAAGTTAGAACTTTGTAAAAAATCCTTAAAACCTTGTAAATCTTTGCACGCATAAGTCATTGCCCACTCTTTTTGAGAATTAGCAATCTTTCTATCATTTAAAGCTTGATTAACTAAAGCATCAGCAAGAGCTTTTTGATCGTCTTCATTTTGTTTTTTAAGGGTTTCATTTTCTTTAAATAAAACATCCTTTTCATTTTTTAAAGCCACAATTTGCGACTCAAGTTCTTTGATTTTTTCGTCCATTGTTTCTCCTTTAATTTGATTTTTATTTGCAATAAGCTCTCCAAGTTCGTCTATAAATGGCGTATTTGTAAGAGCTACTGAATGAATTTTTGCACGCACTAAACCACCGCTTTTATTGTCTTTTGAATTGAATTCAAATACAGGCGATAAATAGCGATATTGTTTGTTTGCAATATATTTTTTTGCTTCTTCGTTAAATTCAGCCTTAGCCATAAGTGCATCATTTTCTATATAAAGGTCTTTAATCCAACCTGCAGCAGGTGCTTTTTCATTTTTTAAACTTTGGTGTTCATAATCAATAACCAAATCAATTTTTTTATTTTTAAAATAATCCATCATAGATTGCAAATCTTCTTTACACACTTTAAAACTACCATTATGATGCCCTTTCCATTCTCCAACAATTGCAACTTTTAAAGGTTTGTTTTGACTTAATTCAATTAAATTTTCTTTATTTATAAAAAGCATTTTATATCCTTAAAAAATCATTTTTTGGCAAAAAATTACTTTGTAATGTTCTTGCATATACATTTAAATAACCATGATCACTCACTCCTTCAAAAACTTTTTTAAGATCTTTTGGTTCTATTCTAAATCCATTATCAAGCTCTGCATTTTTTAACACATCATCAATTTGTTCTAAAGTTTTAAAAAGCTTATGTTTTGCATTAATCCTATGTTTTGGATTTTTAGAACTTGTATGGGTTAAAATGTAAAGTTTCCAAATACCTGTTTTATTTTCTAAGTCCTTATAACTCTCACTTTCAAAATCTACAAGCACACAAGGTTCTAAGCCATTAATACAAGAGGCTATATTTTGCGTATCTTCAAATTCTCCAAGGTAAACTTTTGCATTAAAAGGTTCTAGCAATTTCAAAAGCTCTTCTTCAAATTTACAAAGCATCATCTTCCTTTTAAAAATGCGACATTTTAAAAACTTAAATATTTTTTTTCAAACAAAGATTTTTAATAAAGAGTTTTGAAACAATATTTTTCTAGCTTTTGGTGTGGCTTTCTTATTAAACTTGCATCAATTTTTAACAAGGAATATAGAATGAAAGAAAATCCCTATTTTAAAGAAAGTGAATTTAAATGCAAATGTGGTAAATGCGAATTACCAAAAGGCGTTCCAAGTGATGAGTTAGTCGATGTGCTTTGTGAAATCAGAGAGTATTATGATGCACCTATTATTATAAATAGCGGTTATCGTTGTAAAGAGCATAACGCAGAAGTAGGTGGAGCTGCTAAAAGCCAACACACCATCGGCAGTGCGGCTGATTTTGTGGTTAAAGGTGTTAAAACTGAAGAAGTGCATCAATACGTTTTAGAAAAATATGGCAATAAACCTTTTGGAATTGCTATAAAACATAATTTTGAAGATCCTTTTGGTGGTTTTGTGCATATCGACACCAGAGGGAAAAAAGCCCGATGGACTTATTCTTAAGGAATAAAAATGTTTAGCTTTATTTTGGAAAAGTTTTTTGGTGTTTCAAACATTATCATTGTTTTGCTTTTAAGTGTTTGTGGGTTTTTGTATTATGAAAATCATTCTTTAGTTCTTGAAAACAATCAATTAAAACTCACAAAAGAATATTTAAAAAATGAAATCAAAACAAACAAAGAGCAACTTTTAAAACAAAATAAAGCATTTGAAAATTTAAAGCTTGAGTTAAAACCCAAAGAGACTTTAAAGGAGGTTTCAAAGGTAAAAGAAATTTTTATCAAAGATAAAAGCTGCGAAAGTGAGCTTAAAGCTTATAAAGATCTTTTTAAAATTTTAGGAGCTAAGCAATGAGAATTCTTTTTTATATTTTTATGCCTTTTGTTTTTACAGCTTGTGCTCCTAAAGAGCTATTAATTAAAACGCAGTATCAAGAAGTAAAAATTCCTATAAAGTGCCCTTTGAAACTTCCTTTAAAGCCTTTTGATAAGGGTGATTTAGAAAGTGCAAAACAAATCAGCTCTTATTATCTTGAAGTTGAAAATATAGCAAAGCAATGCACCGGAGATAACAAATGAAAGAAAATAACAAATCAATTAAAAAAGATTTTATAAAAGAACTTTTCATAGCTCTTTTATTTTCTAGTTTTGCTTTGATTTTATTTTATGCATTTGAAATTTTAACAAGGAACTAGCATATGAAATTTGAAGATATATTTATCTATTGCATTTTAAGTATTGTGAGTGTATTTGCTGGACTTGTAGGTATAGTAACAAAAGACAAATTAAAACCTTACAAAGGCTTAAAAGGTAAGTTTTTAACCTTTGTAAAAGGAATGCTAGGTTCTATGTTTGTAGCTTATCTTGTATTTGAAATAGCAAGTTATCTAGACTTTGGATTAAAACTAAGTGTAGCTTTTGGGGGTTTTGCAGCTTACATGGGAACTGATGCCTTGCTTAAGATAGAACAGCTTGTAGAAAAGCTTATAAATAGAAAAATGGATAAGCTATGATGAATGAACTAGGTATCATTTGCGACATTAAAGAGGGCAAAGCTAAGGTTGCTATTGGCGAAATGGTGACTGACTTTTTAAGTGTATTTCAAGCTATATCCAATTCTTATGCTGTGAGTTTTTCGCCTTTACGTATAGGAGAGCAAGTTTTGGTTTTACCTATAAGAGGTGATTTAAATTCAGGTGTGATTTTACGCGGACTTTATCAAGAAAAATACAAGGCTAAAAATACAGATACAAATACTTTTAATGTGGATTTTGAAGATGGTACCCATTTAGAATACAACTCTAAAACAAGTACTTTAAAGCTTGATGTGATTAAGGATATTAACATCACTTGTGAAAATGCCAACATAAAAGCGAATAAAGTCAATATTGATAGTCCTAATATTGACTTAGGACTTGGCGGAAAAGGTGTAGTTACTACTGAATGTATTTGTGCTTTTACAGGAAGTGCTCACCCACATGGATCAAATAATACTAGGAGTAAGATATGAAAGAATGGTTTTTAGTTTTTAATTCCCTTGTATTTTTTATGCTATGGCAGCCATTCTACGCCTTTTTAAAATTAAAATTTTTTGCCAAAAGTATTTTTATTGGTTTTATTTTAGGTTTTACCTTTTTAGGATTTTTACAAACATTAAAAATAATTTTTGATTTTTATATAGGGCTTTAAACATGGCAATCAGTCAAAATTCTTTAGTTTCAAAAATGGAAAAATATTTAGCAAAAGAAGGTTACACAAAAGTCCAAGATGAAGATAATGGCAGAGGTTATAGAAGATATTCTATGCCTTTTTTAAGAGCTATTGCTGCTGCAGTGGTTGAAGAAATACAAGAAAATGCCAAAGCAATTGATACAGCAGATGGCGGAGAATGGGATATAAAATGAGTTATTTAATCAGCATAGAAGAAAGTATTAAAGATATTTTAACCACTCCTTTAGGATCTCGTGTAATGAGACCCGAGTATGGCTCTTTGCTTTACACGCTCATAGATAGAAAAATCGATGATGATTTTAGAGTAAAACTTACTAGATACACAGCAGAAGCTATTTCAAAGTGGGAAAAAAGAGTAAAGCTTAAGGGTGCTAGGCTTAATAAAATGCAAGAAGGTAAATTAAGTATTACTTTGCTTTTTGAAGATTATAAGGATTTTTCTTTGGAGCTTAATAAATGAGTGAAATTTTAAACACCAATAATTCATATTTTAAACAAAGCTTTTTAAAAGATATTCCCTACCCAAAAATCATAGAAGAGCTTGATTATGAAAAACTTTTAAAAGATTATGAAGAACTTTTTAAAAACTTTTTAAAAGAGGAAGTAGAACTTTTAGAATCTGATCCTTTCAAAGCTATTTTAGAAGCTCTTGCTTATAGAGAAATGATTATAAGAGCAAGAATAAATGAAAGTATCAAAGCGACTTACTTGCATTATGCTAGCGGAAGCGATTTAGATAACGTTGTGGCAAATGGGTATTTAATCCAAAGATTAAAAGGGGTTAAACCTACTGCCAAAGTAGAGTTTGAATTAAATACCTTATTAAATTATGATGTCATTATTCCAAAAGGTGCCATTTTTTCAAATGAAAAAGCTGATATTGCTACCTTAAAAGAAGAAGTGATAATCAAAAAAGGAGAAAGCAAAGCTGTAGGTGTTTTAGAACTTGATGAATTTGTACAAAGCAAAGAAAGTAAAACTGAATTTTTACAAACCCCACTTCCTTTTGTAGCCAAGATCAAGCAACTTGAAAATTTTAGTGGTGGAGCAAGTGAAGAAAGTGACGAGGCTTTAAGAGAAAGAGCTGTAATGAGTGTGCATCGCTTTTCAACAGCTGGAAGCGAAAAAGGCTATATTTATCATGCTTTAAGTGCAAGTGCTAAAGTCGCTTCCATAAAAGCTTTAAATAATGGTGCTGGAAAAGTTAGAGTGATTATAAAAAGCGAAGATGAAAATACTATAGAAGAAGTCCAAAAATATTTAAGTGCAGACGAAGTAAGACCTTTAACCGATGAAGTGAGCGTCGAACTTGCCAAAAAAAGAGAATTTATCATAAGTGCCAAGCTTTTACTTTTAGAATTAAGCCGTGCAAATGAAATCAGTGAAAAGATCAATGCTTTACAAAGTGATTTTGATTTGAGTGTGGATTTGGCACTTGGCTTTTTATATAAGTGCTTACATCAAGATGGAGTTTATAAGAGTGAAATTTTAAGCATTAAAGAAAAAATCGACGAAGAGCTAAAAGAACTTGAGTTAAAAGATATTGAAATATCTGATGATGAATTTGCACATCTTTCTTTTGAGCTTAGCTATGAAAAGGCTGTGCTATGAATACACTAATATTAAATCATCATCCACTTCAAAGCAAAGCCATTGATTTAAGTGCTAAAAAAAGATTTGAAGATTTAAATTTAGCTAGTATCACAAATCTAGCTCTAAATTGTGATGAAAGATTACTAAGTGTCCTAGCTAATGCTTATGATGTAAGTATCGATGGCTTAAATGAAAAAGAAGCAAGAAAGCTTATATCTAAAGCCCTGCTTTTAGATAGATACAACGGCACTGCCTTTGCCATTAAAGAAGCTTTATATGCGGTATTTCCTACTGCTGTAGTTAAGGAATGGTTTGAATACAACGGAAAACCTTATTTTTTTAAAGTTAAAGTAAGCACAACCAATGTTAGCTTTGATGAAAGAACACTGAATGCTTTAGAAAGATTAATTAAAGACTTTAAAAATGTTAGAAGTGTTTTAGAAGCAATTGAAATAGAAATACAAAGCAAAAATAATAGCTTTAATGCTTGTATAGAAATTGATGGGGAAACTATAGAAGTTTTACCTTTTCAAACTACTGCTTTAGAAAATGCATCCAAAAGCGCTTTTAATGCTTTTGGTGTACTTGTTTGTGAAATTTCAAAAACGAATATTGATTTTAAAGGAGTTTCTTAATGGAATACTATACCATTTTAACTAAAATCGGCATTGCTAAATTTATTGCAGCTCGTGCTAGTGGCAATGGCGTTAATCTAAAAAGCTTTAAACTAAGTTCTAAAGTGATTTTACCCAATGAAGATATGCAAAGCTTGGAAGAGATTGTTTATGAAGCAAATATAAGCAGTAAAAGCGTGGATGAGAGTAACCCAAACTACGTTAATTTAATGTGTCATGTGCCAAGCGATATAGGAGGCTTTGAAGTTAATGCTGTGGGCATTTATGATGAAGCGGGAGACTTATTAGCTGTAGGAAATTTACCACGCACCTATAAACCTATCTTAAAAGAAGGTAGTGCTAAAGAGCTTATGATAAAAATTGTCATGGAGCTTTCTAATGCAGAAGAAGTGATTTTAAAACTAGATCCAAGTGTGATTATGGCGAGTCGTGATTATGTGGATGCTATAAAGATAGAATTAAAACTTGAAATTGAAGCTTTAATACAACAATATAATGATGCATTTAAACGAGTATGGAATGAGTTTTCTAAATATCTTTTAGAAAGTAAATTTAACACAGAAATTGCTAAATATGTTACTTTAGCTACAGATCAAGACATTAATGGAATTAAAAATTTTACCAAATTACCTACAAGTAATTTACAAGCAAGCAAAGATGAGGAATTTGTCAATTTGAGCACTTTGAAAAAACAAGTCCCTAATCTAGCAGGTGGATTGGGAGTAAATCAAACTTGGCAAAATGTTTCTAGAAATTTTAATGTCACCTATACTAATAACACAAACAAACCAATAGTTGCAATTTTTGAAGCTTTTCTTAAGGGATATAATTTTTCTTGCAGTACTCAATTTTTAATAATACATGAACCTTCTGGCGACGGGACAATATATTATGGTATCGGAATTATACCACCCAATGAACAATATCGAATAAGTTCTGAAAGAGGAGCTGGACTTTATCCTAGCATATCAATTAATTATTTTAAGGAACTTAGATAAGGAGAAAAAATGAAATATTTTATAGATCAAAATAATCAAATTTATGCTTATGAAGATGAAGCAACAGATGAGCAAATCAAAGAAGGATTAACTCCGATCAGCGAAGAAGAATTTAACGCTTTAATAAATCCTCCTAAAAGCGAAGAGGAGCTTTTAAACGAGGCAAAAGAGTTAAAAATCAACGAGATTAATGCAAAAAAAGAAAATATTTTAAATGGTGGATTTTCATTTAAAGGCAAAATCTATCAAAGCTCTAATGAAGATCAGCTAAGAATTAATGGGGCAGTAACTAATGCTCTTGTTAATCCTAATTTAATCCCTTATATAGATTGGATAGCACTTGATAATACAACTACAAGATTTAGTGTGGAAGAGTTTAAACTCTTTGCAAGTAGCATGGCTTATTTTATTCAGCAAACCATTTTTAAAGCAAAAGACTTAAAAGAAAAAATTAGAAACGCCACTTCTTTGGAAGAACTAAACTCAATTACATGGGAGGATTAAAAATGACTAAAACAGAGCTAAAAAGAGTATGCGTAAAACCTTTTGATAAAGACAGGTTTGAAGTGATAAATGATTATGCTTTTACTTTAGCTAGTTTTAATGGAGTGATACCAAAAGGTTTTAAAACTGATGGAGCGAGTATCCCACGTATCTTTTGGAGTTTTTATCCACCTTTTAAAAGTGAGTATTTTAGCGCTTGCGTGATACATGATTATTTATGCGAAAAAGCCAATTCAAGAAAGGATTACAAACTTGCTGATCTTGCTTTAAAAGAAGCAATGCTATTGCTTGGATGTTCTAAGTTTAAAAGCTTTGTTTTTTACCATGCTTGCAATGCTTTTCACTTTGCAAAATGCCTGATAAAAAGCAAATAAAAAGGTGAGCCTTACCCACTTTAGTGGGACGGGGGATTTAGAAAAAGCGACTTTGGGCGGACTTGTTCGCACAAAGTAAAAGCATAAAAAGGAGTTAAAATGAAAGATTACGGAATTTCTTACATTCCAAATGCCAATCAAAATTCGAAAGAACCAAGCGAACCTATAGTGAGTGATAAGCTTAGTATCCAAAAAGTCAATGGACTTATAGATAAAAAACTAAAGCTTTTTAAAGAAGAGCTTGTTAATAAAGAGGAGCTTAAAAGTCTCATTGAGGAAATTTTACAAGATCAAAATTTCCAAAATACAAACATAAAAATATCAAAAACCCCACCTACCTATAAAACCGAAGCTGAAGTGGGAGAAATATGGGCTGTTTTAGAAAGCAAAAAGCAATTATTTATTTGCATTTCTAAAGATGAAAAATTTACAAATTGGGTGGATTTATTGGGAGATGGAAGTAATGATATTATCCCTAAAGAAAAAATCATCATCACATTTGATAATACTACAACAGGTGGACAATATGGTGGTTGCATGAGTGATTTAAGACTTGGTTTTGAAAATGGTTTTGCTACTCCAAATAAAGTCCAAGATGAATATGAAAACGCAAAATTTACTATGACTAAAGATGGCAATGGTCTTAATAGAAGCGATTTTACCATAGATTCTAATCCTATTGCAGGAGAAAACCAAATTTTAGGAACAATTAAGACAAGTGGTATTTATCAAGAAACTTATCACAAAATTGCTCATGTATTTAAAAAATACAATGGTGGTGCTGATGAGTGTTGCTTATGGTCTAGTTCAGGAAGTAGAGAGGTAAGCATAGAACTTGAAAATACACAAATGCCAAATCAGCTTTTTGCTAGAGGCAATGGATATTATGGACAAACAGAAATTTCTAATGTAAAAGCAAAAAAATCAATTTTTGTAGGAAAAAAAGAAGTTGAGAGTGAAGATTTTAATGTTAATAAATTAGAAGCTAATTCTAATACTTATGGAGATTACGCTTTCTTATTTGAAATTTCTAAACAAGAACAAGATTCTGCTAGTTTAAAATATAAAAAATTAAAACCTAAAAATACAAAAAAAATTAAATAAGGAGTAAATTATGGCGGCACAATATGGAGTAAATTATAATATTAGCAATGGTGCGGCAAGTCCTATTAAAGTTCAAAGTGATACACCTATAGGAATTGCTGCTTGTATTAAAGGTGCTAATAAAGAAATGCTTTATACAAAAGCAGGATACGAAAGCACAGATGAAATGCCAATCTTTGCTTTTTCAAATGTAAGCAAGGCAATTGATTTTACAAAAGATTTAATCAAAGAAAACAATTTGCAAGATTTTAGACTCTTAGATTCTTTAACTTGTATAGACAATCAAGATGTTGCTTGTGTGATTATTATTAGTTTCTTTGAAGAAAGTGATGAGGAAGCTACAAACCTAACAAATTGTTTAAATGCAATAGAAGCTTTTAAAAAAGCCAAACATCGCACAGGTTTTACTCCTGATATTATCATAGCACCTTATTATTCA
Organism: Campylobacter sp. BCW_6460; assembly: GCF_001762705.1. Classification (NCBI taxonomy): domain Bacteria; kingdom Pseudomonadati; phylum Campylobacterota; class Epsilonproteobacteria; order Campylobacterales; family Campylobacteraceae; genus Campylobacter; species Campylobacter sp. BCW_6460. Next base: position 103,107 of record NZ_MJXI01000002.1, on the reverse strand, counting down.
AGTGAAGCAGGTATAAAAGCTAAACTTGAAAGCATAGCAAGTGCTATGAATATCACTGCTATTGTGGATTTATATGCTAACAATACAGGAGAAGCTATCAGCACTATGGAAGCTTTTAGTTCTAAAAGATTGGTTGCCGCATGGCCTCAAGTTCAAATTTTAAACTCGCAAGGAAAATATGCTTATGTTCCACAATCTCCTATCATTGCAGGTTTAATAGCTCATACAGATGGAGATACAGAATATGGCTTTAGCGATTCTTATTCTAATCGCGTGATGAATGGCGTTACTGGAGTGGAACATTTTATTGATTTTGTGATGGGTGAGGATTGCGATGCAGATCGCCTTAGAAAAAATCATATTTCTACTTGCATACTTTGCGAAGGTTATCGCTCTTGGGGTGGAGAAACAAGTGATGAAGATACGATTTGGCAAGATCTAGCAAGGGTAAGAACCTTTGATCGTATTGCAATTGCTGCCCAAAAAGCAAGTTTTAAAGCGATTGATAAAAAAGCAAGTGAGCTTTACTTTATCAAAATAAGCGTGGAAGAGCTTTTAAGAGATTTAAAAGGAGCAAAAGTCTTAATTGGCTATGAAGTGAGTTGGGATGAAGAGCGTAATACAAATGCAAATATCAGTGCGGGTAAATTTTATCTTAATATTAAGATGATGAATAACCCTATAGTAAAACAAATCACGCTCGAGCTTATCTATAGTGATGAATGGGCTGATGATTTGGTTAAAAGTATTTCAGAAAGTTAAGGAGTGATAAATGAAAAGATTAATAGGTGAAGTAATCCAAGAAGCCAATGTTTATGTTGATGGTCAAGGTTATTTAGGAGTGGTAAGAAATTTAAAACTTCCAGATATAGAGCAAGAAATGATTGAAACTAAAGGGGTTTTGGGAGCAAACTATAGCACAGGTGTTTTAAAGCCCTTAGAAATTAGCTTTAAACTAGCAATTGTTGATCCTGTTCTTTTTACAGCGTTTTTTCATACAACCTATACTGAAATTAAAGCTCCTTTATTTTTTAGAGAAAGCGTGCATAAAGGCGGTAAAAATTATGGCATAAGTGCTGAATTTTTAGGAGAGTTTATAAGTATAAGCGAAAGTGATCATGAGAGCGGAAAAGAAATTGAAGCAGAAGTGAAGATGGCAGTTCATTTTTACATGCAAAAAAGAAATAATATACCTATAATCACTTATGATCATAAAAACACTATTTTAATGATTAATGGTGTTGATTTAATGAGTGATGTGCGTTCAAATTTAACTATTTAAAAGTTGATTAATCAGTATTTAAACACATAAAAAAGGAGTAAAAAATGAAAGAAAAAATTATCAAATTAGAAAATGGCGAAGAATTAACTATGAAAGTACCGACTGTGCGTGTATTAAAAAATGCTAAGAATAGAAGTGATAAAGATATGGAGCAAACTATTTATATGATTGCTACACTTACCAATAAACAAGAAAGCGAAATTGAAGAATTAGATATTAAAGATTTTAAGGCTTTGCAAGATGGTATAAAGGATTTTTTGGTAGAAGCAGGATTTTTGGAATCGGACAAATAGCTCTAATTAGTCATACTTTACATTGGGGATTTAATGAAGTTTTAGATTTAAGTTTGGATGAGTTTGAAGAAGCTTTGGAAATTTCAAAAGAATTTTTAAAAGCTAAAGCTCTTTAGGACTTGGTAGCTGCTTAGGTGCTTGTTTATTTAATCGATAAAGCTTTTTAAAAATTTTAAAAATGAGTTTTGAAGTAAAAAACAAAATTTCACAACTTATCATAAATAAGGCTTGAAGAAGTTGTGATAAGCCTATAAAATAGCCAACGAGAATAACAGCTAAAGTTATAAAAAATGTTATAAAAAGATTGGCAAAAAAAGAGATTTCATTATTATAGATAATACAAAGAATGCCAATGTAATAAGCCATTAAAAAGCCATGAGAATAAAGATAATCTCTTTTAGTTAAAGGTATTTTTTCATTCATGGGAAAGATTTTAAAATACAATTGCTTAAAAAGGGTTGAATGTGGAAAATATAGGAAATCTTGGAATTGGTGTTGTTTTAGGATTTGCATTAAAAGGTACAGATATAGTAAAAGGAGTGACTAAGGATTTTAAATCATTAGAAGAGGTTCTTAGTAAAACAAAAATCGGCATTAAAGGCTTTGAAAAACAACTTAATCAACTAAAACTAAACTCAAAAATCAGTGAACAACTTAAAGCACAAAAAGAAAGTATTAAAAATGAAATTTTAAGCTTAAAAACTTTAGCAACAGGTGGACTTATAAGTCAAACTATAGGCTCATCTATTAAATTTGAGTCTGCTATGGCAGATGTTAGAAAGGTTGTAAATTTTGATGAAGGTGATAATATCAAAAAAATGAGTGATGATATACTCAAAATGACAAGAGTACTTCCTGCAACAGCTGAAGAATTAGCAGCTATTGCAGCAGCTGGTGGGCAAATTGGTCTAGGCTCAAAAGATGTTCGTGAATTTACACATCTTGTAACCAAAATGAAAGTGGCGTTTGATATGAGTGCTGAAGATGTTGGAGATAGTGTTGCAAAGATTAAGAACATTTTAGGTATCTCTTTAAAAGATATGGAAAATCTAGGAGATAGTATTAATAATTTATCCGATAATAGTGCTTCTAAAGCTAGAGAAATTATTGAAGTTATGAAACGAACTGCAGCCGCTGGAAAGCAAGTGGGATTTACCAAAGAACAAATTGCAGCTCTTAGTTCCACTTTTATTTCTTTAGGTAAGGGACCTGAAGTTGCTGGAACAGCTATTAATAGCTTATATCGAGTTTTGGCTACAGCTGATAGCATGGGAAATAAAGCAGAAAGCGCCTTCGCAAAAATGGGACTTAGTGGAAAATTTTTGAAAGAAGCTAGTTTTAAAGATCCACAAAAGGCTCTTGACACCTTTTTATCAAGAATTCAAAAATTGGATCAAAAGGAACAAATGGGAGTATTAGTTGATATTTTTGGTAGGGAATTTGCTGATGATATGGCAACCCTTGTTGGAGGACTTGATACTTACAAAAAAGCTTTAAAAAATGCTAGCGATGAAGCAAAAAAAGGGTCTTTACAAAGAGAATTTGATGTAAGAGCAGCAACGACTGAAAATTCTATTACAAAAATGAAATCAGCGTTAAAGGGGTTATCTATTGCCATAGGAAATAATTTTTTAGAACCTGTTAGTAATGCTGCATTATTGCTTCAAAACTGGATAAATAAACTAACCGATTTTACAATCAACTCACCAAAACTTACAACCTCAATAGTTGGCATTGGTATTGGATTTTTAACATTAAAACCTATTTTTTTAACGACAAAATTTATAATTTCTTATCTTATTAATTCGTGGCGTTTGCTTCAAAATGTTTTATTATATTCACAGATTGGTTTTAAATTGATTGCTTCATCATGCAACTTAGCTAACATCATCTTAAAAGCAAAAACAATCACTACTAACATTTACACAACTTCTCTTAATGTGTTATCTTTTGTTTTAGGAGGACTTAGTAAGGTTTTTAAACTTGTAGCTATTGGTGTTAGAGCATTAGGTATAGCTATGATGAGTAATCCCATCGGTCTTATTTTAGGAGGTATTGCAATAGTAGCTGGACTTGTTATTGCTAATTGGGATAAAGTTAAGTCTTGGTTTATGGGTTTTATAGAATGGCTTAGACCAGTTTGGGAGCCCATATATAATGTTATTAAATCCGTATTTGATAAATGCAGTGGAGTGTTTATAACTTTTAAAGATACTATTATGAGCATTATCTCTCCTTTAATAGAGATTTTAAATTCTGCTTGGCAAAGCACTACAGATTTTTTTTATAGCATTTTTGGAGGAGTGTTTGATTGGTTTAATGATAAACTTTCATGGGTGAGCGATGCAATTTCTTATATGGGCGGTTTTATTAAAGATGCACTTAATTTTATAGGTTTAGGTGATGATGAAGCTCAATCAAATAATATAAAGCAAGATAAAGAAAAAATTATTAATACAAATGAATTTTCACAAGCAAAAATAAACTCAAATAATAATTATCCAAGTTTTAATAATGGAAATATCAATGTTAATGTTAATGGCACTTTTAATATAGCAACGCAAGATGGAAATTTTAATATGAATGAATTTGCAGCAGCCATACAAAAAAGTGTCTTTAATGCCTTAAAAAAACAAGAACAAAATAAAATTAACACTACAATTTATGGATGATTTATGAGTGAATACGTAGAGATTAAAGGGCTTGAAAACTTTTTTAAAGCTTGTGATAAATTAATCAATATAGATAAACACGGCGAAAGTATAATGGCAAGCGTAGGAGAAAGTATAAGAAATTCTATTGTTTATTCTTTTCAAACAGAAACGAGTCCTTTTGGAGAAAAATGGAAGCCTTTAAAACCCAAAACAATCAAACAAAAAATCAAAGAAGGAAAGAATAATGGAATTTTAAAAAGAGATAAAGAACTTAGCAATCCAAATAATTGGCAAATTGAATCTTCAAAAAATCATGTGAAAGTTTTTAATAATATCCAAAGTAAAAAAGGATTTAAGTATGGCTATGTTCATCAATGTGGGAATAGAAAAAGAAATATTCCAGCACGTTCTTTTTTGCCTATAGACAAAAACAAAGTTTTACATAAAGATATAAGAAGTGTGATTTATCAAGATACCAAAGAATTTATTCAAAGGATTAAAAAGTAAAAGCAAGGAAAGCCTTAAGCCTCCCTTTTTCTAAGAACTAGCAAAAAAATTATAACTTCTTTTTAAAGAAGCTTACTTTTTTATTTTATTTTGAAAGGAGTTTGTATGAAAAATGCAGACAAATTTCTAAGAACTAGTACACTTACTAAACCTATTCAAACTAAACTAAAAGCTCCGTTTGCTTGGGTAGGAGGCAAAAACTATTTAGCTAAAGAAATCATTGCTTTAATGCCAGAACATAAAAGCTATATAGAAGTATTTGGAGGAGCTTTAAGTGTGTTTTATCAAAAAAGTCCTTCAAAGATAGAAGTGATTAATGACATTAATGATGATTTAATCAATTTACATCTTTGTATAAGAAACAAACCGCAAAGTTTAGCTAATATTTTAAATTCTATGATAATAAGTAGAAAAATCTTTTGTATGTTGAAAAACAAAGAAATCAAGCCAAAAAATGACTTAGAAAGGGCTGCTTTTTATTTTTATCTTATCAATACTTCTTTTGGATCAAGCATGGGACAATTTGCTATGAGTAAGCAAAGAGCACCTAAAAGATTATATAGAGACTTTAGTTTGCATACAAAAAGAATTAAAAATGCAAGCATAGAAAATAAAAGCTTTGAATATATTTTAAAAGAGTATGATTACAATGAAGCTTTATTTTATTTGGATCCGCCTTATGTGGGAACTGAGAGTTATTATAAAAATGTGCCTTGTTTTGGCTTAAAAGAACACGAGCTTTTATGTGATTTGTTAAAAAATATCAAGGGTAAATTTATGCTTTCTTATAATGATTGTGATTTAGTAAGAGAGCTCTATAAAGATTTTAATTTTAAGCAGTTAAAAGTAAGGTATTCTCTAAATAACAATGTTTTAAAAAGAAAAGAGAGTAAGGAGCTTTTGATTATGAATTTTTAAATTACAACTAGAAAATGTTTTTAAAATATTTTCTAATTCTTAAAGCAAAGAAGTTAAAAATTCTAAAATTTCTTTGCTCGCATTTGTTTCATCTTCTAAATATTCTTTTTCTAAAGTAGCACCATATTTCATTAAAAGTAAAATGGCTCCAAAATTATTATGAGTAATAGCATAAAATATAGGTTTATCTCCCATGCATTCTTTAGTAGCACTCATGCCATTTTTAAGATATTCTAAAACAAGATCATTATCGTGATTGCAAATTGCACTCACAAATCTTTTAGTAAAATGTGCTTTGATATCATTTTGAATTAATGTCATTTTTATCTCCTTTTGTTTTTATGGAGACAACATTAGCTTCGTTTAGCTGAATGTGTGCTGTTGTTTTTAAAATTAATCCGTATTAACCCATTCCATTACAACAGATAATAAGTGAGTATAATCACTACTTGTGGCTTCCTCTTTAAATTTGTTTATTTCCTCTTTGCTCACGCCTGCTTTTTTTAAAGCCGTAGCCACCCTTGCTAAAATACTAAAAGCATTACCATCTTCTCCTGCTAATTTTACATAAATATTAGGATATTTCATTTTTTACTCCTTAGAATTCACAAAAAGTGCTTTTTAGTTCGTATTTTTGTTTTTTATCATTGTATTTAACTACAAATTTTCTACCCACAAGATATCTTTCAAATAAAGGAACTTGTATGATAGTTTCATCTTCATTTGTTTCAAGTTTATTAGCGATTAAATAAGAATGAATACCCAAATTATAAAGTGTCATAAGTTCTAATATATTATCCCTTGCAAGATAATCATTTTCTTTTAAAAGCTTTTTATATAAAGCCTTAAATTCACTCTCTAAATCTTGTATGATTTTTTCTTTTAATTTACTCATTTTTATCTCCTTTTGTTTTTATGGAGACAACATTAGCTTCGTTTAGCTGAATGTGTGCTGTCATAGCTTTGAAAGTTCTCCAATTACAACTCCAATTAGCAAAAAATCTCCGTTTTTATAAAAAATATCTTTATACAAAGGATTTAAAGAATGCAAAATCACTCCATCAGCTTGTTTTAAAACTTGTTTTATGTATAAACCATCTCTAGTATTAATCACACAAATGCTTTTATGTTTAAAAGCCTTGTTTCTGTCTATTACACAAATGCTTCCATCTTTTATAATTGGCTCCATACTCTCTCCATAACAGGTGATAAACTCACATTCTTTGCTTCCAAAAAAGCTTAATAGTTTTTCATCTATGATAAGTTCAGAGCAATTTATTAAATCATTGATTCCACCACCACCCAAACTAGCATTAGTTTTATAAAGTTTTAGAATTTTATATTTATTCTCACACTCTAGCTGATTCTTAGGAGAACTTCCGTAAAAGAAATAATTTATGCTTATATTTCTTTCTTGCAAAAAATTGAGTATTTGTGGATAAGGAATGGAGTTTCTAAATTTCATAGAATTAAAAGTATCAGGATTAATACCTAATTCTTTGGCTATATCTTTTGTTTTTAAATTTCTTTTGCCTTCACTCGCAAGTATATCTTTTAATTTTTCAATCACTTCTTGCATTTGCATAAAAATTCCTTGATTTTAATTTCAAAGAATTTAAACATAAAATTTAAAAATACAATAAAAAGCTTTTAAAATGAAAGGTTGTAGTTTTTAGGTTAAAATTATAAATTTTAAATAAAAATACATTGTAAATTTTATATTTAGAAAAGTTAAAAAGTAAAACTTTTTATATTTATATAAAAATAATCAATGATCATATGGATATTTATTCTTCCATCTGGTCAATTTCTTTAAGTATTTTTAAAACCCTTGTACTCTCTTGATCTCTATCTATATACTCTTTATAAGCATTATATGACTGAACTATCAATTCATCATATGTCAATAGTCTAATTTTTTTTGCTTTTAATGCGTCTTGATCTTCTCTTTTTGAATCTGAATCTTCCCATGTTTTCGGTACTTTACCACATATAAAAATACATTCAATTATTTCATTTTCCTTATTAATTAATTTTAATTTATTTTTTAATGCTCTCTTATATTCTTCCAATTGGTGTATAATTTGTGGAAGTGTTATATTGACATTGGCTCTTTTAAGCTCGATGATAAGATGCTCTCCGGCTGTTTTTCTATAGTGGATATCTATTCTTCCTTTTTTGACTTCATCTGTTTCTTTATCTGCTACAAGCCGAATCACTTCTTCCATTTGTGCACTCTCTGTACCTCGTTCCCATGATGGATCAAGCAACCATAAGTTATCAAATATATGTTCTTGCAAAATTCTCTCTTTTTCATTTTTTTGCATTTTTTCTTTTAAAGATTGTATAATTTTTAATCTTTCAGTAGTGATTGTATAATAAATCCCTGCTTCAATATCTTTATAATGGTCAAAAATTTCTAAAAATTTTTCTAAATTATCATCACTTATTTCATTTAATGAGTCTAGAGCATTTCGTATTTTCATATTTTCAAATGCTAATACTCCTTGTTTTATAAGGGTTATTTTATCTTTTTCTTCTTTGGCAATTTGATTGATCTTTCCAAATAATTTATCTGCTTGTTTTTTTAAATTTCTATCTAAGTTATCATACCATTTTTTAATAGGTTTGTACTTCTGTGCTTCTTTTACACCCATTTCCTCTTTAAATTTTTGTCGTTGATTGCTTATAATACCAAGTTGTTTCCTTAAAAAATCCTTTAAAATAATATATCTTGGATCATCTTCTTTAAGCTTTTGCCTATTGGATGTAGCTATATCTTCAAGGCAATCATCATCTAAAAAATCTGCACTGACTTCTCCTATTAAAAATTTTGTATACAATCCACCAATTCTAAATTCTGCTAATATATCTTCTTGAGCAAGCTTTCCTCTAACAAGAATAGAAATCTTATTTAAATTTTCACCCCCATCCTCTTCTTGCAATAATCCAGAATCTTCAGCGTTACCTATCCAACCACTAATTGAGTAGCTATCGCCTATATTATTTTGAAGTAATGTAGATTGTGTATTTTCTTTGCATAAATCCAAAAATTTTTTACTACTTTCTCCAAAATACCAAATATAATCTAATTTTTTAAAATAGTTTCTTTCCTCTATTCCAATTTCTTTCCCATTTACAATTACCTTAAAATTTGAATTATCTATAACTGAAAATCGTCTTGCTAAATTCATTCTAATATTATTATATTTAATTCGATCTCTTTTTAAATTTTCTAAAACTATAACAGTTCCTTGGCATTCTATTTGTATTGGTAAACTATTGCTATCTAGCGGAGTTGGCTCATATATCTCTTCTTCATTAATTGCTTTTTTAATATCCTCAATATCCATAATAAATGCATTAGTTGTTTCATTTTTTTTCTTACTGATAACAGTAATTTTATTTGCAATTGAAAATAAAGATAGTTTTCCTATTCCTTTTCTACCCATAACTTTTCTACCGCTTGGAGTTTCCGTAAAATTATCATCTCTTTTCTTATATCCAACATTTAAAAATTTTTCATTAATATCGTCTTTATTCATACCAAAGCCATTATCTATAATCTCTATCTTATCAGTATCATAAATATTCATTTTAACTTCTGTTGCATCTGCATCCCAAGAATTTGCAACTATTTCAGATAAAACAGCTGGTAAATTGCTGTATAAATTAATCCCTAAATGTTCAATTATATTTAAACTAACTTTCATTCTATATTGCATAAAAATTCTCCAAATGCTTTTTAATACTCATTCCTATTATTTCCCCAAGTCTTGGAGGAACAGCATTTCCTATATGTCTTGAGATAACAGATGTTTTAATTCCGACTTCATTATCAATAAAATCATAATCTAAAGGAAATGTTTGCAATAAACTTGCTTCCCTTAAACTTATTGCGCGATTTTGTTCAGGATGTCCAAATCTACCATTTCCTAAACTCGTGCAAAAAGTAGTCATTGTAGGAGAAGGTTCTTCCCATTTCATTCTTCCATATACACTACCAAAATTTTTACCAGATTCTTTTTTATGGCATTTAAGTATTAAATGCTCAGGCCAATCTTTCCAACTACCTCCATTTTTAGGAGTGGCCTTAATTCTTTCCAAATTTAAACTTGATAAAGGTTTGGCTATATGTAGCGGATCTGTTTTAGATTGTTCTCCTGATTTAATTTTAGGTAGAAAACCAATTGCATCTCTTACTGTCTGATAGTTTTCTTTACAATGTGTTTTATTTATAATTTGTATTTCTTTAATTTTAGACCCCAATAAAACTAATCTTTTTCTATTTTGAGGCATACCATAATCTGGGCAAAATATAATTTTATAATCAATAAAATAACCATGTCTTTTTAAAGTATTAATAAAATTTTTAAATATCGGATATTTTTCTAAATTAGGTACATTTTCCATGCTAATAATTTCAGGTTTTATTTCAATTATTAATCTAAGAAATTCATTAAGTAAAGTCCATTTTTCATCATTTTCATTATTTTTGCCTTTAGTGTATTTAGAAAATGTTTGACATGGGGCACATCCTACTAGAATCTTATATTTTGTATTACCAAAATACTCTTGAATCTCATTTGAAGAAATATTTTTTATATTTTTTTCTATAAACTGTGCTTTAATATTTTTTTCATAAGCATATTTGCAAGTTCCATCCAAATCATATCCCGCTATTACTTCAAATCCAGCTTGTTTTAAACCACAGCTTAATCCACCAACACCGCAAAATAAATCAACTACTTTACTTTCTTTCATAAAAAAATACTTTATTCTTTTTAGAATTATATAATGAAATTATATATAACATACTTAAAAATTTTTCAACTTATTTAATTTAATAAAAAAGTTTTTAAGTTTTCTATGTAACTATCTTTCAAACCTTAAAGCTATAGATAGTTACATGCTATTTTTATATAAAAAGTGGTTAAAATATGATTATATAGTGTTTTATAGAGATAGTTACATGATTAAGAAAACATAAGAATACTTTAAGTAAAAATGTAACTATCCTATAGGGTTAAAACATTTTTGGGATATAAAAATTTAAAATCAAATATCGCCTTTAATTGCGTTTTAAACAATATTTAATTACTTTTTAGGGACAAAACAAACATTTTAGGATATTTGGGATTTTTTGCACTTTAAATTAGAAAAATAAAAAGTCATTTTTGCAAGCTTTAAAATCCTATTATTTGGGGGTTTTGCTAAAATTATTTAGGGATAGTTACATGTTCTTTTTAAAATACCCCTTACAAAATGGCAAAGTGCTAGAATATAAATTTTTAACCCATCTTAATGCACCAAAAGGCATGATGGAGATTGGAAAAACTCTTTATGTGGTAGATATCGATGTTTTGCGCGGTTTTGATCTTAAAACTAAAAAAGAAATTTTTAATTTACCTATTAAAGGTGCAATCTTTTTAAATGACATAGAAAAATTAGACGACAATACGCTTTTGGTTAGCGATACTGGCACAGGACTTATTTTAAAGGTTGATTTAAAAACTAAGCAATATGATGAATTATTAAAACTTGATTTAGTAAAATTTGGTGGTCCAAATGGGTTATATCTAGATAGAAAAAAACATAAGCTTTTTATAGCTGGTTATCATCCTGATGGTGTAAGTGGCGGTGTTGTAATGGCTTATGATTTAAATACAAAAGAACTCAGTATAATTAAAAATGAAAAAGAATCTTATGATGGAATAGTTCCTTATAAAGATGGTTTATTGGTAAGTTCTTGGGGAAATAATCTAAATGGATATATTTATAATTTAGATAATGTTAAATCTGTAAAACTTGAATTTCCTTTGATGAAAGGTCCTGCAGATATATTTATTGAAGGTAATATTTTATGGATTCCTAAGATGGCAGAAGGTAAAATATTCAAAGTAGAACTTAACAAATAAGGCTTTTATGGCTTCTTTTAAAAAGATATTTTGGATTAATGTTATTATTGTTATTATTGTAGCTTTTAATCTTAGAGCCCCAATTACTGCAGTGGGGCCTATTATTGATATTATTAAAGATAAGTATTATTTAAACTCAACCGTAGCGGGCATACTTACAAGTCTTCCTTTGATAGCTTTTGGAAGTATTTCTTTTATTGTGGGGTATTTTTCTCCTATTCGTGCTATTGTTTTTGGAATTTTTTTAATTTTTTTAGGCGAAATTATTCGTTCTTATTTTGGTGTATATGGCTTATTTTTAGGAATGTTAGCAATGGGCTGTGGTATAGCAATTGCAAATGTTTTACTTCCTAGTTTTATTAAAGAAAAATTTCCAAGAAAAATGGCAAGTATAATGGGAATTTATAGTCTTGTTTTGAGTATTTCTTCGATTATGGGTATTGCTTTAGCTATACCTTTGCTTAGTGTATTTGATTTAGCTAGAGCTATGTTTTTCTGGGCTATTTTTTCTTTTGTAGCTTTAGTAGTTTACTATCCTCAAGCTAAAAATGGTAGATTTTTTCGCATTAAGAAAAAAGCTTATAAAAAAATCAATCTTTTTACAAATTTAACAACTTGGAAAATTACTCTTTTTATGGGATTTCAAAGTTTTTTAGCTTATTCTTTGTTTTTTTGGTATGTTCAAATTGTTGTAGAAAAAGGATTTGATAAAGAATTTTCTACAAGTATGGTTTTATTTGCTCAACTTGTTGCAGCTCCAGTGTCTCTTTTTGGCCCTTTACTTTTAGGAAAATTAAGGCAAAATTTACATACTTTTTACATAGCTAGTTTGTGCAGTATGTATGTGATCGCTTTTGGTATGCTCTTTATTTTTGATAGCAAAATTTCTATTATCATCAGTGCTTTTATCATGGGTTTTCCATGGGGTGGAGTTTTTGGCATTGCGTTGCTTTTTATTGCACAAAAAAGCTCTAATGCTCAAATAGCAGCGAGACTTTCTGCTTTAGCTCAGGGTTTTGGGTATTTAATCGCAGCACAAGGACAATGGATTATAGGTTTTTTGCATGACAAATTTGAAAATTTTTCACTTGCTATTTTGATGTTGATTTTTGTAGGGATTTTGGTAAATATCTTTGGATATTTATCGTATAAAAGCCAAGTTATCAGATAGTGCTTTTTCTAGTAAAATATCCCCACCATTTTTTTGTGCTATATTTTGCAATCTTGTGGAAATATCTTCTAAGTTAAGTTTTAACATTGCTTTGAAAAAATCATCAAGATTGATCGAATCTTGCGTGAAAATTTGACATAAAGCTTGATCTTGTAAAAATTTAGCATTAAAGTATTGATGATTTTTAGCTGCATGAGGATAAGGTATGAAAATAGCAGGCAAGGTGTTAGCACAAAGTTCAAAAAGGGTGCTTGCACCTGCTCTTGATATAGCTAGATCTGCATTTTTCATTTTTTCTTCCAAATTTGAACTAAAGTCAAAAACATCAGCTTGGATATTTAAGCTTTGGTAGTGTTTTTTGCATTTTTCAAAATCATTTTTTCCACATTGATGGATGATTTTGATATTTTGTTCTTGAAGCTTTGGGGCGAGATTTAAAGCTAGTTCGTTTATAAAACTAGCTCCTTGTGATCCTCCTAGGAAAATAATATTTTTTAATTCTTTGCGAATCCTAGCATTATCAAAAAATTTATTTGCTACAGGATAAGGGCTGAATTCTTTTTCAAAGGCGCTAAAAAATTTCGTAGCGAAAGGTTTTAAAAGCATATTTAAAGAGCCACTTTTTGAATTTTGCTCATGTATAAAAAGAGGCAAATGTGAGAATAAAGCCGCAAAAGATGCAGGAGCTGCACTATATCCACCTACACTAAAAACGGCTTGGATGTGGTATTTTTTAAAAATTTCTCTACAATCTTTGGAGAGTTTTAAGGTGTGGAGTAAAGAACTGATTTTGCCAAATTTGCTTTGATTAACCACTCCTTTAGAGCTTAAAAAAAATTTTTCCTTAAAGCGTACTTCATTTTCAAACCAAGCTTTATCTTGACCATTTTGACTACCTATGTATACACATTCTATATTTTTTTTAATCGCACTTTCTAATAAGCAACGCACTATGGCTAAGTGCCCACCAGTTCCGCCACCTGTTAAAGCTATTGTCATAATTTAACCTTTTTTGAAATCATTAATACATATCCTATGCCTATGCAAATTGCCCACATTGAACTTCCTCCATAGCTTAAAAGTGGAACCGCTACACCTTTTAGTGGAGTAAGAGAAATAATACCAAAAGCATTCATAAAAAAGGAAAAAAGTAAAAGTAAGGCTATGCCTGAACAAAAAATAAAATCTTGTTTAGCTTCGCATCTTCCTGCAATTCTAAAAATTCTTAAAATCATCCAAAGATAAATATAGCAAATAACTCCAAGACCTAAGAGTCCTATTTCTTCAGTAATTCCTGAAAGAACAAAGTCAGTATGCACTTCACTTAAAAAGCCTAATTTAAAAGTTCCAAGTCCTAGGCCTTCACCAAACATTCCTCCATGGGCTATAGCATTTAAAGAGTGCGAAATCTGATAAGGTTCGCTGTTGCTACTTACTCTTAAAGCATTTGCTAGCCAATCAGGAAGCATAGGTAAAAAAGCATCTTGTATATTCCCCCACCAAGAAGCGATTCTTTGAATTCTTCTTTGGTTACTAAAAATTACCATTATACCTATCATCATAATGATTAAAGTTCCAAAAGCAAAAAGCCTTTTACTAGCTCCTGCAAAAAAAGCTAAAGCTAGAATCAAAAAGAAAGAAATTACGCTTTGTCCTAAATCGTTTTGAGTGATATAAATATATCCTATAACTATAGAAGCTAAGATACAATAAGGTAGAAGAATTAAAGCCTCGTGTCTGATAGCTTTTTTGCTATCATCAATACGCCTTGTATAGCTCCATGCTAAAAAATAAATCAATCCTATTTTAAAAAATTCCACAGGAGAGATAGAGAGTGGGCCTAAGCGTATCCAGCGTTTAGCTCCTCCGCTAGCTGTTGCTAATGCAGAAGGTAAAAATGGTAAAATGATAATAAAGATAAAAGAAATAATCAAAATAGCTAAAATAATTTTTTTAGAAAGTGCTTTATCAGGATCCAATCGAGAAATAAAAAACATTATAAGTATGCCACTAATTCCAAAAAAAAGCTGACGAATAAAAAAATGAAACTCGCTATAGTCAAGAAAAAGAACAGTAAAAGCTGTAAGAGAGTATGAAAATACTATTCCTATGGTGATTAAAATACAACTTAAATAAAATAATCTTTTATCAGCAACCATTATAATTATAACTTTTCTTTATTGGAATTAAAATTTTAAAAAGTTTTATTATAACTAAAATAAATTAAATTTTTTGCTAAGTTTTTGTAAGGAAAATTTGCTAAAATTAACAATAAAAATATAATAAAAAAGGCAAATTATGAATCAAATCCATAAAATTCTCATAGCAAATAGAGCTGAAATAGCTGTTAGAGTAATCCGTGCTTGTAGAGATTTACATATTAAAAGTGTTGCAGTTTTTACAGAACCTGATCGTGAATGTTTGCATGTAAAAATCGCAGATGAGGCTTATCGCATAGGAACGGATGCTATAAGAGGATATTTAGATGTTGCTCGTATTGTCGAGATTGCTAAGGCTTGTGGTGCTGATGCGATCCATCCTGGTTATGGATTTTTAAGTGAGAATTACGAATTTGCTAAGGCTTGTGAAGATGCTGGAATTATTTTTATAGGTCCAAAATCTGAAGTAATCCATAAGATGGGAAATAAAAATATCGCTCGTAAGTTAATGGCTAAAAATGGCATACCTATTGTTCCAGGGACTGAAAAATTAAATTCCTATAGCATGGAAGAAATTAAAATTTTTGCTGAGAAGATTGGTTATCCTGTTATTTTAAAAGCTTCAGGTGGTGGAGGTGGACGTGGAATTCGCGTTGTTCATAAAGAACAAGATCTTGAAAATGCTTTTGAATCTTGCAAAAGAGAAGCTTTAACATACTTTAATAATGATGAAGTATTTATGGAAAAATATGTAGTTAATCCTAGGCATATAGAATTTCAAATTTTAGGAGATAACTATGGAAATATTATCCATCTTTGTGAAAGGGATTGCTCTATCCAAAGAAGACATCAAAAGGTAATTGAGATAGCACCTTGCCCTGGAATTTCAGATAATCTTAGAAAAACCATGGGTGTTACAGCTGTGGCAGCTGCTAAGGCTGTAGGTTATACAAATGCTGGAACTATAGAGTTTTTGCTTGATGATTACAATCGCTTTTATTTTATGGAAATGAATACAAGAATTCAAGTTGAGCATCCAATTACTGAAGAAATTACAGGTATTGACCTTATTGTAAGACAAATTCGTATTGCAGCAGGAGAAATTTTGGACTTAGAACAAAGCGATATTAAACCTAGGGGTTTTGCTATTGAAGCTAGAATTACTGCTGAAAATGTATGGAAAAATTTTATTCCAAGTCCTGGAAAAATAGGAGAATACTACCCAGCTCTTGGACCATCTGTTAGGGTTGATAGTCATATTTATAAAGACTATACTGTGCCGCCTTATTATGATTCCATGCTTGCAAAGCTTATTATTAAAGCAACAAGTTATGATTTAGCGGTTAATAAACTTGAGCGTGCTTTGAAGGAATTTGTGATTGATGATATTAGAACAACGATACCATTTTTAATTGCCATTACAAAAACAAGAGAATTTAGAAGAGGGTATTTAGACACCTCTTTCATAGAAACACATATGCAAGAATTATTAGAAAAAACAGAAGATCGTCATCAAGAAAACAAAGAAGAAGTTATAGCTGCAATAGCTGCTACGCTTAAAAAAATACGAGAAAGTAGAGAATAATAGATGGATTTTTTAGACAGTCTTAAAAGTATTAAAAAAGAAATGCAAGCTAACGCCAATACTCCAAAATTAGCGAAGAAATCAAGCAAGAGTGGTGCAAGTGTAAAAAATTTAGAAAAACTAGCTAAAGATATTCGCGAAAAAAATCAAGAAACAAACATAGATAAGGAAATGCAAGAAATTTTCTTAAAGCAAGAAAAACTACAGGATGAATTTTCCGAATTTATCAAAAATGCAGATATTAAGAAAATTTAATGCTTGAGATTGGTTTTTGTACTCTTGAAGATCAGTGTCCTTACTTAAAAGATAAACGCTCAAGAATAGAGTATAAATACATTGAAAATTGCCCTAAAGAAATCAATAATGGGCTAATAAAACGAGGTTGGCGTCGTTTTGGTAGGTATTTTTCACGCCCTATTTGTAAAGATTGTGATGAATGTTTAAGTCTTAGAATTTTAGTTAATGAATATAATTTTTCAAAAAGTGAAAGAAGGGTTATAAATAAAAATATTAACACCAAAGTTATGCTTAGAACACCCAATTTAAGCAATGAACATTTGTTTTTATATGATAAATACCATCGTTTTATGGAAGAAAAAAAGAACTGGAAGCGTTATGATTTAAGCTTTAAGCAGTATTATAATCTTTATGTCGATGGTTTTATGAATTTTGGATATGAGCTTGCATTTTATATAGAAGATAAGCTCGTTTGTGTTGATTTGATTGATATTTTAGAGGATGGAATTTCAAGCATTTATTGTTTTTATGATCCTGATTTTTCGTATTTTTCTTTGGGTAAATTTTCTTTGCTCAATGAAATACAAATAGCTAAAAAAATGAACTTAGATTATATTTATCTTGGGTATTTTGTAAAAAAGTGTCAATCTTTATCTTATAAAGCCGATTATACACCCAATGAAATTTTAAAAGGCACTAAAGAGCTTTTTGAAAATGAGGTTTTATGGGAGAAATAGATGCAAATCGTGCAAACTTTAGAAACTATCAATGTTAATACAGATGATATTAGCGTATTTCAGTATTTTAAAGACTTGATTACCAAAAATTTCACAAAGGTCATAGGACGAAAAAATAAAATTTTTTCTTTTTTTGAAGAAAATGAAATTCCACAGCGTCGTTATTTCTTAAAAGTTTTAGATCAAAAATATCGCAAAAGTACAAATGAAGGTATAGAGAATTTACAAGATGCTCATTTTAAAACTTTTAGATTAAATTTTGAGCAAAATAATATGCTTAAGCCTATGTTGTTTATCAAGATTGATTTTGCTGCGGGTAGAATTTTGATGAAGTTAAGCTCTAATGAAAAATTATTTGTTACTTATATAAGAAATTATTTTCAAGATCATAATATAGAATACAATGAAATGACAAATATTCTAATTTTAGAATATAAAAACGAGAATACCCTTGAACTTTTTGAAGCTTTTGCGGATGAGAGCGAGCATTTAAAATATTGCGTGAATTTTGAAGTTGACCGCGAAGAGTATAAAAAATTTCGCCAAAATATTCACAATAAAGAAAATATGAAATGGAAATTTAATGCTTTAGCTAAGCTTTTTAGTAATTATTTTAATACTTTAGAATGTACTCCGCAAAATGATCTTAGTGAAATCAGACAAAAATATTTGATTTTGGTAAAACTTTATCATCCTGATTTTCATCAAGGAAAAAGTGCAATAGAAAAAGCTTACGCAAGAGAACAGTTTGAAAAAATACAAATCGCCTATGATAACTTAAAAGCACTTTATAAGAATAATACTTAAAAAAAATAAATTAATCATTTTGGTTAATTTAATTTTTCTCTCTCATAAATTTTTCTTAATTTGCTATCTAGTTTAAAACAAAATTTAAAAAGTGCAGGTACTACGAGTAAGGTAAGCAAAGTCGAACTTATAAGCCCAAAGATAATGGCTATTGCCATAGGAGAATTGGCTTCATAGCCCGCACCCCTTGAAAGAGCAAGTGGGAGCATAGCAAAAATCATAGCAAAAGTTGTCATCAATATAGCCCTTAAGCGTGATTTTCCAGCGATTAAAAGAGCTTTATCAGGATCTAAACCTTCATGACATTTTTTATTAGCCACATCTACGAGTAAAATAGCATTTTTCCCCACCATACCAAAAAGTAAGATGATGGCAATAAGCACAAAAAGTGAAAAATTATGCCCTGTGATAAAAAGCCCTATAGATGCTCCTCCAAAGGCTAAAGGCATAGTTATCATGATGATTAAAGGTAAAATAAAGCTTTCATAAAGTGCGGCTAAAACAAGATAAATTAAAACAAAAGCAAGTACTACTGCCATAGCAAAACCTTGCACGGTTTCACCTAAAAGATTGATAAAGCCTGAAAAAGCATAGCTAAGACTTGCATTATTATTTAAAATTTTATCCATATTATCTAGTAAAAGTTTTTGCACCGCTCCTAAGGAAAGATCATTTACTCCAGCTGTGATTTTTACAGAGCGGTTTTTATTGTAACGATTGATAGTTTTTAAATCCTTACTGTATATAAAATCCACCACGCTTGAAAGTTCTAAATTTACACCTTGGTTATTTTTAATGCTAATGCGTTTTAAAGCTTCTATGTCTTTTTTAAATTCTGGAGCAAAACTTAGGATAATATCATCTTTTGAATTGCCTCTATCCATACTTCCTACACTAAGTTGCGAGAAAGAATACCCTAAAACCCCAGCGATATATTGAGGATTGACATCTAAAAGTTTGGCTTTTTCTTTGTTGATGTGTAAGGCTACTTCATCTTTTGTAGCATTGGCATTATCGCTTATATCTACAATGCGTGCATTAGTGCCTAAAATTTCTTTTGCTCGAGAAGCTGCTTCTTTTAGAGTGTTTAAATCATCTCCTAAGATTAAAAACTGCACGGGATCATCAATGCCTGCACCCTCTATCTTTGGAAGTTCTAAAATTTTGATTTTTAAACTTTCATCTTGAAATTTTTGACGATATAAACTTACTATAGCACTTTGTCTTAAATTTCTTTCGTCTAAATTTTTAAGTTTAACATAAATTTTAGCCTTTGTAGCATCTTTGGCATCATCATAGCCTACAAGTAAAAAAGCGTATTTGACATTGCTATCATTTTTGATTTTTTCAAGCAAATTTAAACTTTTTTCTTTCATGGATTCTAAACTTAAATCCTTTTTGCTTTCAAGTAAAACTTGAATTTCGCTATCATCTTCCATAGGTAAAAAATCAAGCCCTATGCGAGTAGCTAAAGCAAAAGAAAGCCCTACAAAAACAAGAGTGGCTAGGATAAATTTTGCTTTATTTTGTAAAATTTTATAGAGTAAATTTTCATACTTTTGCTCTATTTTTTCAAAAAAAGCTTCTGTTTTTTCATAAAACTTGCTTTCTTTTGGATTTAAAAATCTTGCTCCAATACTAGGTATTAAAAATACAGAAACCAAAAAGCTTATCACTATCCCACTTGCAACGCTTATGCCTAAAGCATTGAAAAAAAGCCCTGGTATAGAGTTCATATAAGAAATAGGGATAAAAACACAAAGTAAAATTATACTGATGCTTAAAACGCTAAAACCTATTTCATTGATACCTAAAAAAGCAGCTTGTAAAGGCGGATAAGTTTTTAGTTTTTTAGCAATATTTTCAATCACTACTATAGCATCATCGATAAAAATTCCTATGCTTAAGGTTAAAGCTATGAAAGTTAAGCGGTTTAAATCATAGCCTAAAAGATCGATAATAAAAAAAGTTGAAATGATAGAAGTAGGTATAGCTATGCAAGCAATGAGAGTTGCACTTAAATTTCTTAAAAATAAAAATACAATTACAAGGGTTAGAAAAATCCCCAAAACCATATCAAAAATCACTTGAGAAAGATGCTTGTGGATATTTAAGCTTTTATCGTAAAGCACATTAATGCTTATATCTTTTGGAATTTGTTTTTCTAAAATAGGCAAGGCATTTTTGACATTTTTAATCATTTCAAGGGTGTTATAATTTGTGATTTTTCCGAGTTCTAAAAGCACCCCTTCTTTACCTTCGTATAAAGCACTTTGTTTTTCATCTTCATAAAGGCTTGAAATATTAGCAATATCGCTTAAAAATACTCCTGTTTTTATGCGAAGATTGCTAAGTTCTTCTAAATTTGTGGCTTCAAAATAGCCTTTGATGATATAGTTATCTTGATTGTTATTAAGTTCGCCTAGGGCTTGTTTAAAATTTTGACTTTTGATGATATTTGCTACATCAAGGGCGTTAAGATTGTATTTTCTAAGTTCATTTGGTTTTAATTCTATGCGAATTTGGGGTTCTAAAAAACCCTTAGCTTCGATTTTACCTACTCCTTCAACTCTTTGCAAAAAAGGTTTTATTTTATCATTGATTTCGCGCATGAGTTGTAATTTATCTTTAGAATATAAAAAAAGCGAAATAGCAGAACCAGAATCTGAGCTGATTTTTTCAATTTCAGGCTTAGAAGGTAGGCTTAAAGTTCCTATTTTATCACGCACATCATTAGCAGCTACTTCAAGATTTTTACCTAGTTTAAACTCGACTACACTCACACTAAAATTATCATACGCAGCTGAGGTTATGGTCTTTACTCCATCAATCTCACTTAGAGCATTTTCTATTTCTTTAGTGATTTTTGATTCTACGAAATTTAAATCCCCATTTACCTTGCTTGTAATCTTTATAAGAGGTATGGAAACATTAGGAAATAAATTTACACTCATGCTAAAAGCAGAGATTAGCCCAAAAATCATAAGAGCTAAGAAAAACATTAGCACGGTAATAGGTCGGTTTATAGCTAGTTTAAACATTTTTAATCTTTAGTGATGATTCTACCTTCACCAAAAAGCCCTGGTGTTAGATTTGTGGTTTGCACTTCAGCATAAACTTTTCTTGTTTTTACTTCTATACTTGGATAAATAAGGCTAATTTTTCCTTTCAATTCTGTACCATTTTGATCGATTTTATAAAAGAAATCATCGCCTAATCTAACTTTATCTTTATATTTTTCATCAAAACTTAAAATCAGTTTGCTTTGTGGATAGGAAAAAATTTCTATTAAAGGTTGAGCTACTCCTCCTACTCCTTCGCCCACTTGTATAAATTTGTTTGCGATAATAGCATCATAAGGTGCGCGTAATTCTTTTTTTGCCATGATATTTTTATAATAAGCTATATTGATTTTTGCTTTGTTTAAATTTAAATTAGCAGCATCAAACTTAGCTTTCATATCTTCATAGCTTTGTTTGTCTATAACATTTTCTACAGCTTTGATTTTTTGCATCCTACTTTTGGTATTTTCGTATTCTACAAGGGCAAGTTGATAAGAATTTTGAGCATTTTGAAGAGCTATTTTTTCACTTTCTTGATCAAGAGCAAGTAAAAGTTCTCCTTTGTTGACTTTTTGTCCAATTTCTACAGGAATTTTTTGAACTAAACCTATGCTTTCAAGGGCAAGTTTGCTTTGTTTTGATGCTTCTACATTGAAACTTGCGTAAATTTCTTCGCCAAAGGCGCAATTAAAAGCAAGAAGTAAAAATAGAATTTTTTTCATTCTTTAACCTTTGAATTAAGATCTATACCTGCATTAAAATAATAATTTGCTTTAGTAATTTCAAATTCATTTTTAGCAAGCTCTAAATCGCTTTGTGCTTTAAATTTAGCCTCTAAAGCTTGAAGATATTCCACATAAGAAACAAGTCCTGCTTGGTATTTTTTATCTACACTTTCAAAAGCTAAATTTGCAGCATTTAAGCTAAGATTAAGAGCTAAAATTTGTTCTTGTAAAACTTTTAAACTTTTGTCTAAATAATTTAATTCTTCTTTATTTTTTCTCTCACTAAACCTTGCGTTTGCATTGGCTATTTGAACGTTTAAACGCTCTTTTTCAACTTCTTTAGCCCTTGCATTGAAATCAAAAATTTTCCATTCCATACCTAAAATAAACTGATTACCTTGAGAATATTTTTCTAAGAATTGATCTGCTAAGTTTACAAAAGGAGCTGGAACTTTTGGATTATAATTGTTTTTATAAAAGTTAAAATTATCTTGAATATAAAATTTTGGAAAATATTCAGCTTTTGCTAAATTTACACTTTCTTTAGCAAGATTGATTTGTTCTTTAGCTATCATTACTTCATAGTTTTGACTTTTTTCTTGTTGCGGATTTTCTAAAAAAGCATTCCCTTGCACTTTAAAATCTGTATCGCTTAAAATTTTAATCTCTTTTTGTATATTGGCAAGTTTTAATTCATTTTGACTGAGCTCTAATAAGCTTAAATGATATTTGGCTTTAATGCTTTCAAGTTCATCTTTAGGGCTAAGTCCTGCATCGTAAAATTTTTGCAATCTTTCAAAAGTTGATTTTAAAAAAGCTATTTTTTGTTGATTGGCTAGTAAAATTTTTTCAAGACTTAAGGTATTAAAATAAAGTGTGATTGCATTTAGGGCAAGGTAATTTTTATTTTGTTCTTTGTCTAAAAGGCTTAATTTTTCTTTGCTTTCTAAAGCTCTTAAATTAGCCTCTCTAGCACCCCCATCAAAAAGTAAAAAATTAAGAGAAACTTTAGCAAATAAACTTTCTTGTGGATCGATAATGAAGCGATCTTTATTGTTGGCTACATAAGCTGAGTTTAGACTAAGAGAGGGTAGGTAATTTCTAAAAGCTTGTTCTTTGTCCAAATTTGCTTGTTCGCTTTGCATTTGTTTAATGAGATAGGATTCGTTATTTTGACTTAGTGCTATAAATTCGTGCAAATTAGAAGCTAACATTGCTAAGGGATAAAGAGCTAAAAATATAGCTGATTTTAAATATTTTTCAAACATTTGATATTTTAGTATGCTTTATATAAATTTCAATTGAAGTTTTTTATATAAAATAAAATTTATTTGTTTTAAACATAAATTTTGTTAAAATCCTAGCTTTAAAATTTTATATTTAGGATGAAATTTTGTCGGTAAAAAATATTAGAAATTTTTCTATTATAGCTCATATAGATCATGGAAAATCTACTCTTGCAGATAGGATTATTAGCGAGTGTGGTGCTATTAGTGATAGGCAGATGAGTTCACAAGTTATGGATACTATGGATATAGAAAAAGAGCGTGGTATCACTATAAAAGCACAATCGGTGCGTTTAAATTATAAATTTAATAATGAAAATTTTGTTTTAAATCTTATTGATACTCCTGGCCATGTGGATTTTTCTTATGAAGTGAGTCGTTCTTTGGCAAGTTGTGAAGGGGCTTTACTTGTAGTAGATGCTTCTCAAGGTGTTGAAGCACAGACTATAGCTAATGTTTATATAGCGCTTGAAAATAATCTTGAAATCATTCCCGTGATTAATAAAATCGATTTACCTAATGCTGATGTTGAAAAAGTCAAGCATGAAATCGAGCATATTATAGGCATAGATTGTAAAGACGCCGTTTGCGTGAGTGCAAAAACAGGAGTGGGTATAAAAGAGCTTATAGAAACAATTATTACTAAAATCCCTACACCAAAAACAGATGATGAAGCTCCTACTAAGGCTTTAATTTATGATTCTTGGTTTGATAATTATTTGGGTGCTTTGGCTTTGGTTAGGATTTACGAGGGAAGTATAGCTAAAAACGATGAAGTTTTAGTCATGAGTACAGATAAAAAACATATAGTTCAAGATCTTTTTTATCCCCACCCTTTAAGTCCAATTAAAACTCAATCTTTACAATCAGGTGAAGTAGGCGTGGTGGTTTTAGGGCTTAAAACTGTAGGCGATGTACAAGTAGGCGATACTATTACTTTAGTAAAAAACAAAGCTAAAGAAGCCATAGGCGGTTTTGAAAAGGCTAAAGCTTTTGTGTTCGCAGGACTTTATCCTATAGAAACGGATAAATTTGAAGATTTAAGAGATGCTTTGGATAAGCTAAAGCTTAACGATAGTTCTATTACCTATGAGCCTGAAACTTCTTTGGCTTTAGGCTTTGGCTTTAGGGTAGGGTTTTTAGGACTTTTACACATGGAAGTGATTAAAGAAAGGCTTGAGAGAGAATTTAATCTTGATTTGATTGCTACAGCTCCAACTGTGACTTATGAAATTTATCAAACCGATGGAGAGCTTGTTAAAATTCAAAATCCTAGCGAACTTCCTCCTGTTAATAAAATCGATCATATAAAAGAGCCTTATGTTAAAGCCACTATCATTACTCCAAGTGAATTTTTAGGGAATTTAATCACTCTTTTAAATCGCAAAAGAGGAGTGCAGGTTAAAATGGACTATATCACACCTGAGCGTGTTTTGCTAGAATATGATGTACCTTTAAATGAGATTGTGATGGATTTTTATGATAAATTAAAGTCCTTAACAAAAGGCTATGCGAGTTTTGATTATGAACCTATAGAATTTAGAGTAGGGGATTTGGTAAAACTTGATATTAAAGTGGCGGGTGAAAATGTTGATGCGCTAAGCATTATCGTGCCTAATGAGAAAGCACAAAGTAAAGGAAGAGAGCTTGTTAGCGCTATGAAAGAAATAGTTCCTAGACAGCTTTTTGAAGTGGCCATTCAAGCAAGTATTGGAAATAAAATCATCGCAAGGGAGACTGTTAAATCCATGGGTAAAAATGTGACAGCAAAATGCTATGGTGGGGATATTACTAGAAAAAGAAAGCTTTTAGAAAAGCAAAAAGAAGGTAAAAAAAGAATGAAAGCTATAGGTAAGGTAAATTTACCTCAAGAAGCTTTTTTGAGTGTTTTAAAGATAGATTGATGATAAATTTAAAACTTGGCTTGAAATTTGCTTGTATTTTTAATACAATTTTAAAATAATTTTCTAAGGAGAAAAAATGTTTAAAAAATTTTTGATTTTTATAGTGCCTATTTTATTTTTGAGTGCTTGTGCAACTAAACAAGATACTTTTGCTCAAGTTAATCAAATTTCTAAAAATTCTCAATGCAGTTCTTGTGAAAGTCCTGATGGCTTTGAAGCAAAGATTAAAGGGCTTTTATACATTAGCGATGTTGGAATTCAATGTTGTGCCAATAAACGCACTTTAGACACTGGTATTGCTTTAAAAAAGGTTTATTTGCATAGATTTTATGATTTAAAAGAAGGACAAAAAGTTTTAAATGCTAAAGGGAAAAAGTTATTTGTTGATGTGAATTTTAATGCGGTATTTTATACTTATTTAAAACAAGAACTTGAAGCTAGAGGAATAGTTGTGCTTGACAATAACGATCAAAATTCACCTTATGTGAGTAAGATTGATTTAGAATTTATATCTTATGGAGCAACTCAAGATACTACAGGATTACATTCAAAACTAGTAGGAGTTTTACAAGTTAGCGATATAAACAAAAATAAGAAATTTACAATCCGCACCAAGCAAGATGTACAAGGTTTCGATGATCTAAAAGAAACAACTTTTTATACTCATTTGTTAATAAAACAAATGGCAAATAAAGCAGCTAGTTTAATCTCTGAACTTTGAGGTGTATAAATTGCGGAGCTTTTGCTCTGCTTTGCTTTTGTGATTTATGTGAGCTAGAGCTTTCTGAATTTTCCTTAAATGTAAGAAAGCTTGATAATAATTTCAAAGTCTATTCTTTTTATAAATACCATGAGATACAACACTTGCTTCACTCTAAACATTATTTTTATGGTTATTTCGTTTATAAAATGCTTGCTAAATTAAGTTTTGCAAAATTTAAAGATTTTTTTGATCCTAGAATGACAATTAATGTTATAGCTTTAGATGATAAGGTTGAAGATATGCTTTATTCACATTCTGCTATTTTAGCTAGATATCTTAAAACAAAATTTGTAAAACCTGTTTTTAATGTTTTAAAAGCACAAAATCATATTAAATATTCCGGAAAAAGTTTAGAATTTCGTCAAAAACATAAAAGAAATTACAAACTCTTAAAAACCATTCACGAACCTGTAATTTTAGTAGATGATATTGTAACAACTGGTTCTAGCCTTTTGGAAGCTAAAAAAGTTTTAGAAGAAAATAAAATTTCTGTACTTTTTGCTCTTGTTTTAGCTGATGCAAAAGTTTAATATGCTATAATCAAAACTTTGAACTAATAGAAGGATTTTTATGGAGAATATTTTTAGCAAAGATTCTGATATTGAACTTGTAGATATAGAAAATTCTATAAAAAGTAGTTATTTAGACTATTCTATGAGTGTTATTATAGGTCGTGCTTTGCCTGACGCAAGAGATGGTTTAAAGCCTGTTCATAGAAGAATTTTATATGCTATGCAAAATGATGAGGCAAAAAGTAGAACAGATTTTGTCAAATCAGCCCGTATAGTGGGTGCTGTTATAGGTCGTTATCACCCACATGGAGATACAGCAGTTTATGATGCTTTGGTTAGAATGGCTCAAGATTTTTCTATGAGATATCCAAGTATTACAGGACAAGGCAACTTTGGATCTATAGATGGTGATAGCGCCGCTGCGATGCGTTATACTGAAGCAAAAATGAGTAAACTTTCTCATGAGCTTTTAAAAGATATAGATAAAGATACGGTCGATTTTGTTCCAAATTATGATGGTTCAGAAAGTGAACCTGATGTTTTACCTTCTAGGGTTCCAAATTTATTATTAAATGGTTCAAGTGGTATAGCTGTAGGTATGGCAACAAACATCCCGCCTCATAGTTTAAATGAGTTGATAGATGGGCTTTTATATTTGCTTGATAATAAAGATGCAAGCTTAGAAGAGATTATGCAGTTTATTAAAGGTCCAGATTTTCCAACAGGTGGAATAATTTATGGTAAAAAAGGTATTATAGAAGCTTATCGCACAGGGCGTGGTCGTGTGAAAGTGCGAGCTAAAACTCATATTGAAAAAAAGACAAATAAAGATGTTATTGTTATAGATGAGCTTCCTTATCAAACCAATAAAGCTAGGCTTATAGAGCAGATTGCAGAGCTTGTTAAAGAAAAGCAAATTGAAGGAATATCTGAAGTAAGAGATGAGAGTAATAAAGAAGGAATCCGCGTTGTTATAGAGCTTAAACGTGAGGCTATGAGTGAAATTGTTTTAAATAATCTATTTAAATCTACCACTATGGAAAGTACTTTTGGTGTGATTATGTTGGCAATTCACAATAAAGAACCTAAAATTTTCTCTTTGTTGGAACTTTTAAATCTTTTCTTAACTCATAGAAAAACAGTTATTATTAGAAGAACGATTTTTGAACTTCAAAAGGCAAGAGCAAGAGCTCATATTTTAGAAGGTCTTAAAATTGCACTTGATAATATAGATGAAGTGATTGCTTTAATTAAAAATAGTTCTGATAATAATACCGCAAGAGATTCTTTAGTAGCTAAATTTGGTCTTAGTGAGCTTCAAGCCAATGCTATTTTGGATATGAAACTTGGTCGTTTAACAGGACTTGAAAGAGAAAAAATCGAAAATGAACTTGCAGAATTAATGAAAGAAATTGCAAGACTTGAAGAAATTTTAAAAAGTGAAACCTTGCTTGAAAATTTAATTCGCGATGAATTAAAAGAAATTAGAAGTAAATTTGATGTGCCACGTATTACTCAAATTGAAGATGATTACGATGATATTGATATTGAAGATTTGATTCCTAATGAAAATATGGTTGTAACTATCACACATCGTGGTTATATTAAGCGTGTGCCTAGTAAACAATATGAAAAACAAAAACGAGGTGGAAAAGGAAAATTAGCCGTTACGACTTATGATGATGATTTTATAGAAAGTTTCTTTACGGCAAATACACATGATACGCTTATGTTTGTAACAGATCGTGGACAGCTTTATTGGCTTAAAGTTTATAAAATTCCTGAAGGCTCAAGAACGGCTAAAGGAAAAGCAGTGGTAAATCTTATCAATTTACAAGCTGAAGAAAAAATCATGGCTATTATTCCAACCACGGATTTTGATGAGAACAAATCTTTATGTTTCTTTACTAAAAATGGTATTGTAAAGCGTACAAATTTGAGTGAATATCAAAATATCAGAAGTGTAGGAGTTAGAGCGATCAACTTGGATGAAAATGATGAGTTGGTAACTGCTATTATTGTTCAAAGAGATGAAAATGAAATTTTTGCCAGTGGTGGTGAAGAAAATTTAGAAAATCAAGAAATTGAAAATTTAGATGATGAAAATTTTGAAAATGAAGAAAGTGTAAACACACAAGGTAAAATGCTCTTTGCAGTAACCAAAAAAGGTATGTGTATCAAATTCCCACTTGCTAAAGTGCGTGAAATCGGCCGTGTAAGTCGTGGGGTGACCGCTATTAAGTTTAAAGAGAAAAATGACGAATTAGTAGGTGCAGTTGTTATAGAAAATGATGAGCAAGAAATTTTAAGCATAAGTGCAAAAGGTATAGGAAAACGCACCAATGCTGGAGAATATAGATTGCAAAGTAGAGGTGGTAAGGGTGTAATTTGCATGAAACTTACAGAAAAAACCAAAGATCTTATTAGCGTAGTTATAGTAGATGAAACTATGGATTTGATGGCTCTTACAAGTTCAGGCAAGATGATACGTGTTGATATGCAAAGTATTAGAAAAGCAGGGCGTAATACAAGTGGCGTCATCGTTGTTAATGTGGAAAATGACGAGGTGGTTAGCATCGCTAAGTGTCCTAAAGAGGAAAATGATGAGGATGAGTTAAGCGATGAAAACTTTGGTTTAGATTTGTAATAAGTTTAAAGTTGGAACGCTTATTGCTTTTTATTTTACTAATTACAATATTTTGAAGGTGTAAAAATGAAAAAAATTTATTTTATGCTAGCAATAGCAGGAATTTTCGCTGGTTGTGTACCAAGTGCAAACAGTACAACTAAAAATTCAAGTGCAAATAGCACTGCTCCATCTCAAGATGTTATCGTGCAAAAAGTCGACAAAGATGATGTGCGTGATATTATCAGAGAAGAAAAAATGTTAGCTCCAGACGCTAGTGAAACGGAACTTAGTTTTACAGCAGTTGGTGAAGGGATTGCTCCGATGAATACAGTTTCTACTGCTCAAGCCCTAGCTTTAGCAAAAAGAGCAGCGATTACCGATGCTTACAGACAGCTTGCAAGTAAGCTTTATGGTGTGAAAGTGAATGGTAAAGACACTGTAAAAGATGCAATGCTTAGAAGTTCAACTATTACTGCGCAAGTAAATGGTTTGATAAAAAATGCAAGTATTATTGATGAGAATTTTAATCAAGGGCTTTATAGAGTAAACTTAGAACTTAAAATCGATGCAGACAAGTGGAAAGAATTGTTTGCTTATTAATTTTTCTTAGCTTTAAGCTTTTTGCCCAAGATGAATTTATTTTTTGGGCAGAGCTTTCTAGTAAAAATTTCATTCTCTTTCATCAAAATCAAAATTTATCCTTAGCAATGACGCAAAGCGAAAATGTTGAAGAACAATGGGTATGTGAAATTTCTTATAGTGATCAAGATTTAAAAGTTTTACCTCGAACTTCTTTAGGATTAATTGATGATAATATGCTAAAAACAATTAAATTTAATTTTTTAAATTCTCATAAAGATGAGTTAAGTGATTGCTTTATAGGAGCTAAAATCAGTGTTAAGGATATTGTTAATACCGACTTATTACGTGCTCAAAGTGAAACTTATATTAAAATTTTACCTTTGCGTTTTACCGTGGAATTTGGCGAACAAAATGCGATAATTTATTATCTTAAAAAAAAGTAAATTCAAAATTAAGCGCAAATTGGATACTATAGCAGAAATTTTTTAAAAGGCTTAGGATGAATTTAGTCATAGTAGAAGATGATATTAATATGCGCAAATCCTTAGAAATTGCATTAGCAGAGTATGAAGAATTTAATATTAAATCTTATAAATCTGCTACTGAAGCTTTAAAAAAAATAGATGAGAATACAGATTTGATTATTACAGATATTAATATGCCAGGAATTGATGGCATAGAATTTGTTAAAGCCTGTGAAAATAAATATGATTTTATTATTATGACAGGAAATGCTACTTTAAGTCGTGCTATAGAAGCGGTTCGTTTGGGAGTAAAAGATTTTTTAACCAAGCCTTTTGATGTTGATACTTTAGTCGAGGCTATTAAGCGTGCTAAAATCATAAGAGAAAAAACAGCCGATAAAAAAAGCAAAAAAAATGAAAAAAAAGAAGAAAATAAAGATTTTTTTTCAACTTCTCCTAATTTAGAAAAAACATTAAATTTAAGTCAAAAAGCGGCTAAAACTGATGCCTCTGTAATGTTTTTTGGAGAGAGTGGAGTAGGAAAAGAGGTATTTTCTCGTTATATTCACACTCATTCTAAACGCTCTAATAAGCCTTTTGTTGCTATTAATATGGCAGCCATTCCTGCAAATTTGATTGAAAGTGAGCTTTTTGGTTTTGAAAAAGGTGCTTTTACCGATGCCAATGCAACTAAAATAGGGCTTTTTGAAATGGCTAATGAGGGTACTTTGTTTTTAGATGAAATTGGCGAAATGCCTTATGAAATTCAAGCCAAACTTTTAAGAGCTTTGCAAGAAAAAGAAATTACGCGACTTGGAAGTACGAAAAGCATCAAAATAGATGTAAGAATTATCAGTGCAACTAATGCAAATTTAGATGAAAAAATAAAAAATGGCGAATTTCGTTCAGATTTATATTATCGTTTAAACACTGTTCCTATTAATATCCCGCCTTTAAGAGAGCGTAAAGAAGAAATTTTAGGTATAGCTCAAAAGGTTTTAGAAGATACTTGTAAAGAATATGATTTTAAGGAAAAACAGCTCAGCCAAGAAGCTAAAAATGCTTTACTTGAATATGATTTTCCTGGTAATATTAGAGAATTAATATCCGTTGTACAAAGAGCTTGTATTTTAAGTGAAAATGATGAAATTTCAAGTGAAGATTTGTTCTTAGAAGCTAGAAGTATAAAAAAAGATGTAAAGAATTTAGAAAAAGAATTGATTTGTGAAGTTCTTTTAAGTGTAGATTATGACAAGGATCAAGCTTCTCAAATTTTAGGTATGGATATAAAAATTTTAAATGAAAAAATTAAAAAATATCAAATAAAGGATAAGTAATGTCAAAGAAACAAAAAATAGCCATTGTGGGTGCTACTGGTGCGGTTGGGGAAGAGCTTTTAAATGTTTTAGATGAACTTGATTTCCCAGTGGAAAGTATTTTACCTTTAGCAAGTGCAAAAAGTGTAGGTAGTGAAGTAGAATTTAAAGGCAAAGCTTATAAAGTCAAAGAACTTACCGAAAATGTATTTAAAGAAAATCCTATTGATATTGCTTTTTTTAGCGCAGGTGGAAGTGTGAGTGAAAAATATGCTAAATTTGTAGTAGAATCTGGTGCTGTTGTTATTGATAATACAAGTCATTTTAGAATGGAAAAAGATGTTCCTTTGGTGGTTCCTGAATGCAATCCTGAGGATATTAAAGATTGGAAAAAAACAGGGATTATTGCTAATCCAAATTGTTCTACTATACAAATGGTGCAAGTTTTAAAACCTTTAAATGATGCATTTAATTTAAAGCGTGTTGATGTAAGTACCTATCAGGCTGCAAGTGGAGCAGGAAAAGAAGGAATGCAAGAATTGGTTGAAGCTATGCAAAGTTTTTTTGCTTTTAAACTTGATGAATTTGAACCTCAAACTTTTCCTTATACTTTGGCACTTAATCTTATTCCACAAATTGATGTTTTTATGGATAATGATTACACTAAAGAAGAACTTAAAATGATTAATGAAACTCAAAAAATTTTACATAAAAATTTAGAAGTTTCGGCAACTTGTGTAAGAGTGCCTGTTTTAAGAAGTCATAGCGAAGCCATTACTATGCATTTTGAAAAAGAAATAGATGTAAAAAAAGCTAAAGAAATTTTAGAAAAAGCACCAAGTGTTGTTGTCATAGATGATCCTAAAAATAAAAAATACCCTATGCCTTTAATGACTAGTGATACTAATGAAACTTATGTAGGAAGAATTCGCGCTGACATGTATGATAAAAAAATACTCCATCTTTGGTGTGTGGCGGATCAAATTCGTGTAGGTGCTGCAACAAATGCTGTGCGTATTGCGCAAAAATGGTTAGAATTAAAAAATAAATAAGGAAAAAAATGTTAGAGAAAATATTTGAATCTTTACTTGTTAGAAGTCGTATTGTTACAATTTTACCCGTAATTTTTGGTTTAATTGGAGCTTTTGTATTGTTTTTTATTGCAAGTTATGATGTTTTAAAAGTTATATTTTATACTTATAATTATTTTTTTGATGCAGGTTCTAATGTGGATTTGCATGAGGATGTGGTGGCTTTGATTATAGGAGCTGTTGATCTTTATCTTATGGCTTTAGTTTTGTTTATTTTTTCTTTTGGAGTTTATGAGCTTTTTATCAGTGAAATAGAAGAATTTAAACAAACAAAACAAAGCAAGGTTTTAGAGGTGCATAGCTTAGATCAATTAAAAGACAAGCTTGCAAAAGTTATCATTATGGTCTTAGTGGTAAATTTCTTTCAAAGGGTTTTACAGATGAAATTTGCTACTCCTGTGGATATGGCTTTTCTTGCTGGATCGATTTTAGCTCTTTGTGTAGGACTTTATTTTTTACATAAAGGTGGTCATTAACAAGGATTATCTTTTTTTGATATAATCGTTTTTTGTGTTTAAAGAATAAAAATGAAAAAAATGTTTTTAATTGGTATGATTTTAAATCATTTTGTTTTTGCAGCTCCGTTAGATGAAGTCTTTAAAGATATAGAAGTTTCAGGGACTGTTCGTTATCGCTATGATATTAAAAAAGAAAAAAAATACAACAAAAAAACACATAGATATCAAAATAAAACACAAACGGAAATTACAATAAAATAAGGAAAATCATGATTATACGATGGTTGTTTATTAGTTCAATATTTGTTGTTGCGCTTTTTGGTATTAACTTGAAATCATTTTTTACTTATACCTTTGATGCAAATAAGCAATATGATATGGAAAAAGCGAAGGCTTTGTATTTTCAAAATAAATGCAATACTTGCCATGGAGATAATGCTGAAAAGAGTGTTATAGGATCTAGAATTTTAAAAGATATGTCTCCTGAGGATATTAAAGGAGCTTTGATAGGTTATGCTCTTGATAGTAGCAGTTCTACAACAGCTTCTCAAATGGCTTTTTATGCTAGAAATTTAAGCCACGAGGATATAGATAATATTATTGCTTATATTAAAGGTGGAAATTTTGCGCTTGATTTGCAAGTAAAAGACCTTCTTGAAGAAGAACCTGCGCAAAAAACAAAACATAATATATTTCTAAAATAAAATGTAAAAACTATAATTAAAAGGAATGCTATGAAAAAACTAACTTTAACTTTAAGTGTTTTAACTATGGTAAATTGCTTATATGCTAAGGATATTAATATAGGAGTAGTTTTACCTTTAACTGGAACTGTGGCAGCTTATGGGCAAGATGTTTTTAACGGAATTGAACTGGCTAATAAGCTACAACCAAAACTTTCAAATGGAGATGTTATTAAACTTATCACAATAGATACAAAAGGAGATAAGCTTGAAACTTCAAACGGAGTTAATCGTTTAATAGCAACAGATAAAGTCCTTGGGATTATTGGTGAAGCTACAACTCCAAATACTATTCAAGCTATTTCTATAGCAGAAGAGAAAAAAATTCCCCTAATAGCTCCAGTGGCATCTGGAGATAAATTGCTAGATAAAAAGAAATATGCAAGTAGAGTTTGTTTTAAAGACAGTTTTCAAGGAGATAAATTTGCTACTTATGTATCTAAGGATTTAGGGCTTAAAAATGCTGTTATCATCATAGATCAAAGCAATGTTTATTCTTTAGGTTTGGCAAGAGCTTTTGAAAATTCTTTTAAGAATAATGGTGGGAAAATTATAAAAAAACTTGTTATTAATTCAGGAGATAAAGATTTTAGAGCTGTGGTTTCTCAACTTAAGAGTTTAAATCCTGATTTTGTTTATATGCCTATTTATCATCCTGAAGCTGCTTTAATTGCGAGACAAGGAAGACAAATTGGTTTTGATAAACTTTTAGCAGCAGGAGATGGTGTTAATAATCAAACTTTTATAGATCTTGGCGGGAGTGCTGTTAATGGAGTAATTTTCACTGATAGTTTTGATTATAACAATCCATTTACACAATTAGGAAAAGATTTTGTTGCAGCTTATGAGAAAGTTAAAGGAACAAAAGAACTTCCAGCATTTTCGGCTATGGGGGCTGATGCGTATTTTGTAATGTTGAATGCTATGAATGCTTGCGTTGATAATCTTAGCAGTGAATGTATTAATAGCAAAATTCATCAAACTAAAGATTTTCAAGCTGTTGGTGGTGTGATTAGCATAGATGAAAGCGGTAATGCTATTCGTTCTGTTGTGATTAAAGAAATTCAAAATCAAAAACAAAATTATAAAACAATTATAAATCCATAATTACTAAAATAAAGGTAGAGAATGAAAAAAAGTTTAATTTTAGCAAGTATTCTAGGTTTAAGTTTAAGTGCTGCGGAAGTCAAAATAGGAGTTGTTTTACCACTTAGCGGAGCTACTGCAGCATATGGACAAAGTGCACTAGAAGGGATTAAACTTGCAAATTCAATGCAATCAACTTTAAGTAATGGAGATAAGGTTTCTCTTGCTATTATTGATACTAAGGGTGATAAATTAGAATCTTCGAGTGGAGCAAATCGTTTAATTTCTCAAGATAAAGTTATAGGTCTTATAGGGGAAATGGTTACTGCTAATACATTGCAAGTTATGCGCGTAGCAGAAGATAATAAAATTCCATTGATCGCTCCTGCTGCAACTGGCGATAGATTGCTTGATAAAAAAATATATTCTTCTCGAGTATGTTTTATGGATAGTTTTCAAGGTTCATCTTTAGCAAAATATGTTTTTTCAAAACTTAATTACAAAAGTGCTGTTATTGTGGTAGATCAAAGCACTGACTATTCTTTAGGTTTAGCAAAAGCTTTTGAAAAACAGTACAAGTCTAATGGTGGTCAAATTCTTAGAATTTTAAGAGTTAATTCAGGTGATAAAGATTTTAGAGCTATTGTAGCTCAAGTTAAAAGTTTAAATCCAGAATTTATTTTTTTACCGCTTTATTATAGTGAAGCTTCTTTATTTGCAAGACAATCAAAACTCGCAGGTTTAAATATTCCTATGGGCTCTGCAGATGGAGTTGCTGATCAAACTTTTATTAGTTTAGCTGGAGATGCAAGCGAGGGTTATATTTTCACAGATAGTTTTGATGCTAATAATCCAACTACAAAATTAAGCAAAGAATTTATTAGTGTTTATGAAAAAGCTAAAGGAACAAAAGAAGTTCCAAATTTTTCGGCTATGGGTGCTGATGCGTATTTTGTAATGCTAAATGCTATGAATGCTTGCGTTGAAAATCTTACTAGTAAGTGTGTCAATGAAAAAATTCACCAAACTAAAAATTATCAAGGTGTTTCTGGTGTTATCAGTATTGATCAAACAGGAAATGCAACTCGTTCTGTAGTGGTTAAAGAAATTAAAAATCAAAAGCAAAATTATAAAGATATTATCAATCCTTAAAGGAAAAATAGAAAAATTATGGATTCTACTTTATTTTTACAACAACTTGTTAATGGGCTTAGTTTGGGTAGTATGTATGCTCTTATTGCTGTTGGCTATACTATGGTTTATGGCGTGTTAAGACTTATTAATTTTGCTCACGGCGATATTATGATGGTTGGTGCTTATGCAGCTCTTTTTTGCATGACTAATCTAAATGTTCCTTTTCTAGGAGCTTTGTCTTTAGCAATGATTTTTGCTGCCTGTGTTGGAATAGCTACAGATAGAATTGCTTATAAACCTTTAAGACAGGCTCCTAGAATTTCATTGTTGATTACAGCAATTGGTATTAGTTTTTTCTTGCAAAATCTTTTTAATATGCTTTTTACTTCAACACCTAGAACTTTTACACCGCCAAGTTATTTTGAGGAAAGTGTTAATTTTGGTGGAGTGATAACAACTTATGGTTCTTTAATGGTTCCTGCTCTTACATTTGTTATTTTAATAGCAGTGTTATGGATTTTGTATAAAAGCAAATATGGTATAGCTATTCGTGCTTTGGCATTTGATATACAAACAGTAAATTTAATGGGTATAGATGCAAATCGTATTATTGCTATAGTTTTTGCCCTAGGTTCAGCTTTGGCAGCAGTTGGGGGTGTTTTTTGGGCCGCAAATTATTACTCTGTCGAACCTACTATGGGAACTTTAATAGGTTTGAAAGCTTTTGCTGCTGCAGTTTTAGGAGGTATAGGTTCTGTAGTAGGTGCAGTTTTAGGTGGACTTATTATAGGATTTACTGAAGTTGTTGTTGTGGCTTTTTTTCCAGATTTATCAGGCTTTAAAGATGCATTTGCTTTTATTTTTTTGGTGTTTATATTGTTATTTAGACCTACGGGAATTTTAGGTATAAATTTTGAAAAGAGTAGGTTTTAATGATGGTTAAAATTAAGGTTTCGCATTTAATCTTTTTGATTGCTTCAATTATTTTTATTTTCACTTCTCCTTATATTTTTGGGGACTATGGATTAAACATTGTTAATCAAATTGCTATTTTTATTATTTTGGCTGTGAGTTACAACCTTATTAATGGTGTAACTGGACAATTTTCACTAGAACCCAATGGATTTGTTGCGATTGGAGCTTATGCGGCTGCTTTAGTTCTTTTAAGTGCTGATGCAAAAAATGATCAGTTTTTTTTAGATGGTCCTAGTTCTTTTATTTTAGCTATCCAATCAAATTCCTTTATTCTAGCTTTAATCGTAGCTGGAATTTGTTCATCTTTGCTTGCCCTGATTTTAGCTTTTGCTGTATTTCGCGTGAGAGGGGATTATTTAGCTATTGTAACTTTAGGCTTTGGAATAATTATTAAAATAGCTGCTATTAATTTTCCTTCTATTACTAATGGCTCAAGAGGACTGGTAGATATTCCACAATTTTCCACGATCTATTGGACAGGCGGTATTGCTATTGTAGCGGTTATTTTAATTTTAAATATAGTTTATTCTAAATATGGTCGTGCAATGAAGGCTATAAGAGATGATGAAGATGCTGCAAGTGCTATGGGAATAAATACTTTTTGGATAAAAACTTTAGCTTTTAGCACTTCAGCATTTTTAGAAGGTGTAGGTGGAGGACTTTTAGCTTGTCTGTTGACTACTGTATCTCCAACTCAATTTGATTTTTTACTTACTTTTCAGCTTTTGATTATTATTGTTTTGGGTGGACTTGGTTCTACTACAGGTGCTATTATAGGTGCGATATTGGTTATTGGTGGAAGTGAGTGGCTTAGATTTTTAGATGAGTTAAATATAAAAATAGATTCTTTAAATATTGATATCCAATCAACGCCAGGACTTAGAATGGTTGTTTTTTCTATTGTTCTGATTTTAGTAATGCTTTTTGCAAGAAAAGGCATAATGGGTTATTACGAGTTGAGTGATGTGATTAGAGGGATTAAAAAGCGTTTTAAAAGGAGTAAAAAATGATTTTGGAACTAAAACAAATTTCAAAAAGTTTTGGTAGTGTTAGGGCTATCAATGAAACTTCTTTTAAAATCAATGAGGGTGAAATTTTTGCTTTAATTGGACCTAACGGGGCTGGTAAAACAACTCTTTTTAATATTATAACAGGTAACTATAAACCTAGTTCAGGTTCGGTTGAATTTCTAGGAGAAAGAATTGATCACTTAAAACCTCATAAAATTGTGCATTTAGGAATAGCTAGAACATTTCAAAATATTAGACTTTTTTCAAGTATGAATGTGCTTGAAAATGTTCTTATTGGTTTTAATAAACAAATGAAATATAATATTTTTGAAGCCTTTTTGCATTTAGGACGTTTTGGAAAAATAGAACAAGTATTTAAAGAGAAGGCTTATGCAATATTAGAAGAACTTGGTATTGCAGAATTTGCTCATGAAAAGGCTACTAGCTTAAGTTATGGACAACAAAGAAAAGTTGAGATTGCAAGAGCAATGGCTACTCGGCCAAGATTATTATTGCTTGATGAGCCAGCCGCTGGGATGAATAGCTCTGAGAGCGATGAACTTGCTGAGCTCATTTTTAAATTACGAAAAGATTATAAAATTAGCGTTTTACTTATAGAGCATGATATGAAATTTGTAAATAAATTGTGTGATCGCGTATTGGTGCTTGATTATGGAAAAACAATTTTTGAAGGTAAACTTTGCGATGCTGTAAATCATAAAGAAGTAATTGCTGCGTATTTAGGGGATTTTGATGCTAATAGTTAAAGATTTGCATGTTTATTATGGATTAATTGAAGCTGTTAAAGGGATTGATTTTAAAGTGGAAACAGGTCATATTGTTTCTCTTATAGGTTCAAATGGAGCAGGTAAAACTTCAACTTTAAATGCGCTTTTAAATTCAGTTAAAAGAACTGGTGAGGTTAATTTCTTAGGTTATGATACTAAAAGACATTTAACTCATACTTTAGTTCAAAAAGGTATAGCTTTAGTTCCTGAAGGAAGGCGTGTTTTTATCAATTTAAGCGTAGAGGAAAATTTAAAAATAGGTGCTTTTAATAATGCTGAAAATTATGAGCATTTAAGAGAGCAAATGTATAAACTTTTTCCAAGACTTGCAAGCAAAAAGCATGCTTTAGCTGGAACATTGAGTGGAGGGGAAGCGCAAATGCTTGCGATTTCAAGGGCTTTAATGAGCGAACCAAAACTTTTGATGTTGGATGAGCCTTCTTTGGGACTTGCTCCAAAGATTGTGGGCGAAGTTTTTGATATTATTGTGCGTTTAAAAGAAGAGGGTATAACTATTCTTTTGGTAGAGCAAAATGCTTATTCTGCATTAAAAATAAGTGATTATGCTTATGTTTTGGAAAATGGTCGCATTGTAATGGAAAACGAGGCTAAAAATTTAATAGGTGATGATGAGATTAGAAAGAAATATTTAGGGCTTTAAAATTTAAAGGAAAAAGAATGAAAAATATAATAAAAAGCATAGGGGATTTAAGAGTTTCGGTTGTATTGTTTTTGCTTTTCGCGCTTTTTTGTGCTTTGGCAACTTTTATTGAAAGTGCTTATGGAACTCCTACGGCTTGGGCAATGGTTTATGATACTTTTTGGTTTGAATATATACAACTTTTACTTGGTATTAATTTACTATGCGGGATGTTTCGTTATAAAATGTTTGGGCTTAAAAAATTGCCTTTAATGATTTTTCATATTTCTTTTTTATTTATTTTAGTGGGTTCTGCAATGACAAGATATGCTGGTTTTGAAGGTATTTTACCTATTAGAGAGCATACTCAAAATTCACTTATAGAAAGTTCTAAGACTTCTTTGCGTATTGCTGCTATAAAAGATGGAGAACGCTATAGTGCGGTTAATGATCGTTATATAGGAAATTTGCCTTTTGCTAATTCTTTTAAACTAAAACTTAATTTAGGTGATGATCAAGCTGTATTAAAATATAAAGATTTAATTTTAAATGCTCATTATACTTATAAAGAAAATAATAATTCTGATCCTTTATTGGTTTTGATGCTTTCTCAAAAAGGATCTCAAGGTGTTGATGTTAAATTTGAAAAAGGTGAAGTTAAGAATATAGAAGGGGTTAACTTTGCTTTTATGAATGATAATGTTAAAGCACCTTTTGTAAAAATTGATGAAAATTTAACTTTAAGTTCAAGTGAAAACTTACATTTTTTAAGTATGTTAGATGGACAAAATTTAGACCTTAAAATTGGAGAAAAGGCAAATGCTAAGGAAAGAAGGCTTTATGAAATTAATGATATTAGTTTTGTAGTTAAAGCTGCTTCTTTGCATGCGCAAGAAGCTTTAGAAGGCTCCAATAGACCTCAAGATGAAAGTTTTTGGTTATGGTTTAAATCTGCTTGGTTAGAAGTGGGTAGAACTATGTTGATTTCTACTTTTGGCGAGCCTCAAAATTGGAAAAATTCTTTATTATTACATTTTAAAGATTTTGCTTTAAGCAATGAGAATAAAAACTTAGAATTAACTGGCTCTAATGCTTTAAAATTAGAATTAAGCTATAAAAATGAAAGTAAAGAATTTTATATTTTTGAATATAATAAACCTATTATGATAGAACTTGCAGGTCAAAAATTCTTTATTTCTTGGGCACTTTCTTATGAACAATTGCCTTTTGATATTTATTTAAGAGATTTTGTATTAGATCGTTATCCAGGTTCTATGTCTCCAGCTTCTTATGCAAGTGAAATTACTGTAAAAAATAATAATGAAAATTTTGATTATAGAATTTTTATGAATAATGTTTTAGATTATGATGGCTATAGATTTTATCAAAGTTCTTATGATCAAGATGAAAAAGGGACTGTTTTATCTGTAAATAAAGATCCAGGCAAAATACCAACTTATATAGGTTATTTTTTGCTTTGTCTTGGAATGTTTATGAATTTTTTAAATCCTCATTCTAGATTTAGAACTTTGGCAAGATTAATCAATAAAGACACTTTAAAACATACAAGTGTGATTATTTTTATTTTATTGCTATCTTTTGGTTCTGAAAAGACTTTTGCTCAAGATTTAAATTCAACCTTACCTGTGGTAAATACTAATCATGCTAAAGCTCTTGCTACTTTAATAGTTCAAAAATCAGCAGATGGAAGAATGGTGCCTTTTGATACGCTATCAAGAGAAATTTTAGAAAAAATTCATCAAAGCGATAGCTATAAGGGTCAAAATTCTAACGCTGTTATGCTTTCCATGCTTGTTGATGTAAATAAATGGCAAATGGAACCTTTTATTTTAATGCCACAAAATCAAGCAGTTCGTGATGCTATTGCAAATATTTTAGAAATTCCTAGCGCTAAATATATTTCTTATAAAGATTTCTTTGATGAGAATAATCGCTATAAACTTCAAAAATATGTTGAAAATGCAAATCGTAAAAACCCAAATGCAAGAGGAGTTTTTGATAAGGAAATTATAAAACTAGATGAAAGAGCTAATGTTGTAAATTTAGTTTTTAGTGGTGAATTATTTAAATTTATTCCTGTTCAAAATAATCCAAATAATGTTTGGCTTGCACCTTTTTCTGCTGTAACTACTCTTAAGGGGGATGAAGGGCATATTGTTTGGGCTTTAATACAGAATTATTTTAGTGCCGTGGAAAATGCTTTTAAAGATGGCAATTGGACTAGAGCTGATGAAGGCTTGAAATTTATCAAAGAATATCAAGAAAAAATAGGATATAAAGTCATGCCTAGTAAAACCAAGGTTGAAATGGAAATTTTTTCTAATAAGGCTGAAATTTTCGTTAAACTCGCTCCTGTATATTTAATTGCGGGTTTTTTACTTTTGATTCTTGTTTTTTCTAAAATGGTCATACCGAATTTAAAAATCTCTTTTATATTTAAAGTGGTATATGTTTTAAATGTTTTAGCTTTTGTAATTCATACATTAGGTC
This sequence comes from Campylobacter sp. BCW_6460, assembly GCF_001762705.1. Lineage (NCBI taxonomy): Bacteria > Pseudomonadati > Campylobacterota > Epsilonproteobacteria > Campylobacterales > Campylobacteraceae > Campylobacter > Campylobacter sp. BCW_6460. The sequence continues at coordinate 61,160 of NZ_MJXI01000002.1, read as the reverse complement.
TTGGACTTCGTGCTTATTTATCAGGTCATGCTCCATGGAGTAATGGCTATGAAAGTATGGTGTATATAGCTTGGGCATTGTCTTTGTCGGGTATATTTTTCTCTAGAAAAAGTCCTATAGCCTTGTCATTAACTTCTATTTTATCCGGTGTTGTATTAATGGTTGCACATTTAAGCGAAATGAATCCGCAAATTACAAATCTTGTTCCTGTGCTCAATTCTTATTGGCTTAGTATTCATGTATCTGTTATTACTGCTAGTTATGGATTTTTAGGACTTTGTGCCTTACTTGGTATCTTTACACTGTTCTTAATGTGTTTTCTTAAGAAAGATGGAAAATATAATCTTAATATTTTGAGAAATATTACAGAGGCTACAAGAATTAATGAAATGGCAATGATTTTTGGACTTTGTTTGCTTACTGTAGGAAATTTTTTAGGTGCAATTTGGGCAAATGAAAGTTGGGGGAGATATTGGAGTTGGGATTCTAAGGAAACTTGGGCTTTGGTTAGCATTTTGGTTTATGCAGCAATTTTGCATCTTAGAATGATTCCAAAATATTGTAATCAATTTGTGTTTGCTTTATGGAGTATGTTTGCTTATTGGGTTATTATTATGACTTATTTTGGAGTAAATTACTTTTTAACAGGACTTCATTCTTACGCTGCAGGCGAAGCGGCTCAAATTCCTAATTATGTTTATTGGGGATTTGCGTTGATGGTGGTTTTAGCTCTTTTTGCAAGAAGGAATCGAAATTTTGTGGGCAAACTTTAAATGAGCCATATTTTTTTGGTTATTTTTTGTGCTGCTTTAGCGCTTTTATTGTTTTTAGGCATAATTGCTTATCTTATTACAAGTGATGGCAAAAAAACAGTTAAAAAGCAAAAAACTAGCCAAAAGCAGCATGTAGCTGAAAAGACTAAAAAATTTGATACAGACTTAGATAAAATGATAATTGCTGCTTCCGATGTTAAGCTAACAGATGTTGAATTAAAAGAACTTGCCAAACTTTATGTGCAGACACATAAACTTGGTTCAAAAACTTCTAAAGAATTAGATGAAGCAACAAAAAAGAAACTAGAATTTGTTTCTGCTTTGGCTGCAAATATTAATGCAAGTGCACAAACAGTCAGTTACTTAAATAAAGAACTTAAGAAAATTTCTGGATCTTACAAAAAAGAAATTGATGCTTACGAGCATATGGGATTAGCTAAAAGAAAAATTAAAGAAGATAAATAATATGGTGCGCTCAAGAGGATTCGAACCTCTGGCCTTTTGAACCGCAATCAAATGCTCTATCCAGCTGAGCTATGAGCGCAAAAATAAGTTAAAATTATATATAAATATTCTTAAAATAAGCAAAATTTTGCTTATTTTGTTTGTTTTTTAGCTTTTTTACCTTCATCTAAATCAAATTCTTTAGTCTTTTTTGAATGATAAAATATAAAACCCACAATCAAAATACAGCAAATCAAAGAAAAAATATAAAGTGTACCATAAGGGCTATCTTTAAAAAAAAGATTATTAGTATTCATTCCAAAAAATCCTACGATCAAATTTAAAGGTAAGAAAATAGAAGAAAGTATACTTAAAAGATAAATACTTTTATTCATTTTTTCATTTTTAATTGCACTTGTTAATGTATAAAGAGTATCAACTCTTGTTAGATGTTCTTTGGTGTTTTTACTTAAGATGCTGATGGATAAATTTAAAATTTTTAAATGTTTTTTGTATTGTGCTTGTTCACTAAGCAAAAGATTGAAAGCTTCGCTTAGAAGATTAATTTGCTTTAGATTTTTGTTGATTTTTTGTCTTAACACAAAGGATTTTTTGTAAAAATTTTTAACAAAACCACCTTTTAAGATAATACCTTCTTTGTGTTCTAAAAGGTTTTGAAAATGAGTATTTTGTACTTTAAAATCTTCTAAAATGGATTTAATAAAATTTGAAAATTCTTCTATGCTAGAAAGCTTAAATTCTTCATTTTGAAGTTTATAAATTTTTTCATCGTTAAAAAGCCAAGTTTCCAAATTTAATCCCACGTAAACAAAAATTTTTTGTCCATAAATTTCGCTATAGAAAGTTTCTAAATTCTTTGCTTGCAGGATTTTTTTTAGATTTTCGTGTAGCTCTAGCATTTTATTTGCCTCTTAAGTGATAAAAATTTCTTTTAAATTGCGTAAAAGAATTGTTTAAAATTGCCTCACGCATCTTTCTTGCAAGTTCAAGATAATAATGTAGATTGTGTAAACTTGCCAAACGAAAAAAAGTAAGTTCTTTAGCTTTAAAAAGATGGTTTAAATAACCCCTTGAAAAATTACGACAAGTATAACATGAGCAAGTAGGATCTATGGCTTCATGATCGTTGATAAATTCTGCTTTTTTGATATTAAATTTTCCAAAACTTGTGAAAAATGTTCCATTTCTTGCATTTCTAGTTGGCATCACACAGTCAAACATATCTACTCCTCGCTCAACATTTTCCACCAAATCTTCAGGCGTTCCTACACCCATTAAATATCTTGGACGATTTTCATCTAGATAAGGGTTTAAGTTTTGTACTGTTTCATACATCAAGGCGTTTTCTTCGCCCACGCTAAGCCCACCTATAGCTAAACCATCAAATGGCATTTCGTTTAAACTTAAAGCACAACGCTTTCTTTCTTCATAATTTGTACCACCTTGGATAATACCAAAAATATTTTGCCCTATACCTATACCTTTATTTTGCATACTTTTATGATAAGCAATAGCCTCTTTTGCCCAAAATATAGTACGATCAACAGAAATTTTAACCCTTTCTTTGGTTGCGGGTAGAGCTACTAAATCATCTAAAATCATCATAATATCAGAGTTAAAATCATATTGAGTATCTAAAACACTTTTTGGAGTAAAAAGATGACGACTCCCATCGATGTGACTTTTAAATTCTATGCCTTCATTAAAATGTTTGGAATTTTTACTTAAAGAAAAAGCTTGAAAACCACCACTATCGGTTAAAAAACTTCTATCAAATTTCGTAAAACCATGCAAACCTCCAAAATCTTTTACCACTTTGGAAGTTGGACGCAAGTACATGTGGTAGGTATTTGCTAAAATAATTTTTGCATCAAGCTCGTTTTTTATATCATTAGCATCAAGACTTTTAACCGCTCCTACTGTGCCAACAGGCATAAAAACAGGGGTTAAAAAAGTGCTGTGTGCGGTAGTGATTTCACAAACCCTTGCCATTCCATCTTTATGCTTTAATTTAAATTCCATTTGTTATAATTTCCTTTTTGGAGTTTAAAATGAATAATATTTTAATTATAATAGACGGTATTTTAGCAAAGCATTTCTTAGAAAGGCTTTGTTTTGAAAAAGGCTTAGGTTACTTTTTTACAGTAGTGTGTCAAAATAGTGAAAAAAATAACTTAAATATTTCTAGTGAGTATATTGACTTGCATTATTTTGATCCTACAAGCACAGCGCGTCTTGAAAATATTATGAGTAAAGATTTTAAACAGGCTTTTATTTATATGCAAGATGAATTTGAAACTAAAAAAAGTTATGAGGCTTTGCGTTCTTTAAATCCAAATTTAGAAATAGAAATAATGGATTTTTGGGGGTTAAGTGTTAATGATACTCATGCAAATTTAGCTGATGCTAGAATGACTTTAAGCCGTAGATTTATGGATTTTTTACCAGATATTGCTTTAACAGCTCAGTATATAGGGCTTGGGGTTGGAGAGATTATGGAAGTAAAAATTCCAGCAGGGTCTATTTTTGCTTATAGGCACATAAGTTCAATACAACAAAAAAGGTGGCGCATAGTCCTTATTTATAGAAATTCTAAGATTTATTTTGTAAAACCATCTTTTGTTTTAGAGCCAAATGATAGCATTTTGATCGTTGGAGATCCTGTTGTTTTACAAAGTATTTTTCATAATATAAGAGGCAAAGCAGGGCAATTTCCTATGCCTTTTGGAAGTAATGTTTTTGCTTTAATTGATATGAAAAATATGAATCAAAATATGCAAGAAAGAGTGCTTGATACTACTTTAAAATTAACTCAAAAAAGCAATGCAAAAAGATTTTTTATACATGTTATCAATCCTAAATTAGGGGTAATGTATGAAAAATTAAAAAAACTTTCTGAGAATAAAGAAGGTGTTTTTTTTGATTATTTCAACACGGATTTTAAACAAATTTCCACATGGTTGCAAAATAATGATATAGGATTAGTTGTAACCGATATAAAAAATTTTGAGAAAGAAAAACAAGCTTTTTTTGATTTAAAAATTCCTATTATGAAGGTGGGTGAAGCTTCTTTTGATGAGCTTAAAGAAGCAATTATTTTAAGTGCCGATGAGAGTGAACTTGAAAATAATGCAAATGTCATTGCTGATTTAAGTAAACAGCTTGATTTTGGAGTTATTTTATATTATTATAATCCAAATTCTCAAAATACTACAGATATGGAGGAGTATTTTAGAAGTTTATCTAAGCTTTATGATAAAAATATACAAATTATTAATAAAAATGATGAAAACCCTCTTTTAAATTTGCAATATCGCGAAGATTTGTTACAATTTGTGAGTTTTCAAAAAGAATTACTAAATAGAGATTTTGGCAGAAATTTAAGTACAAATTTAAATAGGCATTATTATAAAATGAGACAAAATTACCAACTTTTCATACCAGTAGAATAAATAATTAATTAAATGTGATAGAATAAACGCAAAAAGAGTAGTTCAATGCAAGTAGAAGTTAAGTTAAAAGAAAATGCTTATAAGGTTTATATTGATGAACTTGAAGAATTAAAATTTGATAGTAAGGTTTTTATACTTTCAAATCCTAAGATTTCAGGTCTTCATTTGAAAACATTACTTTCTAAAATTAAGGCAAAAGAAATTTTTATTGCTACTGTAAAAGATGGTGAAGAATATAAAAATTTAAGCACCATAGAAGAAATTTTAAACCAAATGTTTAATTCTAAATTGGATAGAAAAAGCGTGCTTATAAGTTTTGGTGGTGGCGTGATTAGTGATATGGGCGGATTTGCTGCTAGTATTTATCAAAGAGGTATTGATTTTATAAATATTCCTACTACACTTTTAGCTTGCGTTGATGCAGCAGTAGGTGGAAAAACAGGTGTTAATAATAATTTTGGTAAAAATCTTATTGGCACTTTTTATCAACCTAAAGCTGTATATTGTGAGAGTTCTTTTTTAAAGACTTTGAGTTCTAGGGAACTTGCTGCAGGTATGGCTGAATTTATTAAAATGGCGACAATGTTTGATGATAGTATACTTGATTTTATAGAAAAAATTGATGAAAAAAGTTTCTTAAATGCTACTTGCGAGAATGAAATTTTTACTCAAATTATAGCAAGAAGCATAGAACTTAAATCAAGGGTTGTTGAACAAGATGAAAAAGAATCAGGGCTTAGAATGCTTTTAAATTATGGACATACTTTTGCTCATGTTATAGAAAATTTTACAGATTATAAGTTTTATTTACACGGAGAAGCAGTAGCTATAGGTATGGTTATGGCAAATCAATTAGCTTTAAATTTAGGGTTTTTGGATAAAATGCAAAGTCAAAGAATAAAAGATATTTTACTTAAATTCAGTTTGCCAATATCATATAAAATCAATAATGTAGATGAATTTTATGAAGCTTTTTTCATGGATAAAAAAAGCTCTAATAAAAAAATCAATTTTGTTCTTGCTAATCCTTTGGGTAAGGGTTTGATAAAAAGCGATATTTCTAAAGAAGATATAATTGCAACTTTAAGAGAATTTCAATGAAAAAAATTATTATTTTAACCTTTTTTGTTGTTTTTGCTTTTGGAGATGTAAATCGGACTATTATTAATAATATAAATGAGAAAATTAATACTTTAAATACTGTAATCAGTGCTAGTATTTGGAATATACGTTATGAAAATTTTATAAAATATCAAGATATAAATGATGAATTAATCATTTTAAATCTTAATTTAAAAAAGACTTCCGATATTCACCAACAAGAAGAACTTAAACGCAAGATAGCAAATTTAGAAGAGCAATTGAGCTTGCTTAAAGAATATAAAGATTTAAATTTTGCACAAAGTCTTAGTGCTCCTGATAATATAGAAACTTTATCTAAACTTACTAATCCTTTGGCTATTATAGGAGCTTTTTCTCATATTAAGAAATTAAAAGGAGAAAAGGAAGAGTATATATTTAAATTTAATGATTTTAAAAATTTAGTAGATAAAATTAGAGAAAAAAACTCAGAACTTAAGGAATTAGTTGAGCTTAAACCAAGTGTTGAGAATATAGAAGCTTTAAAGGCTTCGGATAAAAAATTAGAAGAATTTGAGCAAGCTTTAAATTTTGCTAGTGTTTCTTATTCTGTTTATGAGAAAAAAATTGATGAAGAGCTTTCTCGAGTAAGTGCTGAGATTAAAGTTCAAAGCTTAAGGGCTGTAAATATACTTGTTGCTATTGTTGTTGTTATAGCTATAGCTTTTATGTTGAAATTTATTGCTAAAAAATATATTAAAGATAGTGAAAGATATTATACCGCTACGAAGATTATTAATTTTATTAATATAAATATTATTTTTCTTATTTTGCTCTTTGCTTATATAGAAAATATTACTTATCTTGTAACTATACTTGGTTTTGCTTCTGCAGGCTTAGCTATTGCTATGAAAGATATGTTTATGTCTATGCTTGGATGGTGTGTGATTATTTTTGGTGGAAGTTTTAGAGTAGGGGATCGTGTAAAAGTTTTTCAAAATGATACTACCTATATTGGAGATATTATAGATATTTCTTTTTTACGCATTACTCTTTATGAAGAGCTTACGCTTGAAACTTATAGCAAAAATCGTCGTAGTGGGCGTATTATATTTATTCCTAACAACTATGTTTTTACAAATTTGCTTGCTAATTATACTCATCATGGTATGAAAACCGTGCTTGATGGCATTGATATAAGTGTTACTTTTGATAGTAATCTTGATAAGGCGCAAGAAATTGTGGAAAATATTGTTACACGCCATGCCAAAGGTTATACTGAGCTTGCTAGAAAAAATATAGCTCGTTTGCAACATGAATATAGTATTAAAAATCCTAAAGTGGAGCCAAGGTTTTTTATGTTTTTTGAACATTGGGGAATGCGAATTTCTGCATGGTATATGACTAATGCTTATGCGGCTTTGGTATTAAGAAGTACGATTAGCAAAGAGATTATAAAAGAATTTAATAAGCATAAAGATATAAAAATTGCTTATCCATCGCAAAATTTATATTTGGGAAATTTAAATCAAAATCATTTTGAACAACATCATGAAAATATGCATTTTCATACAAGGAATAAAGATTGAAAGAAAAAGTTTTTTTTAAAACCTTTGGGTGTCGCACAAATATTTATGATACAGAGCTTTTAAAAAGTTATGTAAAAGATTATGAGATTATAAATGATGAGAATAAAGCACAAATTATCGTTGTAAATTCTTGCACGGTTACAAATGGAGCTGATAGCGGGATAAAGTCTTATGTAAATACCATGCAAAAAAAAGGCATTAAAGTTATACTTACAGGTTGTGGTGCTGTAAGCAAAGGTAAGGAGCTTTTAGATAAAAAGCAAGTTTTTGGAGTGCTTGGAGCGTCAAATAAAGATAAAATCAATGAATTTTTAGGAGCAAAGACAAGTTTTTATGAACTTGGAAATTTAAATTTTATTGATAAAGATATAGTTTGCGAATATGAAAATCATACCAAAGCTTTTGTGAAAATTCAAGAAGGTTGTGATTTTGCTTGTTCTTATTGTATTATTCCTAGCGTGCGGGGAAAATCAAGAAGTGTGGATGAAAAAGCTCTTTTGAAACAGGTTGAAATTTTGGGGGCTAATGGCTATAGTGAAATTGTTTTAACAGGGACTAATATAGGTTCATATGGGCTTAAAAATGGCACAAGTTTAGGCAAGCTTTTGCAAAAAATGGGACAAATTTCAGGTATAAAACGCATAAGGTTAGGTAGTTTAGAACCCGCACAAATTGATGAGAGTTTTTTAGAAATTTTAGATGAAACTTGGCTTGAAAGGCATTTACATATTGCATTGCAGCATACAAGTGAAAAAATGCTTCGTATAATGCGAAGAAGATCGCATACGGATAATGATTTAAAGCTTTTTAATACTATAGCAAGCAAAGGATATGCTTTAGGGACGGATTTTATAGTAGCTCATCCAGGTGAGAGTGAAGAGCTATGGCAAGAAGCTTTGAAAAAATTTAAAGAATTTCCACTCACTCATATTCATGCTTTTATTTTTAGTCCTAGAAACAACACGCATTCTGCTACCATGAAGGATGTGATAAATGGAACTTTAGCTAAAGAAAGGCTAAACACTTTAAAATCCATAGTAGAAAAAAATAATTATGAATTTAGGAAAAAAAATCAAGTTTCACTTGAAGTTTTGATAGAAAATCAAAAAGATGGTTTTTTTGAGGGTTATGATCAGTTTTTTAACAAGATCAAAATTAAAAGTGATAAAGATATAGCTAAAGAATGGATTGTTATATCTGAATATGAAGTGCAAGAAAAGTCTAACTTTGCAATTTTAAAAGGCTAGATAATGAAAAATAAAAAGATAATTTTAGCATCTTTTATGGTTTTATGTATGCTTTTGGGAATTTTATATTTTAAAAATGAACCTAAATATATAGATGAAAATCTTTATCAAAGTCTATTAAGCCAAAATTTAATCCAAAAAGCTGTGATTGATAAAGACGAAATTTGGCTTAAGGCAGAAGGTGAAAATTACGTAATTATAAAAGATGGCATAGATATAAAAACACTTTTAGCAAAAGTTCCTATAGAGGTTAAAAAAGATAACACGCTTTGGGTGTTTTTTATTTTACTTGTTTTTATTATCGCACTTTTTATAAGTTTTGGTTATTTTGCCCGTAAAAAAGAATTGGCTAAATATCCTATATCAAATAAGAATCACATTCAAGCTCAAAATTCAAATATTAATTTAGAAAGTTCTCATATAAAACCTGTGATTTCAGATATTACTTTTAATGATGTAGCAGGTGTTGATGAAGTTAAAATGGAACTAAGCGAACTTGTAGATTTTTTACAAAATCCTAAAAAATATAAAGAATTTGGTGTAAAAATGCCAAAAGGTGTTTTAATGGTAGGCCCACCAGGTGTAGGAAAAACATTGATAGCAAAAGCAGTTGCAGGAGAAGCAGGGGTGCCATTTTTTTATCAAAGTGGTTCAAGTTTTGTTGAAATTTATGTAGGTATGGGTGCAAAAAGAGTTAGAGAGCTTTTTTCAAAAGCTAAAATGATGGCTCCTAGTATAGTTTTTATCGATGAAATAGATGCTGTAGGTAAAGCAAGGGGAGAAATGTCAAATGTTGAAAGAGATAGTACTTTAAATCAACTTTTAACCCAAATGGATGGTTTTGAGGACAATAGCGGGGTTATAGTTATAGCTGCAACAAATAAAATCGAACTTATGGATTCTGCTTTATTGCGTTCAGGGCGTTTTGATAGGAGAATTTTTTTATCTTTACCTGATTTTAAGGATAGACTTAAAATTTTAGAAATTTATATGAAGGATAAAAATAATAATATCAATTTAAATAAAATCGCCAAAGCAAGCGTAGGTTTTAGTGGAGCAGGACTTGAAACTTTGGTCAATGAAGCGGCAATTAATGCTTTAAGAAGAAATAGTGCTTTAGTTGAGGAAAGTGATTTTTATGCTGTATTAAATAAAGTTCTTTTAGGCAAGAAAAAGATTTTAAGTTTTAATGATGAAGAGAAAAAAATTCAAGCCACTTATCAAGCTGCAAAAGCTTTGAGTGCATATTATTTTGACATAGGATTTGATAAAATAACTCTCATTGAAGATTGTTTTAAAGAATATGAGCATAATATAAGATCAAAATCAGAGCTTATCAATCGTATAAAAGTTTATTTGGCTGGTTCTAGAGCTATGAAATTAATTTACAATGAAAGTTATACCAACTCGCAAGATGATTTTTTAAAGATTAAAGAATTGCTTGATTATATGTTGAGTTTTGATATGTTAGAAGAGTCAAATTTAAATGAACAAAAAAAAGAAATGGATGAATTTTTAAATTCTATGAAGGATAAAATTTTAAAATTATCAGAGCTTTTGCTTGAAAAAGAAAAGATAGAACATGTTGATGTTAAAAATATAATGCAGATTTGATTATATTTTAATCATCAATTTCTTTGTGCAAGATAGTTCCATTAAAATCTATAAGAATTTTTACATCGTTATCAAATTTAATCTTGTAATGGTTGATTTTTCTTTCGATTTCTCTAGCTTTTGTATTTGGAAATTCGTTTTTAATGATATTAGCTAAATTTTGAGGTAAAAAATCTAGTTCAAAAGGAAAGGCTTTATTTTCAATTTCTTTCCAAGCTCCATCTATGTCAAATTCAAGTTCTGTCCCATCGCTAAGATAGACTTCATAGGAATTTTTGTCTTTTTGCACGATCCCTATAGGTGCTTTGAAATTATGTTGTAAAAATTCTTTAGAAACACTTGGCAAATTATCAGCAGAAATTATTATATCAGCGTTTAAAGATAAACTTAAAATAGTAATAATACTTAAAAATTTAATTTTCAATATTTTTCCTAATTATTTTTTAGTAAAATTGTAAAGAATTTTATGTGAATTTTATGTGAATTTTAAGACAATATTATAAAAAATAAAGGTTTAATACTTTGCTTACAATTTTTTTAATTTTTTTAAATGTTTTATGTTATTTTTTGATTTCTTATGATTATTGCAATATCCTTGGTTTGAATATTTTATTTTTTAATGGAGCTTATTGGCAACTTTTAAGTTCAATGTTTTTACATGGAAATTTAACTCATCTTATATTAAATATGATAGTTTTATTTCAATTTGGGCGTATATTAGAAACTTATTTGGGTGCTTTGCGTTTTATTTTTATTTATTTTATTGGCGGGTTGTTATGTTCACTTTTAAGTGTTTTTTATGTGTATTTTGATTTTAAATATTTTGGAGAAAATATAAATGTCATAGGTGCTAGTGGTGCAATTTGTGTTTTAATGGGTTTTTATGCTGTTCTTGATAAAAATAGCACAAAAGGACTTATAGTGGCAATTTTACTTATGAGTTTTGCGCCATTACTTATGGGGGTAAATGTTGCTTGGTATGGTCATATTTTCGGGTTTATATGTGGTTATATTTTAGCTAAAATAAAAGAGGTAAAATGAAAAAAATTTATATTATAAGACATGCAAAAGCAAGTAAGAGAGGAGATATCGATGATTTTGAAAGAAAGCTTACTAAGAGTGGAAAGGAAGATTTAAAAAAACTTTTTAAGAATCTTGCCTTGCATGAAATTCATCCTGATTTAGTGTTATCAAGTCCTGCTGTTAGAACCGCTAAAACAGCGAAAAAAATAGCCAAATTTTATAATTTTGATAAAAATAAAATTTGTTTTGATGAAAGATTGTATCTTTGCAATGTTGAAAATTTGCTAAAAATTTTGCAAAATATTGATGATGAGTTTAATGAAGTGTTTTTAGTGGGCCATAATCCTGGTTTAATGGAGCTTGGAGAGTTATTAAGCTCGCTATGTTTAGCTTCTTTTCCAACTTCTTCTATCTTGTGTTTAGAATTTGATATTAAGGAATTTAAAAATTTAAAAAAACATAGCGGAAAATTAGTTTTTTTTGAACATGTACGCAAGTTAAAAGAAGAAAAAGATTTAGGTTTTTAGTAAGAGATTGACTCTTACTTCCAACCTTCTATATAATTTTTTAGTTTTCTTCCTACTTTAGGGTGTTTGAGTTTTTTTATAGCTGAGCTTTCTATTTGTCTCACTCTTTCTCGAGTGACATTAAGCTCTTTCCCAATTTCTTCTAAGGTTCTATCGCTTTCATCATCCATTAAGCCAAAGCGCATTCGAATTACCGCTTTTTCCCTATCGTTTAATTGATCTAAAACTTCATCAATTTGTTCTTTTAAATCATCCTTTAAGATATGATCCATTGGAGAAAGTGAATTTCTATCTTCAACAAAATCTCCAAATTTACCATCATCTTCATTTCCTATTGGAGCTTCAAGAGAAATTGGTTCTTTTGTAATTTTAATAACTTGTTTAACCTTATCTACGCTTAAACCTACTTCTTTAGCTATAACGCTGACATCAGGTTCTTTTCCATCTTTTTGTAGATGTTCGCGGATAATTTTGTTAATTTGATTGATGGTTTCTATCATGTGGATTGGAATTCTTATGGTTCTTGCTTGATCAGCTATAGCCCTTGAAATAGCTTGCCTGATCCACCAGGTTGCATAAGTGGAAAATTTATAACCCCTTTTGTATTCAAACTTATCCACAGCTTTCATCAAGCCTATATTCCCTTCTTGAATAAGATCTAAGAAAGGTAGACCACGATTTGTGTAGCGTTTAGCTATGCTTACAACAAGACGCAAGTTTGATTTTGCCATTCTTCCTTTTGCTTCATCAGAGATTTTTTTACCACGTTTAATTTGCTCTAAAATTTCTTTTAAACGTGATTTTTCAAGATCAAAGCTTTTTTCACTGGCTTCTTTAGTTTGAAATAGTTTTTTAATTTCCATATAAGTGCTTACCATGGTTGTTTCTAAAGCTCGCTCTGTGATTTCTTCTTTGCTCAATTTTGTAATATCTTTTAAAATATCTGCATGGCGTTTTTTAAGTTCATCAGAAAACATAGGTAAGCGGTATTCTAAACGCTTAAGTTCTTTGTCAAATTCTTCATCACTTTTTAGTGCAGTTTCCATTGATTTTACGATTTCACTAATAAGTTTTGAAGTAGGGCCTAGATCCATTAATTTTTCTTTTAAAATATTTTTTTTGAATGCAATGCTTAATTTATCTAAAAGCTCATCTCCACTTTCCTTGTCTTTGGATGTTTTTAGCCAATCTTTTTTAGCTTTTTCTAGAGCTTTAAATTTTTCTATAACTTTTAAAGTTCTTTCATCTTCTTTTTTGCTGTTTTTTTTAGTATTTTCTTCATCTGTTTCTAATTCTGTTTCGTTTTCTTCATCTTCGTCTATATCAAGTTCATCAAGTTTATCATCATTTTTTTCTTCATCGTCAAAGCTTTTAAATAATTCTTTTACTCTTCTTTCTCTGTTTATTAAAGGTTCTTTATAATCTAAAATAAAATCTATCAAATAAGGTACAGAACAAAAAGCATCAATGATAATATCTTCACCAAGTTCTATTTTTTTAGAAATTTCAATTTCTTCATCTTTGTTTAATAAAGCAATTTGTCCCATTTCTCTTAAATACATACGAACAGGAGAGTCTGATCTGCTCCATTCTAATAAATCGTTTTCATTGGCTAAATCAAATTCGTTCTCAAGGCTTGTATCTTGGAGTTTTTGTTTTTCTTCTTGAAGTCTTTTTGCATCTTCTATGTTTTTCATTTGTGCAATTTCAGCTGCTGAAAAAAGTTGCACTTTGTGTTTTTTCACTAATGCTTGCACTTTTTTAGCGGTTGATGCACTTGGTTGTTTTGTAAGATATTTTACCAATTTTTCATATGTGATATAATCTTTTGCATTTTCTTGAAATAATTCTTCTAATTCAGCTTCTTGAGTTTTGGCGTTCATTGATTATCCTTGAAATTTATATAAGCTTTAGATTTTATCTAAAAATTGCTTAACTTTCTATATAAATCGGTTATTATGCTTATGATTTAAATATTTTTTCAAATTTTTCTAAAGCTCTGTTAAAATTATAATTTTTTCTTTTTAAGGTATAAAATTTACGCTTTAGGTTGATATTTTTTAACTTGATTTCATAAAGTGTTGAATTTTTTAATTCTTTTTCTATGCTTTTTTTGGAAAAAATAGAGATTGCTTTTTTTTGTAAAACAAGTTCTTTAATCGCAGCCATTCTATCAAGCTCAAGAAAAATATTAAGTTTTTTTGAGCTTGCACCAATTTCGTTTAAAAATTTATCCCTTAAGCCTGAGCCTACTTCTCTTAAAATCCACTTTTGTTCTAAAAGTTCATCGATATAAAATTCTTTTTCATTGAATTTTTTATCACTTGTAGCTACTATAAGTTCATCATTTTGCCAAAAATTTATTTCTAAATTTTCATACTCCACTAAAGCTGGATCAAGTTCTGCTTCAATAATTGCAAATTCTATATTTCCGTTTTTTAGCAAATTTAAACATTCTTTTGAATTCTGTGTTTGAGAGCGAATTTCTATGTTTTTAAATTCTGCTTTAAAATCAAATAAAATAGGAGCTAAAAAATGTTCAGAAATGCTTTGAGTTGAGGCTATTTTTATTTCCCCTAAGAGCATACTTTCGTCGTTTAATTTTTCTAAGCTTTGGTAGTAGGCTTGTATAATTTTTAACCAATTTTTTCCTAGTTCTAAAGCTTTTGGTGTAGGTAAGAGTTTTTTTCCAAGTCTTTCAAATAAAATGCCATCAAATTTATTTTCTAAATTTTTAATTACTATTGAAACATTAGGTTGAGTTATGGAAAAATTGTTGGCTGTATGAGTTGGACTTTGAGTGTTTAAAAGATCTAAAAATATTTCCATATCTTTGATTTTCATGAGTGATTCCTTTATTTAATAAAAAAAAATTATTATAAAAATTAAAATAATATATTTTTATAATTTTAATAAAAAAAATATAATAACACAAAATTTAGAAAAAGGAAAATAAATGAAAACAAGTTTTTTAGCACATAGCATGGCTATAGTGCGTTCAAATTTTAAGGGTTTGCTTTTTACTGCTTGTATAGTGATTTTTGCTATGTATTTTTCTAGTGTTCAAAGTATCAAAGATACTACTCATTTGGCAGCGACTGCTTTTGCTATCATCATAGGAGTGTTGCTCTCTCCTTGGTTTTTTAAATACCAACATCATTTTCAAGCTGGAGTGCATTTTAGTGCAAAAAAGCTTTTAAGACTCGGTATTGTTTTATATGGTTTTAATATTACTTTAACTGAGCTTTTAAGTGTAGGGTTGAAAGGGTTTTTACTTTCTGCTATAGTGATATTTTTTGTTTTTATTATTGCTTTATTTGTAGGAATGAAAATTTTTAAACTCGATAAAGAAACTTCTATGCTTGTTGGAGCCGGAAGTGCGATTTGCGGTGCGGCAGCGGTTTTAGCGTTGGAGTCAAGTTTAAAAAGTGATCCTTTTAAAGGAATTTTAGCTGTAGGTACGGTGGTGATTTTTGGACTTGTGTTTATGTTTTTGTATCCTATAGCTTTTTCTTTAAATCTTTTTCCTTTTTTTGATCAAAATGCTATGGGGGTTTTTATGGGGGCTACTTTGCATGAAGTGGCAAATGTTGCAGGTGCCGCTGAAATGGCAAAAGATATGGCAGGATTTGAGCAAGGTGCTTCTAATGTTGCAGTGATTATAAAAATGATGAGAGTGATTTTACTTGTGCCTTTTTTGCTTATAGTGACTTATTTTTTTGCTAAAAATCAGCATTCAAGCAGTGGAAAAACTGCAAAAAGTATTACTATTCCTTATTTTGCATTCGCATTTTTAGGTATGATAGTTTTAAATACATATCTAGCAACTAAAGAAAGTATTTTAGGTATTGCTACGAGTGATATTATTTCTTTAGGTAAAACACTTTGTACTTTATGTATTGTTTTTGCTATGGCAGCTTTAGGTTTACAAATTGACTTTAAAAAATTTTTAAAGAGTGGCTCTAGAGTATTTGGTTTGGCTTTTGTTTTAGGGCTTGTTTTGATTTTTGGAGGATATTTTTTAACTTTGACTTTTAAAGATATACTTTGGTAATAACAATTATTTTTTGAAAAAATTTATTTTTATTAATCAAGTGATAATATAATTGTTTTTGTTTAATAAAATCTCATTTTGAAGGAGTTAAAATGAAAAAAATTGTTTTAAGTATTTTAAGTTCTTGTTTATTAGCATCTGCTTTAAGTGCCGTATCTTTTAAAGAAGATAGTTTAAAAATATCTTTTGAAGGGTATAAAACTAAGGATATGGTAGGAGTAGAAGGTGAATTTAAGAATGTAGAATATAAATTTTCTAAAAATACAAAGGATTTTGCAAGTTATCTTAAAGGAGCTAAAGCTACTATAAAGCCAAGTAATGCTTTTATGGGTGAAGGCAATGATGTTATAACCAATAATATCACAAAAGTGTTTTTTCCTGCTTTATTGGGAAATGCAGATATTAAAGTTGTTTTCCAAGATGTGATTGTAGGTGAAAACAAAGGCGTTATTTCAGCAAAAATTACCATGGATAAAAAAAGTACTATTGTACCTTTAACTTATACTATCAAAGATAATAAATTTGAAGCTAAAGGGCAGCTTGATTTGCATACTTTTAAAAATGGTTCTAAAGCATTAAAAGCATTAAGTGATGCTGCTCCAGGACATGGTGGAATCTCTTGGCCTTTGGTTGATATCAGTTTTAATGCTGATTTAGCAGAATAAAAAGTAGCCTTAGGGCTACTTTAAAATACAGTATTTTCTTAAATTATTTTCAAAAATTTCATAATTTTTTATATTTTCAAGTTCTTGATAAATTTCACTGCCTTTCCATAAAATAAAAATTGTATTTTCATCTTTTAGATTTTTGCAAATTTCAAGCAAAGGCTTGACATCCATTAAGGCTCTTGAAGTGATGATATCGGCTTTAAAGGTATTTTTACACTCTTGAACTTTTTCTTTGTAAATATGTAAATTTGAAAGTTCGCATTCTATTTTTAGTGTCCGCAAAAAGGCAGCTTTTTTGGGATTGGGTTCGAAAAGATGAAAATTGCTTTGCAGTAAAAAGGCTAAAAATACAGCTGGAAATCCTGCACCACTTCCTATATCGGCAATATTTTTTGCTTTAGAAAAATCATAAAAATCTAAAATTTTAATACTATCAAAGATATTTTCATCTATATTTTTTAAATGAGTAAGATTGTGAATGCGGTTAAATTTAGATAATAATTCTTTATAAATTTTTACCTTTTCTTTAAAGTTTTTTAAATCATAGTGTTGTAAAAAATCATAATCTTTAAAAATCATTTATTTAAGATGTCCCATTTGAGTTTGTTTTATGTTTAAATATTCTACATTAAAACGGTTAGGTTCTATTAAAATCGGTATGCGTGTGATGATTTTTTCCTTAATGGACTCTAGTTTCTTGGGATTATTTGTGAGTAAATTAACCTTAGAAATTTCATAGTGTTTGAGTATAAATTCTACAATTTCATAAGTTCTCTCATCGGCTTTAAAGCCAAGCTGATGATTTGCTTTAATCGTATCAAAACCTTTATCTTGTAAAGCATAAGCATTAACCTTGTTAAAAAGTCCTATACCTCTTCCTTCTTGTCTAAGATAAATCACCATTCCGCCGTTTTTTTCTATATATTTGAGTGAAAATTCAAGCTGTTCTCCGCAGTCACATTTTAAACTTCCTAAAGCATCTCCTGTTAAGCACTCTGAATGAATTCTTAGATTGAGTGTGTCTTTTGGAGTATTTTTAAATATACATAAATGTTCTTTATCATTTTCTTTAAAACTTTGTATTTGGAAATTTCCCCATTTGCTAGGTAAATTCGCAATTTCTGAAATTTTTATTTTCATTTACTACTCTCTATAATCAAATTTATGTTAAGATTTTAGCAAAAAAAGGACAAAAAAATGTTTAAAAGATTTAGAAGATTAAGGTTTAATGAAAACTTAAGATCTATGGTAAGGGAAAATTCTTTAAGTGTAAATGATTTGATTTATCCGCTTTTTGTGGTTAATGGAACAGGGATAAAAAAAGAAATTTCTTCTATGCCCGATGTGTTTCAAATGAGTTTAGATGAAATTTTAAAAGAGTGTCAAAATGTAGTCAACTTAGGTATTAAAGCTATTATACTTTTTGGCGTTTTAGAAAATGAGAAAAAAGATAATTGCGGAAGCGATGCTTTAGATGATGAAGGGCTTGTTGCAAGAAGCATAAGAGAGATTAAGAAAAATTTTCCAGATCTTTTTGTAATTAGCGATCTTTGTTTTTGTGAGTATACAGATCACGGGCATTGTGGGATTATCGATCCAAAAACAAAAAGCGTGGATAATGATGCCACTTTAGAAATTTCAGCCAAACAAGCCTTAGTTCACGCAAGAGCAGGGGTAGATATGATAGCACCTAGTGGAATGATGGATGGTATTATCACTACTTTGCGTAAAGCTTTAGATAAGGAAGGTTTTGAAAATTTGCCTATAATGGCGTATTCTACTAAATTTGCATCAAGTTATTATGGGCCATTTCGAGATGTAGCAGAGTCAGCTCCAAGTTATGGAGATAGAAAAAGCTATCAAATGGATTTTGCTAATGGTAAAGAAGCTTTAGAAGAAAGCTTAGAAGATGAAGCACAAGGAGCTGATATTTTAATGGTAAAACCCGCTCTTGCTTATCTTGATGTAATTAAAGAAATATCCCTTTATTCTAACTTGCCTTTGTGTGTTTATAATGTAAGCGGAGAATATGCTATGCTAAAGGCAGCTAAAAATGCGGGAGTGATTGATTATGAAAAAATCTTATATGAAACTATGATAGCTTTTAAAAGAGCAGGAGCAAAGCTTATCATCACTTATCATGCCAAAGAATTAGCTAAAATGTTAAAAGGAGAAAAATGAAACATTTTTTAACTTTAAGAGATTTTTCTAAGGAGGAAATTTTAAGCCTTGTAAATCATGCTAGCGAGCTTAAAAAAGAGCCTAAAAAACTTTTACAAGATAAAACTTTAGCAATGATTTTTGAGAAAAATTCTACAAGAACAAGAATGGCTTTTGAATTAGCCATAACAGAGCTTGGCGGAAAGGCTTTATTTTTAAATAGCAATGATTTACAACTTAGTCGTGGCGAGCCTGTAAAGGATACAGCTAGGGTGATAGGGGCGATGGTTGATTTTGTGATGATGAGAGTCAATAAACATGAAACTTTACTCGAATTTGCAAGATATTCTAAAGCCCCTGTGATCAATGCTTTAAGCGATCTTTATCACCCTACTCAGGTTTTAGGAGATTTGCTTACTATCAAAGAATGGAATAAGATGCAAAATGGTATAGCAAAAGTTGCTTTTATCGGAGATAGTAACAATATGTGCAATTCTTGGCTTATTGCGGCTGCGATTTTGGGCTTTGAATTTAGTATAGCTATACCAAAAAACTATAAAATTAGCTCTGAAATTTGGGAATTTGCTATGAAACAGGCTTTGATTTCAGGAGCCAAAATTTCCTTAAGTCATGATAAATTTGAAGCCTTAAAGGATAAAGATGTAGTCATCACCGATACTTGGGTTTCTATGGGTGAAGAGAATGAAAAAGAACGCAAGATTAAAGAATTTGAAGGATTTATAATCGATGAGAAGGCTATGAGCGTTGCCAATAAAGACGCGATATTGCTTCATTGTTTGCCTGCTTATAGGGGTTATGAAGTGAGTGAAGAAATTTTTGAAAAACATGCAGATGTGATTTTTGAAGAAGCAAGAAATCGCCTTTATGTGGTAAAAGCCTTGCTTTGCTTTTTGGATAATCAGAGAGGAAGAGAATGAAAGAGCTAGAAAAGTATAGCATTTGCTTAAAACGCATTGATGAATTTAGTCAAAATCTAGGAATAAAGAAAAAAGATAGAACGATTTTTAAAATGAAGCAAAGCGAGAATGAAAACGAAAAATGTTTAGTTCTTGAAAATGGAAGTTTTGATTCTCCTGAGCCTTGGTTTGTGATTGATGAAAACGATGAAATTCACACTTTGCTTTCTTTACAAAGTCTTAAGAATATACTTGAAAGTTTAAAACAAAGTCAAAAAGAGAATTTTGAATTGCGTTTAGAAAAGGCGATTTATCAACAAATTCCTGTAGATTTTAACGATGTTTGGACGGTTGCTATGGATGAGATCAAGCAAAAGGCGCAAAATGGCACCATGGAAGTTAGTATTGATCTTGAAAAATTAATTTCTAAAATCAAACAAAAGCATCCAAATTTATTTGTAGATATGCAAGCGATGATAGAAAGGGTAAACCAAAATGAGAGATTATAAAGCTTTTGTAAAATACTCTAAAGCAGGACCACGCTACACTTCTTATCCTACAGCAGTAGAGTTTAATGCAAATTTCAAATACGAAGAATATATAGAAATTTTAAAAAAGCAAGATAGATCTTTATCGCTTTATTTTCATTTACCATTTTGTAGGAGTGCCTGTTATTTTTGTGGTTGCAATGTTATTTATACAGCCAAAGAAGAGAGTAAAGAAAGATATTTAACTTATATTTTTAAAGAGCTTGATATTTTAAGTACTATTTTAGATACTAAAAGAGAAGTGGTGCAAATGCACTTTGGGGGCGGAACTCCAACTTTTTTTAGTGCTAAACAACTTCAAAATTTGATTTTAAAAATCAGATCTATTTTTAGAAATTTTTCTAAAGATGCAGAGATTAGCTGTGAGATCGATCCGCGTTTTTTAAATGACGAACAAGCCACAGTTTTAACACAAAATGGCTTTAATCGTATCAGCTTTGGAGTGCAGGATTTTGATGAAAAAGTTCAAAAAGAAATTCATCGCATCCAGCCTTTTGAATTAACACAAAATGCTTTAAATCTTGTAAGAAGTAAAGGCATAAAGTCTGTAAATATGGATTTAATTTATGGTTTGCCTTATCAAAATTTACAAAGCTTTACACAAACTTTAGAAAAAGTTATGCTTTTAAATCCTGATCGTTTGGCGATTTTTAATTACGCTCATGTGCCTTGGCTTAAGAAAAATATGAGAAAATTTGATGAAAATACCTTGCCAAGTCCTGATGTTAAACTTGAAATTTTAGAATTTTGTGAGAATTTTTTGAGTAAAAACGGCTATAAAATGATAGGTATGGATCATTTTGCAAAAGAAAATGATGAGCTTTTTAAAGCTTTAGAAAATGGAACTTTACATAGAAATTTCCAAGGTTATACTACTAAAGGTGGTGCTGATTTAGTCGGTGTTGGGCTTACAAGTATAGGCGAAGGACAAAGACATTATGCGCAAAATTTTAAAGATATGTCAAGTTATGAGGCTGCATTAGATAGAGGAGTTTTGCCTTTTGAAAGAGGCGTAGCTTTAAGCGATGATGATGAGCTTAGAAAAGCAGTGATTATGGAGTTAATGGCAAATTTTAAGCTTGATATCAAGTCAATAGAAAAAGAATTTTGCATTGATTTTCAGGAGTATTTTAAAGAGGATTTAAAAGCTTTAGAAGAATACAAAGATTTTATTAATTTTGATGAAAATTTTATCAAAGTCAATGAAACAGGTGTTTTGCTTATAAGAAATATTGCTATGTGTTTTGATGCTTATATGAAAAACATTAGTGAAGATAAAAAAGTATTCTCAAAAACGGTGTAAGATGAAATTTAGTCAAATAAGTGATGCTTGTGTTAAATGTGGCAAATGTATACCTGTTTGTACTATACATGAAGAAAATCGCGATGAAATTACCAGTCCAAGAGGATTTTTAGATCTTTTATCTGCTTATAAAGAGGGAATTCTAGAACTTGATAAAGAAGCTAAGAAAGTTTTTGAATCTTGTTTTTTATGTACCAATTGTGTTGAAGTGTGTCCAAGTAAATTAAGAGTAGATAATGCCATAGAAGAAGTTCGTTATGACATAGCTAAAAAATTTGGTATAGCTTGGTATAAAAAACTTATTTTTTTCTTTTTAAGAAGACGCACAATTTTAGATTTGGTAGCTAAGCTTGGCTATGTGTTTCAAAGTTGTGCGTTTAAAATTCAAAATGAGAATGAAAATACAGGTATGAAGGCAAGATTTTCCATGCCTTTTGTTAAAAAGGGAAGATTACTTACAAGTTTTAATAAAAAAAGTTTCTTAAATTCTAATCCAAAATTTATCAATAATGATGGAGAAAAAACAATAGGTTTTTTTGTAGGTTGTTTGGCGAATTATTTTTACATAGATACGGCTAATGCAGTGCTTAAAATCACTAGGGAATTAAAAATCAATGTGGATTTGATGAAAGAACAAGTGTGTTGTGGAGCGCCGCAATTTTTTACGGGTGATTTTAAAAGTGTTGAAGTTTTGGCTAAAAAAAATATTGAGTATTTTGAAAAAAAATTAGAAAAATTAGATGCTATTATAGTTCCTGAGGCCACTTGTTCGGCTATGTTAAAGATAGATTATGAACATTTTTTTATAATGCAAAATGATTTAGACTGGGCAAAACGCGCAAAATGTGTGTCATCTAAGATATATATGGCTAGCGAGTATTTTTATAAATTTACTTCTTTGGAAGAAATTTTAAAAACAAAAAATAAATTTAATTATAGCATTACTTATCACGATCCTTGCCATGCAAGAAAAATGCAAGGGGTTTTTAAAGAGCCAAGAGAACTTTTAAAAACAAATTATCATTTTGTGGAAATGAGTAATTCTAATACTTGTTGCGGTTTTGGCGGGGTGAGTATGCAAACGGATTATTATGATAAAGCCTTAAGTGTAGGGCTTAAAAAAGCACAAATGATCGATGAAAGTAAGGCTAGTGTGGTAAGTGCCGAGTGTTCAGCTTGTAGAATGCAAATTTCAAATGCATTAGAACAAAATTCAAGTAAGGTTGTTTTTGCTAGTCCTTTAGAGCTTATAGCAAAAGCTTTGTGATGATGAAGATAGTATTTAAAGGCAAAAGTTCTGAATATGAATTTCAAAGATCGTGCTTTTGTGTTGATGCTTTTGTGATTAAAGATAAGATTGAAGAACGAGATGGTGTTGATTTTATCACTTCAAATATAGAGCTTTTGGAATTTAGTGATGACAGTTTTACTTTTGAAGAAATTGTAAAACATTTTAATATTTGTAATAGTGAAGATATGATTATCGTTGAAGATTTTGACATGAAATCAAACAAAGATAATCAAAACCAAGAAGATAATATAGAACATGACATCTTAAAATCCGAAAAAATAATACATGAAAACACAAAACAAATAAGTATGCAATTTAAAAATTTAAAATTTTTTTCAAGAATTTTTAAAAATGAAAATTTTCTTTCTGATTTTAAAGAAAGCAAGCAAGAAGTTGTTGCTATCAAAAAACATGAAAAACTTGAAATTTTTAAAAATTTATCTCAAGAAGATCAAGAAATTAGTTTTGTTAAAATTGAAATTTTAAATTATGATAGTAATGAAGATAGTTTAAGTTTTAATCTTGATATATTTCCAAGCGGTATGAGCTATAAGTATGGAATTTTAAAAGGTTCTATGCATATTATTTTACAAGGTAAAACTTCTAGTACGATGCTTTTTCCGTTTTTAAAAAGCATGATTTATAAAAATAAAAGCGAAAATTCAAGTGAAAAAATTTTTACTTTAATGATAAATCAGAAAAAGCACTATAAACTTATTGCAAATCTTTCTTAGTTTTATTTTATTATATTTTCTATATTAGAGCGATTTTTTTCAATTAAAGAGCGATTTTTTTGAGTTGTTTCTTTAAGATCGGCTATATCTTCTTTCATATTTTGTATGTTTTGGTTGAGTAATTTTATCTTTTTTTCATAGCGAGTAACGATGATAAAGACTACAAATAAAAATATAATAATCAAAAAAATAAATGCTAAAAATTCCATATTTTTCCTTTTTAAAACTAGATTTTGAAATATATCATTTAAATACTTCAAAAAACTTTTATGGGTTTTTATTTTGTATTTTAGTTTTTTTATCTTTAAACTTATATATAAATTTTCAAAAAGTAACAAAAAAATATATAAAAAAATAATTAAATTAAAAAATAATCAAAGATAATAAATATCTCATTTTTTTATGTTATATTTTAATAAATATCCAAAAAGGATTTTAATATGGAAAAATCACTTTTATTTCATTTTAGATGCATTGGGGTTGAATTTATTATTTTTAGTGTTTATGCTGTTTTTAGTATCTCTTGGGCAGCAACAGGGTCTTTAATGCCCTTGATTTCAAATGATCTTGCTCTAAATACTCAGCAAGCTACTTTAATCACTAGTATGATAGTAGTTGCGAAAATTTTTGGTGCTTCATTTACTGCTTTTTTGGTTTATAAATTCGGATTAAAAAAGGGATATTTTTTAGGCTGTATTTTAATGAGTTCGGGTATCTTTTTAAGTTTTGTAGATAGTTATAGTGGTATTTTGATTATAAGATTTTTAACAGGGCTCGGTTCAGCTTGTGCTTTAGTTTGCTTAGTGCCTATTGCACAACAATGGTTTGAAAAAAAAAGCTTTACATTTTGTAATTAGTTTTAATATGACTTCAAATTTAGTAGGCATTACCCTAGGACTTGTTTTAGCTGAAAGTATCTCAAATTATTTTGGAAATTGGAGAGATTCTTTATCATTTTATGCTTGGATTAATTTGATTTTATTGATTTTGTGGCTTTTTGTAGGTAAAGATGAGAATAAAAAAGAAGAAAAAAAGAATAATGCAAAAGATCTTATTTATGCTCTAAAATCTCGTGTTACTTGGGGTATGATTATTTTTTACATAGGGCCTATTTTATTTTTAAATTCTCTTTTTACTTTTTTACCAACTTTTTATGCGCAATATGCGGGTTTTAGTAAAGAATTAGCTGATTTTGCTAAAAAAGAAATTCCAGCCTTGGCTAATTTTGCTATTATTTTTGGTCCTTATCTTGGATTATTTTTTAAAAGAAAAAATATTTCTTTTAAAATAATGTTATTGTCTGGAGGAGCGTGTATTTTTATATGCGGATTTAGTATGTTGTTTTTACAAAATTTAGTATTGATACAGATTTTTGCTGTGTTATCAGGCATTTTTTATTCTATGTGGTTTCCATTTTTCTTTAATCTACCTTCAGAATTAAAAAATTCTAATCCAAATCAAACTGCTTATATTATGAGTGCTTTTTGGAGTATTACCTTTGTTATACTATCATTTAACCTATGGGTAGTATCTTGGAGTGTTGATAAAACCCATAGTTTTACTTTGGGTTTTGTTTATATTTTTGCTTTGATTTTTATTTCAGCGATCTTAGCACAATTTGTTTTACCTAGAAGAGAAAATTTTATACAAGGAGAAAAATAGAATGAATTTAATTCCAGAAATACTAGACTTACAAGGCGAATTTGAAAAAATTCGTCATCAAATTCATGAAAATCCTGAGCTTGGTTTTGATGAATTATGTACTGCAAAATTAGTGGCGCAAAAATTAAAAGAATTTGGTTATGAGGTTTATGAAGAAATAGGAAAAACAGGTGTTGTGGGGGTTTTAAAAAAGGGAAATAACGATAAAAAAATAGGGCTTCGTGCAGACATGGATGCTTTGCCTTTGCAAGAATGCACAAATTTGCCTTATAAAAGCAAAAAAGAAAATGTAATGCATGCTTGCGGTCATGATGGACATACTACTTCTTTATTACTTGCTGCAAAATATTTAGCAAGTCAGAATTTTAATGGCACTCTAAATCTTTATTTTCAACCTGCTGAAGAGGGTTTGGGTGGTGCTAAGGCGATGATAGAAGATGGATTGTTTGAAAAATTTGATAGTGATTATGTTTTTGGATGGCACAATATGCCTTTTGGTAGCGATAAGAAATTTTATCTTAAAAAAGGTGCGATGATGGCTTCTTCGGATAGTTATAGCATTGAAGTTATTGGAAGAGGTGGTCATGGAAGTGCTCCAGAAAAGGCAAAAGATCCTATTTATGCTGCTTCTTTACTTGTGGTGGCTTTGCAAAGTATAGTATCTCGCAATGTTGATCCTCAAAATTCAGCAGTTATAAGCATAGGAGCTTTTAATGCAGGGCATGCTTTTAATATCATTCCAGATATTGCAACGATTAAAATGAGTGTTAGAGCATTAGATAATGAAACTAGAAAGCTAACTGAAGAAAAAATTTATAAAATTTGTAAAGGTCTTGCACAGGCTAATGATATAGAGATTAAAATCAATAAAAATGTTGTTGCACCAGTGACTATGAATAACGATGAAGCTGTGGATTTTGCTAGTGAGGTTGCAAAAGAATTATTTGGCGAAAAAAATTGTGAATTTAATCATCGTCCTTTAATGGCAAGTGAGGATTTTGGATTTTTTTGCGAAATGAAAAAATGTGCCTATGTTTTTTTAGAAAATGAAAACGACATTTATTTACATAATTCTAGTTATGTTTTTAATGATAAGCTTTTAGCTAGGGCTGCAAGTTATTATGCGAAGCTAGCTTTAAAATACTTAAAATAAAAACTAATCTAGAATTTCAAGCACAATTTCTTCCTTTAAACCTTTGATTTGAATTTCTTTGAGTTTTAGGTTTGAAGGAAGGTTTGCTAAAAGCTCTTTATTGTTTTTTACTTGGTTTTTTGCACTTATGGAGAGTAAAATTCCCCTATAAGCTTTAGCAAAATGACTGATGACTTTACCATTTTTTACAAATTTATAGGTATAAAATTTCTTTTTTGGGGTATAGAATTTATCATAAAATCCTGCTCTAAGGTCAAGTATTTCTTCATTTTCCAAGTATTCATCTAAGACTTTACTAAAATGTTCTTTATAAAATTTCTCTATGGCAAAATTTCCTATTTTAGCCCCTTGCTTGAATTTATAAAAGGGTAGGGTATCATTAGCTCTTACAACGCCAAAAAGATTAGAAAATATAAGAGTATTTTCTAAAATATAAGCTTGACTTTTTTTATCTAAAGCTTTAAAATTAAGATATTCATAACTTACCCCAGTATAAAGCAATATAGCTTCTTGAGTGGGAGCTTGTTTTAAATTGTGTTTAAATTTATCAATTTCATTTTCATTTTTAATGCCAAAAAGTTCTTGCAAATTCTGTAAACTTGCGTTTTTGATAAATTTTTCATAATGCTTTAAAGCTTCCATTCTATAAGGAAATAATTCTTTAAATATAAATGAGTTTTCATTGATGGGATTTTTTACGCAATTTGCATTTTTGCTTTCACTAGGGGAGAATAAAATTTTCATTTTAGCCTTTTTTGTTAATATTATGAAAACATTAAGAGCAAAGAATTTAATCTTGCTTTTAATGTTTTTGAAGTTTTTATCATTTTAAAATTTAAAACGACGCTCCGCCCATTAACATAGAAAACATGATAAATGGAAGTATAATTTTTAACGCTTCTGTGGCGTCTTGATTGTTGATGCTTAGTTTTTCTATGCTGTCGATTCCCTGTGTGCTATAGTCACTAACAGGGATGTTTTTAAATTTTAAATCAAGGTTGAGTTTATAATCATCATTTTGAGTGATATTGTTTAAAATAGCTAAAGCTTTATCAAAGATTAATGCTTGTTCTTCATTTTGACTTTGAGCTTTTAAGGTTTGTAAATTTTCCTTAGCAGTTGCTATATAGCTACTAAATACGCCTTCGGTTTTAAGAGTTGAATCAATTTTAAAATTATTTAAGATGATGTATTTTTGGATTGTATTGCTAAAATCTGAAGCTTGTTCGTAGTTTGCTATATTAAGAAGTTCATTGATAGCTTGTTCATCCATAGCTAAAGTTTGAGTGTTAAATTTTATACCCTTAGAATCAAGGTAATTAAGCAAATCTTCTTTTAGATTTATATTTAGATTTGTATTGAAATTTAATTTTGCGTTATAAAATTTTATATTAAGATTATCTAGATAATTGTTTTCTTGTTTGTTTATGGAGTTATCAAATGATAAAGTATAAGAATCCGAGCTTAATTTATTGATAAAAGAGCTGATTTTTGGATCTTGTTGAAATAAGCTTGCATTGATGTCACTAACAACTTTTTCTCCAAGTTTAAAATCTTCAAAAACCAAATTTGATTGTATGCTTTTTTGGTTTTTAAAAAGATCGTTGTAATATTCTTTAATGTTAATTGATGTATTTGCTTCGCCTTTGTAAATTTCATTTGAGCGAATTTTGATATTTTTTGCTTGAAATAGTTCTTGATACTCATCGTTGTTATCTTTTGCAAGAGTTTTGAAATTTGAACTTAAACACGCTATAAAATCACCATCTGCATTGCATTTAAAATCAGAAAATTCAATCTTTATTCCAGAATCCTGAGAAAGGTTTACAATTTCTTGTTTAACTGTTTGATTTAGTTGATTTTCATATTTTTTAACTGTTTTTTCATCTATGGAATTTCCGCAAGCTGAAAACAAAACAGCTATTCCAATAGAGAGAAAAATACCTTTTTTCATAGTTTTCTCCTTAAAAATTTTAAAAAAAAGATTATATCTTTTTTTACTTAAAATTTAAACAATGCTAAAAGAGAGTGTGAGATTAATTACATTTTTACACATAGGAAAATCTTTTTAGTTTGTTTCAAATGCATTATTTATAATTTTAAGTATAATTAACTTTGCAATTATTATATATTTTGCAATAGATTTAAGCTTATTTTAAAGAAAGGAAATGTATGAAAAAAATACTTCTAAGTGTTTTAACGGCCTTTGTTGTAGTAGTATTGGCTGCTTGTGGAGGTAATTCTGACTCTAAAACTTTAAATTCTCTTGATAAGATCAAGCAAAATGGAGTTATTAGGATTGGGGTATTTGGCGATAAACCACCTTTTGGTTATGTGGATGAAAAAGGAAACAATCAAGGCTATGATATAGCTTTAGCTAAACGCATAGCAAAAGAACTTTTTGGCGATGAAAATAAGGTGCAATTTGTTCTTGTTGAAGCTGCAAATAGGGTTGAGTTTTTAAAATCAAATAAAGTAGATATTATTTTGGCTAATTTTACTCAAACTCCGCAAAGAGCCGAGCAGGTTGATTTTTGCTTGCCTTATATGAAGGTAGCTTTAGGCGTAGCTGTACCAAAGGATAGTAATATAACTAGCGTAGAAGATTTAAAAGATAAAACCTTGCTTTTAAACAAAGGCACAACAGCAGATGCGTATTTTACGCAAAATTATCCTGATATTAAAACTTTAAAATACGATCAAAATACCGAAACTTTTGCCGCTTTGATGGATAAAAGAGGCGATGCTTTAAGTCATGATAATACCTTGCTTTTTGCTTGGGTGAAAGATCATCCTGATTTTAAAATGGCTATCAAAGAGTTAGGCAATAAAGATGTTATCGCACCAGCAGTTAAAAAAGGCGATAAAGAACTTAAAGAATTTATCGATAATTTGATCATTAAACTAGGCCAAGAGCAGTTTTTTCACAAGGCTTATGATGAAACTTTAAAAGCTCATTTTGGAGATGATGTTAAGGCTGATGATGTAGTGATTGAAGGTGGAAAAATTTAACAAAGGGCTTTTTGCCCTTTATATTGATTTAGGATAAAATATGCAAAAAAAATACAAAAATATTATTTATGCTTCTTTGGGTGGAATTTTGGAATTTTATGATTTTGTGCTTTTTGCCTTTTTTTTGGATATTTTTGCTAAGGTATTCTTTCCGCAAAATGATGCTTTTTGGATGCAGATAAATGCTTATATAGCCTTTGGTGCTGCTTATTTAGCGCGTCCTTTTGGTTCTATTGTGATGGCACATTTTGCTGATAGATATGGAAGAAAGAATATTTTTTATATTTCTATACTTTTGATGGTTTTGCCTAGTTTTGCTTTAGCTTTTTTGCCAAGTTATGAAAGTATAGGTATATTTGCTACTTTGATTTTATTTACTATTCGTATTTTGCAAGGTCTAGCCGTTGGAACTGAGGTGAGCGGAGCTTGGATTTATGTGAGCGAATTTGTCAAAGGGCGTCAAATTCCTTTAGCTCTTGGTTTTATTTCAGCGACTTTAACCATAGGTTTATTGCTAGGAAATATTGCCACTTTAGGCATAAGATCTTATTTTACCCCAGAAGAAGTTCAAAGCTATGCTTGGAGAATTCCTTTTATCATAGGAGGATTTTTTGGAATTTTAGCTTTGTTTTTAAGAAATAAACTCAGCGAAACTCCAGAATTTGTAAAAGTTCAAAATGAAAAGAAAATTTTAAGTTTTCCATTGTTTGAAGCTTTAAAAACTCATAAAATGAGCATGCTTGTTTGTTTTTTAATGACCATGGTTTTAACAAGCGGTGTGGCAACTTTGATGATTTTGCCTAAGTATTTTGAAAGTCTTTTAGCTATGAGTAAAACTTCTGCTTTATGGGTACAAAATTTTGCTATTTTAGCGGTGATTTTTGGAGCTTTATTTCAAGGTTTTTTAGCAAGCAAATGGGGAAGCTATAGGATTTGTTCTATTTTTAGTATAGCTTTTATTATCTTTGGTATGCTTTTTAGTTTTTATGATGAGAAATTTTTATTTTATTTTTTACTGGCTTGTTTTACACAAGGTATTATCACTTTCGCACCTGTTTTTATGACACAAATTTTTAAAAGCGAACTTAAATTTAGTGGGCTTAGTTTTGCTTATAATATTTCTTATGCGATTTTAGGTTTTTTAACCCCTTTTGTAGTTAATGCTTTTTATAAAGAGTATTTAGGTATTTATTTTGCTATAGTCGGATCTTGCTCCTTATTTTGCGTGTTTTTGTTAAAACGCGTTTTTGCAAGAAGCAAGATTAAAGAATTAAGCATTGTCTTTTAAAACTTCAAAAACAACCTTAGATATTTTTTCAACTGAAGCGATTTCGCAATGCTCATCAGTTGAATGAGGATTATGGATATTTGGACCTATAGAAGCGCATAAAAGCTCTTGTTTTTTCTCTATAATGCCACACTCAAGCCCTGCATGGATAGCTGAAACTTTGGCATTAGGCGATACTTTTTTAAGCGCTTTAAAAACCATGTCGCTAAGTGCGTTTGGTTTGCCTTCCCAAGGTGGATAGAAATTAAAACTTCTTACTTTAAAATCAAAAGCCTTGAAAAATTCTAAAGTTTCAAATTCTACTTGCTTAAGTCCATCAAGTATATTAGATCTTGCAAAAAGTGCGAATTTGATTTGTTTATCTTGCATTCTTAAAGTAGCTAGGTTAATGCTTGTTTGAACTATACCTAGATTTTCATCATAAGCTCTAACTCCATGAGTAAAAGAATTTATAAGGCTTAAAAGTTTGTTACTTTGATCGCAAATTTCAAATTCACCTTCTTCTTTAAAATCGCATTTTATCCAGTTATTGCTCTTTACTTCATTTTTAAAATGCACTAAAGCTTTGGCGTGTTTAGGTATAGAATTGATTCTTTCTCCACCTTCAAAAGAAATGATTTCTCCTTTATTTTCTTGTATGAATTTAGCCATTTCTTTGATGGAGCTTTTTTCGTTGCGTACGATATTTATGCCTGAGTGTCCACCTTTAAAATTTTGCGCGCAAAGCTCATAAATTTTACCCTTTTTTCTAAGGGTATTAAAAGGCAAGCTAGCTTCTATATCTACTCCACCTGCACAGCCTATCATGATCTCATCATCGCTTTCATGATCTAAATTTAAAAGCATTTTAGATTCTAAAGTGTGCTCGAGTGAATTCACTCCCATGAGTCCTACTTCTTCATCGTTTGTAAAAAGACACTCTAAATTTTCAAATTCAGCCATAGCACTCATCATGATGGCTATACCTATACCATTATCCGCGCCAAGACTTGAATTTTTGGCTCTTAAAAAGCCATTTTCTTCATAAACTTCTAAGTTTGGTGCATCGCCCATACAGACCATATCATAATGGCTTTGTAAGCAAATTTTTGGTTTGCCTTTTATGGCACGGATATTTCCTGCTTTATCTACACTCACTTTAAAGCCTTTATCTTTAGCATAAGAGCTTAAAAATTCTTTCATTTGTTCTGTTTCATAACTGCAATGAGGAATTTTACATAATTGTTTAAAAATTTCTATAACATTTTGCATTTTATCTCCTTTGTTTTGATAAAATTATGGCATATTTTTTAAAATTTAAAGGCAAAATGATTAAAAAATGAGAATAAATTATAAAAAATTATTTAATTTAAGAAAATTACTAAGTGATCCAAAAAAACTTTTTTCTGTATTAATTTTTACTCTTGTAGTTGTTTTTATCCAGAATTATATTGCCCAAAATTCTAGTTTTGAAGGAAAAGTAGTTAGAATTATTGATGGAGATACTATAGAAGTTAATCATGAAAACAAACTCGCTAGAATAAGATTTTTTGGTATAGATGCACCAGAACTTAAACAAAGTTTTGGAAAGCAATCAAAAGAAGCTTTAAGTAGAATTTTAAGCGGTAAACAAGTTGAAATTATTTATAAAAATAAAGATACTTATGGTAGAATTGTTGCTATTGTAAAGCTTAATAATGTTGATATTAATCGATTTTTAGTAAGCAAAGGCTATGCTTGGGCTGATACTTACTATAGTAACGCTTATATTAAAGAACAAGAAAATGCTAAGAAAAATCATTTAGGTCTTTGGAAAGAGGGTAATCCTATAGAGCCTTATAAATGGAGAAAACACAATAAATTCTAAGGAAAAACATGAAAAAATATACTTTAATGATACTATTAGTTTTAGGAATTTCTGGATGTTTTGTAAATGAAAGAGGAATTTCAAATCGTTTTTATGATGATTGCAAAGAATATTATGATGGAAGTGGAACTTATCATAAGGATTGCCCAAAGAATTGGGTGGATATTAAAATGACTCCTTGATTATTTTCCACCCACAGAGGCCATTAATGCAGCTGCTACGGCTTCTGGATTGTTGATTTTGGCACCTTGTTCTTGATTTTCTGTAGGTTTAACAGTATTAAGTGGCGGACGCTTGAGTTTAAATATATGCTCATCAGTGCTAACAACTTGTATCGTTCCTTCAAACATTTTAATTTCTTTAACATGCCCGACCACTTTTACATCTCTTTTTTTGGAGGTTTCGTCAAAAAGTGCATGAGCTTCAAGTTCTAAAACATCGCCTAATTTAAGCGGAGCATAAAAAAAACATTTTGATCCAATAATCACTGAAAATTCTTTATTGATAGAGGCTTGTGCTACATAGTTTGCCGCAGCGAAAATAAAGGCATCAAAAATCAATCCTTGATCATCTGCTACCATTTCGCTTGTGGTTATTAAAATTGATTTGGCATAGTTTTTATCAATTTCTATAATGGTTCCAGCAAGCGAAGTGTTTAATTCAGGACAAGTGAGTAATTCTGCTCTAACACGAGATATATCTTCTGCAGATGCGTATTCTTCAAGTTGTGCATATTCTTCAAAATTATCTTTTTTTGCCATATCTAACCTTTAAATTCTACTTATCTACTTCAAAATATCTAAAGCCTAGATCGACAAAAAGCAAAAAGAATTTATATCCCAATACGCACATAAACTCTTTTGGGTGCTTCATAGCCTTCAATGGTAAGATTTTTATCCTTTGGATCTAAGAAATTTTCCAGCGAAAAAGAGTCTATCCATTCTGTTTTTCTTTGTTCGTTTTCATCGGTTTTTTTTGTAGCCAAAACTTCAAATTCTTTAAATCCTGCTCTTTCACACCAGTTTTTTAATGCACTAATGCTTGGTATAAAATAAATATTTGGAATTTTAGAATAAGTTTTATTAGGCACAAGAGCGATTTCTCTCTCATCTTCTATATACATGGTATCTAAAAAAACAACTCCATTTTTATTAAGTCCTGCTTTTAAATCTTTTAGCATTTTTATAGGATCACTTCTATGATAAATCACCCCAAGACAGAAAATCACATCAAATTTCAAGCCATAGCTTGGAAGATCTTCTACGCCTAAAAGTTCGTATTCTATAGGAGTTTTAGCTAAAGCGTTAATGAGTTCAAATTGCAAACGGTATTTGATAGAAGGATCAAAACCTATGAGTTTTGCAGGATTAAATTCAAGCATTTTAAACATATAATAACCATTATTACAGCCTATATCAGCAACGCATTTTTGAGAAATTTCGTTCATAAAAGGCTTTAAAATATTAAATTTAATAAAACTTTGCCATTCTGTATTGATGAAAAGATCGTCTATTTTAAAAGGACCTTTTCTCCATGGTTTAAGTTCTTTTGTTATAGCTAGGATTTCATCTTTGGCTTGAGAATTTGTAGATAAATTTACACTATCATCTAAAGAAAAATTACAAGCAAGATTGAGAGCTTTAAGTTCTTGAATTTTAGCGTATAAAGGGTGATTTAGAAATTGTTTTTCGAGTAAATTTTCTTGCATTTTTATCCTTGATATTTGCTTTTAATGCTAAATTATAACATTAAAAGCTTTTATGGCAATATAAATCTCATATGTATTAAATATTTGATCAAAAATAAATTTTTAAAAACTCAAAATACTTCCCAAAACTCACATAAGCTTTAGAACTATAATCATCATTTTTATAAAGCTTTAGCTAAATCAAGCTTAACATAAAAATTTCCTGTTTTATTATAAAGCAGTTGCAAATCATAGGCATTCATATAGTTTGTTTCACTTGCTCTATATAGTTTAGAAACATTCTCACACCAAGAATAACCTATATCATAAAAAGGAGTGATATAAAAATCTTTCAAAGGAGTAGCCATTCTAAGTCCAAAGCTAGCCACTACAGCATTATCTCTATCTTCATTATTATAAACCCTTACTCCATAAGGACCTACTAAAGATATAGTTTTACTATTATCTAGTATAAATAGATTCATTAATAACTTGTTGATAATTTAAGCTAAAAAGATGGGTAAAGGTATCATTAAAGAAATAAGCATTGTTAAGATTGACATTAAGTTTAGCAAATTTTCAAATTCTACTCCATCTACTTTGCTTGTTTCTATACCTCATTAAGAAATTCATGCGTTGATTGCTTTTAGAACTGCTAAGATTTTTATATGAGTATCTTTAGGTTTAAGATAAAAAACTGAACTAAGTTCTCCTTGTTCTAATATAAGTTTATTATAACTTGCATTAGCATAATCGTTTTTGCTATGATTAAAAAAGGAAGTGCTCTAACTGTTTTTATTACTATGATTAGCTGTATTGACACTATTAAAAGAAAGAACTTTATCTTCTTTCATATCAGAAGTAAGTAAATAATGTTTAAAATTTAAATCGTTTATATTTATAATATTTACTTTAGTATTGTTATAAATTAAAGTAATATTGTTAATATCATGTTTAGAACTCTTAGAATAATAATTTATACCTTGGGGTTTTATAAGTAGAATTGGTTTTATCATAAAGTTTGTTATCATTAAAATAATACTCTGGAATATTGAAATTTCGATTGTCTGTAGTATTTGCTTGAGTGACTAAAAGCATTGATGCTTAAGAAGGTAACAATAGAAAGTTTAAAACAAAATTTCTCTATACCCCTCTCCGTGAAGTTAAAAAGCTTAATGGCTGGCATAGATATCCTTAAATATTGATTATTGTATTTTAACTATTTAACAATATCTGTAAATATTATTAAAAGGAAGCGTAATTATAATATTCTTAAGTATATTAATTATAAATAAAATATTTAAATAATATTAATAATAAAAAAGTTATTTTTTAATTTTATTTTTTATAATATATATTTAATATTATTAAAAAACTTTATTAAATTAATATTGGACGGAATTTTTTAATATAAGCTAAAAAGCGATATCAAAGAATTTCCGTTGTATAATCTAATGTTTTTTAAATGTAAAATATTTTTTAAGGTAAAGCGATGAAAATGCGTGTGTATTATGAAGATACTGATGCGGGTGGAGTGGTGTATCATAGTAATTATTTAAAATTTTGTGAGAGAGCAAGAAGTGAAATTTTTTTCAATAAAAAAGTAGATATTTTTGATGCGTCTAAGGGACATTTTTTGCTTGCAAAAGCAAATTGCAATTTCTTAAAACCTGCAAAACTTGGAGATATAATAGAGATTAAAACAAAAATTTTAGAAGTCAAAAATGCTTCTGTGGAAATTTCACAAGAAATTTATAAAGATGAAATTTTGCTTTTTAAAATGGAATTAACTTTAGCTTTTATTAAAAACGAAAAACCAGCTAGAATGGATATGCAGTTAAAAAAGCTCTTTGAAGAATTATTTTAATTCTTCAAAGCTTGCTTGTTTGCCTTGCATAAGACGCACTTTGTAATCAACTTGAGAATTTTTGATTTTCTCATCAAATAAACTTTCACTTTTTTTATTTAAGAATTCGGTATAAAAGTAATCAACTCCTATACTAGTGGCATAAGCAATCCAGTTATAATCTATACTTTGATTAAAAATTTCATTAAGATAGACTAAGTTATCATCGTGGTTATTGATAGAATTAGCAATGATGAAATTTTCTCTATCTCCTTGTTGTGTTAAACTTAAAAATGTTGGATTATAGTTGATTTGAGTGGATAAAAGCACATAAGGATGAATGTTATAAATTCTTAGTTGAGAACTTGCTAGAGCTGTTTTGATCAATGGAGTGTTAAAAAATATTGAGGCATTATTAACTCCGCCTTGTGATCTTAAAAGTCTGCTAAAATCAAGCTTCTCGCCTTCTATGGTATATATTCTAGCATTATTATTTTGAGCAAGAATTCTTGAATTTAGATTGCTTGATAAGGCAGAGCCATCGCTAAATATTGCGATATTAGCATTTGATTTGCTTAAAAGTGTGGCAATTTGAGCATCATAGTCAATACTTCCAAAAATAATATTTTGATTTGAAAATTGTATGTTGTTTTTATGGATGGTCGGTATAAAAATTTTCATATTTCCTGAGTAATTTTTCAACTCATTGGCACCTTTTAGAGTAAATCCAGCTATGGCATACTGATATCCTTGAGCTTGTGCTGCATCAAGCGCGGCTCGAATTTTATCACTATCTTCTGTGCCAGTTAAAAAAACTTTTACTTTGATTTCAGCTCTTTGTCTTAAAAGATAGGCTATGCTTGAATTTATTATAGTATTTGAGTAGCTTTTTATGGTTTTTTCTGGGATAATTATCGCAAGTTTAACAGAAGTAATTTTTTGAACATTTTTTTCAAAATCAGTAATGGAATTTAATAATTTTGCATAAACATTAGATAAAAATTGATCGTTTTGGTCTGCAAATTCACTTAAAAAACTGAGATACAATCTTGATTCTAAAAGATCAAAAAGACAATTTGTGTTGCATTCTTGAACGCTTAATTTAGGATAAAAATTTTCAACAGGTTTTACATCGACTAATTTTTGCTCTTTTGCATTAAGCAAAAAGCAAGATAAGAAAAATATTAAAAATATTTTTTTCATAAAAATCCTTTAATTTTTTTTAAATCTTGTATGAAATTTTTTTCATAACTTGGATTTTTTTCTATAAAATCTAAATCATAACTTGGCATTATGAAAAAATTTTTATAAGCAAAAACTTCACCTTTTAAAATGTGATAATCTTTAAATCCCAAGCTTTTAAATGCGTATTCTCCTAGACAAAGCAAAAAAGCAGGTTGAATCAGTTTTAGTTCGTTCCAGAAAAATGGTAAGCAAGATTGTAGCGAAAAATCATCAAATTTTCCATTACAAAAACATTTAAATAAATAAGAAAAATAAAAATCTTCATCGCAAAGCCCTAAAATTTGATAAATATAGTGTTTTAATTTTTTACCTTTTTTTGAATTAAGTAAAATTCCGCTTTCATTTTCACTCTTTTGCCCAAAAACATCAAGAATTAGCAATTTGGCATTTTTTATCTTAGGCTCCATAAGACTAAATTTTCTTGTTTTGGAAAATTGGCATAAGGCGCAAGATGAAACAAGTTGTTTTAATTCTTGAAAATTTTGTACTTGTTCAAAGTGGTTTGTATGTGTATCAACAAAGTTAAATCCCATAGCTTTTAAATAATAAAGACTTCTTATCATAAATCACACAATTTTTCTAAATTTTCTCCACTTAGACGATAATTTCTCCATTGTTTAAGATGTTTAGCGTTTAAACTTTCATAAAAATTAATACCTAAAATATTATCATTTAAGCAAACCCAGTCGAGTCTTTTTAAATTTTCTTTTTTGCAAATTTCTCCTAAAAATTTAAAAACAGCTTTTCCATAACCTTTTTTACGAAAATCTTCTCGTATATAAATATCTTCAAGATAAATTCCACCGCTACCCCAAAAAGATGAAAAAGTATAAAAATAAATCATATAGCCTATAGTTTTTTCATTTTCTTTTAACAAAAAAGCACGAGCAAATTTATTTTTTAGTAAAGAATGTTCTAGTTTTTCTTTCGTGCATTGAAGAAAATCTAACATATCTTCGTATTTTGCAAATTCTATGATCATTTCTTGTAAAATATCTAAATCTTCTTGTCTTAAATCAATAATTTTAAATTCTGACATTTTTAACCTTTTAAAAGTAATTTCAAAATTTATCAAAAGAATTTAAAAATTACTCTTAATCAAAAGCAATTTATAAGTAAGATTAAGATAAAATACAAGTTTATTTTATAATTTTTTAAGGAAAAATCAAATGAAAAGAACTTATCAGCCGCATGGCACTCCAAGAAAACGCACTCATGGTTTCCGTGTTCGTATGAAAACTAAAAATGGTCGCAAGGTGATCAATGCAAGACGCGCTAAAGGTAGAAAAAGACTTGCTGTGTGAAAAATTTTGATAAATTTAGCACAAACGAGGAATTTTCATCTGTATATAAAGTAGGTAAAAAATGGCATTGCGAAGGTGCGATCATTTTTTATCTGAATAGTTATGAAAAAAAAATAGCAGTTGTTGCTAGTAAAAAAGTTGGAAAAGCAGTGGTTAGAAATCGTTCAAAACGAATTTTAAGGGCTTTGTTTGCTAAGTTTGAAAGATATCTTCAAGATGGCAAATATATTTTTGTAGCTAAAAATGAAATCACTGAACTTTCTTTTTCTAGGTTAGAAAAAAATCTAAAATGGGGATTGAAAAAACTAGAATGTTTCAAATGATATGCCTAAAAATACTCCGTTTTTATCAGAAATTCTTAAGCCCTTTAAAACCCGCTGCTTGTAGGTATTATCCTAATTGTTCTGAGTATGCACTTTGGCAGTTTCAAAAAAAGAATTTTTTTCTAGCTTTTTTTTCTACTTTTTTTAGAATTTTAAGATGTAACCCTTTTTTTAAAGGGGGATTTGATTATCCTAGAGTTTCTAAAAATTTTTATCCTATGAATTTATGTTTTAAGCCTATATTTTTAGCAAAAAAACAACTTTGTTTTTTATACATACCTTATAAAAATAAAAGTTTTTATCTTATAAAAATCATCTTTAAAAGGACAAATCAGTGAATAATTCAAATAATATTTTTCAGCAAAAGCGTATACTTTTGGCTGTTGTGATTTCTTTTTTATTTTTTGTTGTTTATGATTATTTTTTCATTCCAAAGCAACCTTTAAAAATAGAACAAAACATTACACAACAAAATCAACAAAACACAAGCATAAATAACACTCCTAATATACAAAATACCACCACAAATACTCCAAGTGCGGCTTTAGTTTCGCAAGATAGTGTGATATCTAAGGTTCAAAGCAAACATTTTGAAGCACAAATTGACTCTTTTGGTAGAATTTCTGCTTTTTATTTAAAAGATAAAAAATACCAAAATGAGAAAGGGGAATTTATAAATCTTGTTAGCAAGGAAAATAGTCCTTATCCTTTAGAAATGCGTTTTAGTGATCCAAGTATTAACTCAGAGGCTTTTAAATTTCCTTATATTGCTAACTCTAGCAATCTTTTTGTTGATGAAAATGGAAGTCAAGTTTTAAAACTCACTCAAAATCTTTCCGGATTGAAAATCGAAAAAGATATTACTTTTTATCCAAAAGGAAATTATGAGATAGAAGTTAAACTCAGCAAAAATGCAAATTATTTTATAAGTCCAGGATATCGTCCAAATATTGCCGTAGATAGTTATACAGTTCATGGTGCTTTGGTAATGGATAATAAAGAAACCATCGAAACTTATAAAGATGGAGATCTAGAAAAGGATGAAAGTGCTAATAATGTCGTAATGACTTCGGCTTTTGATAGATACTATGCAACTTTCTTTTATAATTTTGATAAACCTTTAAATGTGGCAATCAGCAAGGATGCTAATAAAAACCCTATAGTTTTTGCTTATAGTGATAATGAATTTAAAGCAGGGGGTTATATAGGTTCTAAAGAACATGTGATTTTAAGAAGTATAGATCCACGCCTTGAAGCAGTTGTTGAATATGGTTGGTTTACTTTTATTGCTAAGCCTATGTTTGAGTTTTTGAATTTCTTACATCAGTATATAGGAAATTGGGGTTGGGCTATCGTTGTGATGACTTTAATTGTGCGTATTATTTTATTCCCACTAACTTATAAATCTATGATTTCTATGAATAAACTTAAAGATCTTGCTCCTAAAATGAAAGATATTAGAGAGCGTTATAAAGGCGATCCACAAAAAATGAATATGCACATGATGGAGCTTTATAAAAAACATGGTGCAAATCCTATGAGTGGTTGTTTGCCTATACTTTTACAAATTCCTATTTTCTTTGCTATTTATCGCGTTTTGCTTAATGCTATTGAGCTAAAAGCAGCTCCTTGGGCGTTTTGGATACATGATTTATCGGTAATGGATCCTTATTTTATTTTGCCTATTTTAATGGGTGCAACGATGTTTTTACAACAACTTATCACACCTATGACTATACAAGATCCTATGCAAGCTAAGATTATGAAATTTTTACCAGTGATTTTTACTTTTTTCTTTATCACTTTCCCAGCAGGACTTACGCTTTATTGGTTTGCAAATAATCTTTGTTCTTTGGTTCAACAATGGGTTATCAATAAAATATTTGCTAAAGAACATCACAAAAAAACAAGTGGAGCATGAAAAATGAAAATCGAAGCCATTGATCTTCAAAGTGCCTTAACAGAAGCTTCAAGAAGTTTAGAATG
This sequence comes from Campylobacter sp. BCW_6460, assembly GCF_001762705.1. Taxonomy (NCBI): domain Bacteria; kingdom Pseudomonadati; phylum Campylobacterota; class Epsilonproteobacteria; order Campylobacterales; family Campylobacteraceae; genus Campylobacter; species Campylobacter sp. BCW_6460. Next base: position 20,363 of record NZ_MJXI01000002.1, on the reverse strand, counting down.
TTCTGTGATGGACTTAGAATATGAGATTATTCAGCATCCAAGAAAAGGTTTTTTTGGATTTGGAAGAAAAAAGGCAATTATAGAGGCTAAAGCAAAAAAAAGGATTTTGAAAAAAAATCCTAAAAAAGAATTTACAAGTTCAAAAAATCACAAACCAGAAATACATGAGCCAAAACAAGAAAACAAGATTGAAATAAAAAATGAAAAAAATAAAAGTCAAAAAGAAAAATACATAGTAAAAAGTGATGAAATTTTTGATAGTTTTCATCGAGAAAGCAAAGGAGTGCGTAATACTCAGGATATTTTAGATGAGATTCGTATTCAGCTTGTAAAACTTTTAGAAAGCTCCCAGTTTAAAATAGAGCTTAGTGAACTTAGAATGTATGATGAAGATTGTGTTTTGATTCGATTGGATGGGGAAGATGCTGCTTTGATGATAGGCAAAGAAGCACATCGTTACAAGGCTATTTCTTATCTTTTGCATAATTGGATCAATTTAAAATATAATCTTTTAGTGCGCCTTGAGATCGCTCAATTTTTAGAAAATCAAATTCAAGGTATGCAGCTTTATTTACAAAGCGTGATTGAAAAAATTAAAATTCATGGACGCGGACAAACCAAACCTTTAGATGGGGTTTTGATAAAAATCGCTTTAGAGCAGTTAAGAGCTGCATTTCCAGATAAGTATGTAGGAATTAAGCAAAATAATGATCAAAGATTTGTTGTAATAAACGACTTTTTCAAAAAAGATGAGTGATACTATAGCGGCTATTGCCACAGCTCATGGCGTGGGTTCGATTTCTATTGTAAGATTAAGCGGTGAAAGAGCTTTAGAATTTGCCTTAAAGCTTAGCCACAAAACCAAACTCACCCCCCGCCATGCTACTTTTACAAAACTTTTTAATCAAAACAATGAAATCATCGATGAAGCTATAATGATATATTTTAAAGCTCCTTATAGTTTTACAGGTGAAGATATAGTAGAGTTTCAAACTCATGGAGGATTTAGTGTGAGTGAAGTTTTACTCGAAGAACTTGTGAGTTTAGGGGCAAGACTTGCTTTAGCAGGAGAATTTAGCAAAAGAGCGTGTTTAAATGGCAAAATGACTCCTTTAAAAGCCTTAAATATACAAGATCTCATACTTTCAAAATCTGCGCTTGCAGCTAAAATTATAGCACGCAACATGCAAGGAAATCTAGGAGAACTTTTAGAAAAAATTCGTACAGATTTGGTTAAAACTTTAGCTTTTGTAGAAACTAGCATTGATTATGCTGATGATGATTTACCTTCTGATTTATTAGAACAAATTTCTACTATGTGTGAAGAAAATTCTAAAATTTTAAAAGAAGTTTATACACTTTCTCAAAGCAAAAAAGGACTTATAGAAGGTTTTAAAATCGCTATTGTAGGTAAGCCAAATGTAGGCAAATCCTCGCTTTTAAATGCCTTGCTTTCTTATGAAAGAGCTATTGTTTCAGATATAGCAGGCACCACTCGTGATACTATAGAAGAGAGCTTTAAATTAGGAACGCATTTATTACGCATTATAGATACAGCGGGTATTAGGGAAAGTAAAGATGTTATAGAACAAATCGGCGTAGCTTTAAGTAAAAAAAGTTTAGAAGATGCAGATATTATTTTGGCAGTCTTTGATGCTTCAAGAGTGCAAGATAAAGAAGATGAGAAAATTTTTGACTTATTAGCAAATACTGATAAAAAAATCTTTTGGATTTTAAATAAAAGTGATTTAGAAAATGTTTTCAAAAATACTCAAAATAAAAATTTTATCAAGCTTAGTGCTCAAAAAGATATCACTTTGTTAAAAGAAGAATTGCAAAATTATCTTAATTCTTTTGATAGCGAAGGTATTATGGTAAGTTCTTTAGATCTTATTAATGCTTGTAAAATTTCAAGTGAAGCGATTTTTAGAGCTAAAGGACTTTTAGAGGAAAGTTCTTTAGAACTTTTTGCTTTTGAACTTAATTTAGCTATTAATGAACTTGCAAGATTTACCAAAGATTTTCAAAGAGATGAAATTTTAGACGAAATGTTTGGTAATTTTTGCTTAGGAAAATGAAAGGATAAAAATGGATAAAGAAACCATAAAAGCACATAAAATCAGCGATGAAGAATATGCACAAATTTTAGAAATTTTAGGACGAGAACCAAATCTGTTAGAACTTGGGGTTATTTCTGCGATGTGGAGTGAGCATTGCTCTTATAAATCCAGTAAAAAATATCTTAATGGTTTTCCAACTAAAGCATCTTGGGTGATTCAAGGCCCAGGAGAAAACGCAGGGGTTATTGATATCGGGCAAGGTATGGCAGCAGTTTTTAAGGTAGAAAGTCACAATCATCCTAGCTTTATCGAACCTTTTGCAGGTGCGGCTACAGGAGTAGGGGGAATTTTACGTGATGTTTTTACTATGGGTGCAAGAGTGGTTGCAGGGCTAAATTCTTTAAAATTTGGTAATATTCATGATGAAAAATGCGGCAAACATCAAAAATACCTTGTTAAAGGTGTGGTAAATGGAATTTCTCATTATGGAAATTGCATGGGTGTGCCAACTATAGGTGGAGAATGTGCTTTTGATGAGTGTTTTAATGGAAATATCTTAGTTAATGCCTTTGCTTTAGGGATTTGTAAAAGTGAAGATATCTTTTATGCTAAGGCTGAAGGTGTAGGAAATCCTGTGATTTATGTAGGTTCAAAAACAGGGCGTGATGGACTTGGTGGAGCGGTTATGGCAAGTGATAGCTTTAACGAAGAAAGCAAATCTTTGCGTCCTACAGTGCAAATTGGCGATCCTTTCAGTGAAAAACTTCTTATGGAGGCTTGTTTAGAGCTTTTTAAAACCGATTATATTGTGGGTATTCAAGATATGGGTGCTGCAGGGCTTACTTCAAGTTCTTTTGAAATGGCAGGAAGAAGTGGCAGTGGCATGAAGCTTTACCTAGATAAAACTCCTATGCGTGAAAGCGGTATGACTCCTTATGAGTTAATGCTTAGCGAGTCTCAAGAAAGAATGCTTATTTGTGCAAAAAAAGGCTATGAAGATAAGGTTATAGAAATTTTTAAAAAATGGGATTTAGATGCTGTGGTTATGGGTGAGGTTACCAATACAGGAAAAATGGAACTTTTTTGGCATGATGAGCTTGTAGGGCTTATTCCTATCGAGCCTTTAAGTGAAAAAGCGCCGGTTTTAAGTCGTCCTATAAGTGAGCCAAAATATTTAAGTGAAATTAAAGACTATAAATTTGAGCTAAAATCAAGTGTTCAAGAGCTTTTTATACAAATGCTTCAAAATGAAAATATTAATAATAAAGCTTTTATTTATGATCAATTTGATTCAAGCGTGCAAACCAATACCATAAAAGCTGATGGAAAATTAGGTGCTAGTGTTATTCGTATCAAAGAAAATGGTGCAAGTGTGGCTATGGCTGTAGAATGTAACTCACGCTTAAATTATGTAAATCCTAAAATAGGAGCAGCTTTAGCAGTAGCTTCTGCAGGAAGAAAGGTTGCTTGCACAGGAGCTAAGCCTTTGGCAATAAGTGATTGTTTAAATTATGGAAATCCGCAAAATCCTGAAGTGATGTGGCAATTCGCACAAGGTTGCAAAGGTATTAAAGAAGCTTGTAAAGAGTTAAATACCCCAGTAGTAAGCGGCAATGTTTCACTTTATAATGAAACTGAAGGCGTAAGTATTTATCCAAGTCCTACTATAGTAAGCGTAGGGGTTTTAGAAGATGCAAATAAAACCTTAAAAGCTAGTTTTGAAAAAGAAAATTTAAGCGTTTATCTTTTGGGTGAAAGTTTAGGAGAATTTGGCGGATCTATGGTAATGAAAATCCAAGATAAAAAAGTATCAGGAAGTCTTAAAGAGCTTGATTATAAAGCTGAACTTGCACTTTGGGATTTGCTTTATAAAGCCAATCAAAATTCTTTACTTGAGTGTGCCAATAGCGTAGGAATAGGGGGTATTGCTATGACTTTGGCAAAAATGTTTGCTATTTCTAGTGTGGGTGCAAATTTAACAAGTGATTTTGATGATGAAAAAATGATTTTTGATGAGAGTGCAAGTCGTGCTATAGTAGGGCTTAGTAAAGAAAATGAAGAAGCTTTTTTAAATTTAGCTAAAGAATTTGGAGTAAAAGCTTATAAATTAGGTGTGAGTACAAGCCAAAAACATTTTAAACTTGATAGCATTGAGTTAAGCAAGGCTGAACTTGATAAGCTTTATTTTGAAAGTTTTAAAGAGCAAATCCAATGACTTTAGTTTTAATTATACTCGTTGTTTTGGTGTTTTACTGGTATTATAAAACTTGGGGAAAACAGGATTTTTTAAACTCAGCTACAAGAGGAGCTAAAGGCTTTGCTAAGGGTTTTGCTCGTGGGGTTATGGAAGAAAGAATGGATGAGTTTAAAAGGCGTATGAATTACTATGTTATCGCACTTTTGGCAAAAATTGCAAAAAGCGATGGCAGAGTAAGTGAAAATGAAGCTGAAATGATCAAAGATCTTTTAGATGCAAATGCCAAAGATGAAAAAGAAAGAGCTTTTTTAAAAGCAAGTTTTAACGAACATAAAGAAAATTTAAGCGATGCCTTTTATGTGGCAAAAGATTTTTTAAAAGAAGTGCCTTTACCTAAAAATGAGCGTTTTAATGTCTTGCGTGTGCTTGTTTTTATGGCTTTAATCGATGCAGATTTTAATGCTAAAAAGCGTGAAATTTTAGAGCAAATCGCTAAAGCCTTTGATATAGCAAAAAGCGAATTAGATGCTTTTATTGCAAGTCTTTCAAATTTAAAAAGTTCTAAAAAAGAATTAAGTCTTGATGAAGCTTTTGCTATTTTAGAACTTCCAAATAATGCAGATTTAAATGCGGTAAAAAAACAATACCGCAATTTAGCAAAAAAATACCATCCTGATATTTTAAACGCAAACAATGTCAGCGAAGAAGAGCTTAAAATCGGCGTAGAGAAATTTCAAAAAATCAACGAAGCTTATGAAAAAGTTAAAAAATATTTAGAAAGGTAAAAATGAGAGCATTACTTAGTGTGAGTGATAAAGAAGGCATAGTAGAATTTGGCAAAGAGCTTGAAAATTTAGGTTTTGAGATTCTTTCAACAGGCGGGACTTTTAAGCTTTTAAAAGAAAATGGAATAAAAGTTATAGAAGTGAGTGATTTTACAAAGAGTCCTGAGCTTTTTGAAGGGCGTGTGAAGACTTTGCACCCTAAGATTCACGGTGGGATTTTGCATAAAAGAAGCGATGAAAATCATATCAAACAAGCAAAAGAAAATGAAATTTTAGGCATTGATCTAGTTTGTGTAAATTTATATCCTTTTAAAAAAACTACCATTATGAGCGATGATTTTGATGAAATTATAGAAAATATCGACATAGGCGGACCTGCGATGATAAGAAGTGCAGCAAAGAACTATAAAGATGTGATGGTACTTTGCGATCCACTTGATTATGAAAAAGTGATTGAGACTTTAAAAAAAGGTCAAAATGATGAGAATTTTCGTTTAAATTTGATGATAAAAGCTTATGAGCATACAGCAAATTACGATGCTTATATTGCAAATTATATGAATGAACGCTTTAACGGAGGTTTTGGAGCGAGCAAATTTATAGTAGGACAAAAAGTATTTGATACAAAATATGGAGAAAATCCACATCAAAAAGGGGCTTTATACGAGTTTGATGTCTTTTTTAGCGCAAATTTCAAAGCCCTTAAAGGCGAAGCAAGTTTTAACAATCTAACCGATATTAACGCAGCTTTAAATTTGGCTAGTAGTTTCGATAAAGCTCCAGCTATTGCTATAGTAAAACATGGAAATCCTTGCGGTTTTGCTATAAAAGAAAATTTAGTACAAAGCTATATATATGCTTTAAAATGCGATAGCGTCAGTGCTTATGGAGGAGTGGTTGCAATCAATGGAACTCTTGATGAGGCTTTAGCAAATAAAATCAATGAAATTTATGTAGAAGTAATCATTGCAGCCAATGTAGATGAAAAAGCTTTAACTGTGTTTGAAGGTAAAAAACGCATTAAAATTTTCACTCAAGAAAGTCCGTTTTTAATCCGCAGTTTTGATAAATATGATTTTAAACATATTGATGGGGGTTTTGTATATCAAAACAGCGATGAAGTAGGCGAAGATGAGCTTAAAAATGCAAAGCTTATGAGTCAAAGAGAGGCAAGTAAGGAAGAATTAAAAGATCTTGAAATCGCTATGAAAATAGCAGCATTTACCAAATCAAACAATGTTGTTTATGTAAAAAATGGCGCTATGGTGGCTATAGGTATGGGTATGACAAGTAGAATCGATGCAGCAAAGGCAGCAATCGCTAAAGCTAAAGAAATGGGACTTGATTTGCAAGGTTGCGTTTTAGCAAGTGAAGCCTTTTTTCCTTTTAGAGATAGCATAGATGAAGCAAGTAAAGTAGGGGTTAAAGCTATAGTAGAACCAGGCGGAAGCATAAGAGATGATGAAGTGGTAAAGGCGGCTGATGAGTATGGTATGGCGCTTTATTTCACAGGCGTAAGACATTTTTTACATTAAGTTTAATGGAATGTTATGTTTTTTACACATAATTCAATAAAAATTAAATAAATTATGTGTAAAATATTTCCGAAAAATTTTATTTTTAGGAAACTATGATGTTTAAAACTATAGGATTTAAGGTTTCTGCTGCAATTTTTGTGGTGTTGCTTATAAGTTTTATTGTAATGCAAGTGATTTTAAATTTGGACTTTAAAAATACTGCCAATAAAATGAGCAGGGCAAATTTAGATACCGTAAGTACTTCTGTTTTTCAAACAATGAGAATGGCTATGAATTTAGGAGATCCTGAAAAAATTAAAGAAGCCATTGAAGATGCAAAAAGTATAGAGGGTATTAGTGATATTAAAATTTATCCTTCAAAAGATACTATAGATCTTTTTGAGATGAAAGCCCCTCAAATTTCAAATGATAAGCGTATTATAGAACAATTTTCAAATCCTAAAATTCAAGCTTTAGAAGAAAATGTAAATGGTGTTGTGCATTTAAGATTGATACGCCCTTTGATTGCAGATGAAAGTTGTGTTGCTTGTCATGCAAATGCTAATGTAGGGAGCGTGATAGGGGTTATGGATATATCGCATTCTTTAGAAGGTGTTCAAAAAGATATAAGTAAAACCAGTCAATCTTATATTATAATATTTACTATTGCTTTGATTTTTACCCTTTGTGTGGTTCTTTTAATGCTTAAAGTTGTTGTTGGAAAGCCTGTTTTAGAGCTTTTAAATCATGCTAAAGAATTAGCTCAAGGAAGTGGCAATTTAAAAGCTCGTATTTCAGTTAAAGGTCAAGATGAAATTGCTTTAGCTTGTGGATATATCAATCAATTTATCAAAAAAACTCACAAGGCAGTTAGCGGTGCAAGTCATAATTCAAAAAATGTAGAAAAACAAAGCAATCTTTTAAATTCAAATGCTATTTCTTTAAGTGATATCAGTTCACAAAGTCATAAGCAAATAGATCAAAGTTTTAAACTTGGTGCAAATGTTGGCAATGAACTTGGAGAACTTGCTAGTTTGTCAAATAAGGCAAATAGTGCCAATGAAAAATCCTTTTTATTATTAGAGCAAATGCTTAAATCTTTGTTTAATGTTGCTAATAAAGTATCAACAGTATCTCAAAATGAAAATGAATTGGCTAAAAAAGTTGAAAACATGGTTAATCAAGCAGGTAATATACAAAAAGCAACTCAAATGATGGATGAGATTGCAGATAAAACCAATTTACTATCCCTAAATGCTGGCATAGAAGCAGCTAGGGCTGGTGCATTTGGACGAGGTTTTTCTGTAATTGCTGAGGATGTTAGGCAGTTGGCTCAGAACAGTGAAGAATTTTTGGGAAATGTAGCTCAAATTACAAAAGAGCTTTTGCAAAGTATTAATGAGGTTAGCGCAGAATTAAAGAAAAATGCTCAAAGTATACAAGCTTTAAATGATGACACCACTTTATTGGTTGATGATGCTAATGAGGTTAAATTATGCAACGAAGATGCTAGGGCTTTGGTAACTCAATGTACTGAAAAAATAAAAATTTCCCAAGAGAATATACAAAATTTACTTTCTCGTATGCAAAAAAATGTCGAAGTAAGTGAAAAGAATGAAGAAATTTCTAAAATTCTGCTTCAAGTTGCAGATGAGTTAAAAATAGTGTGTCATAATCTCGAAAGCGAACTTAACCAATTTCAAATTTAAAGGAATAAAATGAAAAAAACGCTTCAAATTGCTTTAGCTGCAACTTTTTTTGCGGGTTGTGCTAGTACTTCTGTTACTTCATCTGCTTCTAAAGGTAATAATGAACTTGTGCAGAACCAGCTTTTCAAAATAGAAAAAATTATAGTTAATGGTAAAACTTTTGATCCAAAAAACGCAGAGGAAAGTCCAAATATTAGTTTTGAAAATAATAAATTTTATGGTTATTCAGGATGTAATCGTTTTTTTGGTTCTTACCAAACTAAGGCAGATACTTTGCAAATCGAAGGTGATCGCGTAGCTTCAACTCAAATGCTTTGTCACCCAATGGATGTAATGGATTTTGAAAATTCTTTCCTTTCAAATTTCAAAGGAACTTTTAAAATTTCAAATGAAAATGGAAAACTTGTTTTAAGTAATGATGAAATGAAAATCTTTTTTAAATAATACACTAAAGCCTCGAAATATCGAGGCAATCTTCTTAAATTTGACAAAATTCCAAAAAATGATACAATTATAATTTTATTATCAAAAAAGGTAGTTAAATGATAAAATCAATTCCTGAATGGAGCGAGCAAGAATACCTCATGCTTTCTTTACCTCATGAAAAAAGCGATTGGAGTTCATATTTAGAGAAAATTTTGCAAAGTTATAAAGAATTTGTAAAAGTGGTAAGTGAATTTCAAAAAGTTTTACTTATAGCTCCTAAACAGAGTGATTTTGAAAATTTTAAAGATATAAAAAATGTAGAGTTTTTTAAATGTGATACAAATGATACTTGGATACGCGATTTTGGAGCTATAGATATAGTAGAAAATGGTCGTTTAAAGGCTCTTGATTTTACTTTTAATGCTTGGGGAAATAAATTTCAAAGTGAGCTTGATAATGCTGTAAATTCTAAGCTTTTTAAAGAAAAATTTAAAGAGGGGCTTAAAAAGGTGGATTTTGTTTTAGAAGGAGGAAGCATTGACTTTAATGGAGAGGGTGTGATGCTTACAAGCTCTCATTGTCTTTTAAATGAAAATAGAAATTCTCATCTAAACAAAACTCAAATTGATACAAAATTAAAAGAAATTTTTGGTTTAAAGCAAATTATTTGGTTAGAAAATGGTTTCATAAAAGGTGATGATACAGATCATCATATCGATACCTTAGCAAGATTTATAGATAAAAATACCATAGCGCATTGTATTTGCGAAGATGAAGAGGATGAGCATTATTTGCCTTTGCAAAAAATGAAAGAAGAGCTTAAAAAAACAGGCTTTGATTTAGTAGAGCTTCCCATACCTAAGCCTTTATACTATGAAGGAAGAAGATTAGGAGCGACTTATGCGAATTTTGTTTTTATAAATAATGCTTTAATTGTGCCTTTTTATAAGGATAAAAATGATGAAATCATAGCTAAAAGACTTTCTAAAGCTTTACCTAGTCATAAAATTATAGGAGTAGATGCAAGAGTGTTTTTACGACAAAACGGTTCTTTGCATTGTTCTTGTCAAAATCGTTTCAAAGGTTTAAGATGAGTTTGCAAAAAAAAGCAACTCTTGTAGCAAGTTTATGTGCTATTGTTTTAGCCTTGGTTAAATTTATAGTAGGCTTAACAAGTGGTTCTGTTGCGGTGCTTTCAAGTGCGATTGATTCTTTAATGGATTTTGCTATTTCTGCTTTTAATTTTTTAGCTCTTAAAAAAAGCTCACAAAAGGCGAATGAAAATTATAATTTTGGTTTTTCTAAAATTGAAGCTTTAATGGGTTTGTTAGAAGGTGTTTTTATAGTTGGCGTGGGGATTTTTATTTTTTATGAGAGTATTTTAAAGATTTATTATAAAGAAGAAATTAAAGATTTAAATTCAAGCATCTATGTGATGATTTTTGCTTTAATTATGACTTTTTTTCTTGTACTTTTTTTAAATTATGTAGCTAAAAAAACCAAAAGTTTGATTATAGAAAGTGATGCTTTGCATTACAAAACAGATTGCTTAACCAATGCTTGTACTTTAGGGGCTTTGGTTTTGATTTATTTTACAAATTTACATATTATTGATGCTATTTTTGGGATAGTGATCAGTCTTTATACGGCATTTTCTGCTTTTAAAATCATTAAAAAAGCTTTGGCTTTTTTAATGGATGAGGCTTTACCTAAGGAACAAGTGGATAAAATTTGTATTTTGATTTCTAATAATCCTGAAATAATTTCCTATCATGAATTAAAGACGCGTAAAACTCCAAGTTGTAATTATTTAAGCGTGCATTTGGTTTTTTGCCCTATAATTTCGCTTTTAAATGCGCATAAAATTTCAGATGAAATAGAAGAAGGTGTGCGTAAGATGTTTGAAAATGAAAAATGGGATATACAAATTCATTTAGATCCTTATGATGATGCAGAACAAGAAAGGCAAAGACAATGAAAATCGCTTTAATACAACAAAAATTTCACTCAAACAAAGAACAAACTATAAAAAAAACTTGCGAATTTATAGAAGAAGCCTCTAAACAAGGAGCTGAGCTTATTTGTTTAGGAGAGCTTCATCAAAGTGAGTATTTTTGTCAAAGTGAAAATGTGGATTTTTTTGACTATGCTAATGATTATGAAAAAGATGTGAAATTTTGGGCAAATATAGCTAGAAAAAATCAAATAGTGCTTATTACTTCATTATTTGAAAAACGAAGTGCCGGACTTTATCATAATACTGCAGTGGTTTTTGAAAAAGATGGTTCTATAGCAGGTAAATATCGTAAAATGCACATACCTGATGATCCTTGTTTTTATGAAAAATTTTATTTTACTCCTGGAGATTTGGGTTTTGAACCTATAAATACAAGTTTAGGTAAGCTTGGAGTGCTTATTTGTTGGGATCAGTGGTATCCTGAAGCAGCAAGAATTATGGCTTTAAAAGGAGCTGAGATTCTTATTTATCCCACGGCAATTGGTTGGTTTGATAAGGATGAAGATGAAGAAAAACAAAGGCAGCTCAATGCTTGGCTTGGTGTTCAAAAAGGACATGCTATAGCTAATGGTTTATATGTAGTAGCTATCAATAGAGTAGGTTTTGAAAAAGATGTAAGTGGGGTAGAAGAGGGCATTAGATTTTGGGGAAATTCTTTTGTTTTTGGCCCTCAAGGTGAAGAACTTTGTCTTTTAGATTCTCAAAACGAATGTGTAAAAATCATAGAAATAGATAAAAAAAGAAGTGAAAATGTGCGTCGTTGGTGGCCTTTTTTGCGAGATAGACGCATAGAATATTTTGCAGATTTAACTAAAAGATTTATTGATTAAATCAATAAATCTTATTTGTTTTGTATATTTTCAAGATAGCTTTTTATTTGCTCTTTTTCTTGTTCGTTTAAATTTATAAAACTTATTTCTTTAAGTCTTGATAAAAGCAAATTATCTTCTAAAATTTCATTTTTTCCTATTTCTAAAGAAGTGATGACACTAGAACTTATGAGAAGTCTTTGGGTTGCATCTTTTCTTAAGCCCCATATATTATGTATGGCAATATTATTATCTGTAATTTGTCCTGCATAAAGCATAATATGTCCAGGTAAATAAAGTAAACTAAGATAAGCTTTCCCAAAGCGGTTTAAAAAATCTTTTTTTTGAGAATTACTAAGAGTGCTTATATCAAAATGATTAAAAGAATTTTTTTGTGCAGCTGAATTTCTTGGTAGATAAAGTCCAAAAGCTGAAAAGATATCACGAGTTAGTAAAGAACAATCTCTTTCAAAATTATAACCGCCCCAGCCATAAGGCAAATTTAAAACTTGTGAAAGTTGATTTTTTAAATTTTTATCATTGAATTGTAAAGGAAATTTAGATACATCTTTTTTAGAAATTTTATATTTTTTAGAACCTATTTTTCCATAAAAATAGTTTTTATCTTCTTTGTAGCAAGGATAAATAGCGCCAATTCTACTTTCAAAGAAAAATTTACCATCCTCGCTATAGATAGGAAATTTTTCTTTTAGTGGTGTGATAAAGTTAAGATTTTCATAGATTTTCGCTCTATCGTTTGAGAAAAATTCCAAATTTTTACTTTCAACAAATCCAAACCCAGCTTCACCTAAAACAAAAGCATAACGCTTATCTTTGCTGAAATGTGAAATTAAGACAGGGGTTCCAGCATTTAAAATGCCATCGCTTGCATAGTCAAAAGGAATTCCTTCATTTTCAAAAAAAGGATTTTTTAAGATAGCTCTTTGGGTTGGAAGATTTTTAACGATTGTATTTTGGATAATTAAAGCTTTTTGATTAAGTTTGCCAAATTCTTGGATATTTGCATTATTTATAGCGTTTTTAAACCATGAAAGTGGAATAATTTGTTTATTGAAAAAATAATAAGTATTTTTTGAATTTAAATATAAAGGAAAGGACCAAAAAATATTTTGTCCTTTGTAATTTTTAAATGAATCATGCCAAGGGTTAAAGAAATATTTTTTATATCGTTTTGCATCAAAATTAATATCGTAAGCAAATTGTGGCAAAATGCTTACATTTTGTTCGTATTCAAGTTTTGCATAATGTTGATTTTCATTTTTTTGTTCTAAATTTTCATGATGAAGTGAAGTTAAATTTTTTGTTGAACAAGCTGTTAAAAATAGCACTATAAAAGTAAAATATAAACAAGATTTCATAATCAACCTTTTAGAAAAAATAGTTATAATTAAAGCCAAGGAAATATAATGCTTGATAAACTAGAAAAAATTTTAGCTTATGATAATGTTTTTTTAAGTGGTGGTGCTGGAGTTGGTAAAAGCTTTTTGACAAATGAGCTTATCAAATCTTATAGAAAACAAAAAAAATTAGCCATAGCTCTTGGTTCTAGTGCTCTATCGGCGTTTAATATAGGCGGTGTTACTTTACACAGCTTTTTTTGTTTAGGGTATTGTGATGATATGATGAAATTAAACACATTGGATCGCAATCAAAAACAAAAAGAAAAATTAATAAAACTTAAAGAGCTTTTAAAAACGATTGAGCTTATTATTATCGATGAAATTTCCATGGTTAGCGCAAGTGTTTTTGAAATGATAGGCTTTAGACTTAAAAATTCTCAATTTAATGGAAAAATTTTAGTTGTAGGAGATTTTTTTCAACTGCCTCCCGTAATTAAAGAAAAAAAAGAAACTTTATTTAATCATTCTTATTATGCTTTTTCTTCATTTTTTTGGCAAGATTTAAATTTTAAGAACATTAAACTTTCTCAACCTAAAAGAACACAAAATATGGAATTTTATAACTATTTATCTTTGATTAGACAAGGTTTTTTAGATGAAAAAATTTTAAGCTTTTTTGAATCTTTGCGAATTGATTATAAAGAATTAGAAAATTTAGAAGATGATTATACTTTACTTTGTGGCATCAATAAAAAAGTAAACAATATTAATCAAGAAAAATTAAGCAAACTTGAGACCCCACTTGTATGCTTTAAGGCTCAGGTTAAAAAAGAAGATAAGAGAATAAAAGATGAAGAACTTGATTCTTGGATTAGAAGCTTAAATATATTGGAAGAATTAAATATTAAAATAGGTGCTCGTATTATTTTTTGTGTAAATAATTGGGATAAGAATTATTATAATGGTGAGCAAGGCATTATAGAAGATATTCTTTATGAAGAGGAGAAAATTTATATTAGTATTATTAAAAATAATGGGATGAAAATTTTACTTGAACCTTATACTTTTTTCATGGAAGAACTTGAACAATCAGGTAAAGATCTTGTTGTTAATATTCTTGCAAGTGTTACACAGTTTCCTATTAAATTAGCTTATGCTATTACTATACACAAATCACAAGGTATGAGCATTGAAAAATTAGTGTGTGATATTGATCATATTTTTGAAAATGGACAGCTTTATGTCGCTCTTTCTCGCGCTACAAATCCAAATACTTTAAAAATTTATTCTACAAAAAAGATAAATTTTGGATTTTATTTTGCTAATATTTTAAAAATAGATTCTAATGTGATTGATTTTTATAAAAAACATAATTTTTTAGATCTTGAAATACAAGAACAAATCATTTAAAGGCATTAAATGAAAAAAATATTTTTAAGTGTTTTTTTGGCTTTGAGTTTAAATGCTCAAAATCTTGAAATAGATAAAATAAGAACAGATTTGTATTCTAAAAGTGGAGCAAATGTTCTTAAAAAAGTTGAAATTTCTTTGGAATTTGATGGGAATAATTTAAAAGAAAATGAAAATAAGTTGATTGATGCTGTAAATACAGTAATTTCAGGGTTTTTTTACGAAGATATTTTTACAGAAATTGGAAAAAATAATTTTAAAAAAACTTTAGAAAAATTTTTAGATAAGAAGTATAAGATTAAATTAGATGATATATATATCATATCTTTAAGCGGAGTGGAAAAATTTGATTTAGAGGAGTTTAAACGCTTTTTAGAAAGTACTGAGGCTAAAGAGAAAGGTATGGGCAGCGAGGTAAAAAAAGCACTTGAAAACTTAGAAGTTCCTAAAACTCAAGTTCCTGGTGTTGAAAAGATCCCAACTCCTAGTGTTCCAAATTTAGAAGCCAAGCAAGTTGAACAGCTTTTCAAAGATTCAGATGAAGAAAATAAAAATGACAATGGAGAAATCAATATAGATAATTTAAATACACCTAAAATGACTCCAGATATAGAAGAAAAAATTAAAAGAGATTTAATCGCCAATCCTCCACAAATATTCAAAGAAAATAACGCAAGCAAGCCTTATCATTTACCACAAACAGGTTATGATATAAAGCTTGATGAAAATACAACGCAAAATTAGCGAACTATATCATAATTTTGCGGAATTTTTGCCTTAAAAACATCGGAATTAATTTTTGGATTTTTAATTTGATTGTTTAGATTGATTATAACATCATTTTCAAATTCATCTTTATAGGATATGCTTTGAATTTGCTCTTGATTGAGTTTAATTGTATAATTTATATTATCATATTTTGCTACAAGTTTATCTTTATCTATAAGACTTGCTTTTTTGAAAATTTCATTAAGATTTGGAATGTTATCAAGATGAGAGAAAATGACTTGCTCTAGATCGTGCTCTATTATGGTTACTTGATTTTTGTTAATATAAATCTCTTTTTTACTAGGAGTATCATAACTCCAATATGCTTGATCTTTACTCAGTATAAAATGTCCAGAATAAGAAAGTGTAGAGTTTTTGGATTTTACTATTTGGATAAAATCGCTTGAAAAGGTATTAAAATTAAGATCAAGGGCAAAAAGTTGTCCTATAAAAATAAAAAATATCAAGAATGTTTTTTTCATTTATTTTCCTTAAAAAAATTATATTTTTTATATCATTCTAGCTAATTTTAATTAAATAATCGTTATAATGGTAGTTTGAAAAATTTATAAAGGTTTAAAAATGTTTTTAAATACCTTAAAAGCCGTTTTTGGAACAAAAAATGATCGTGAAGTTAAAAAATACTTCAAGCGTGTAGCACAAATCAATGCTTTAGAAGGCAAATATCAAAATTTAAGCGATGATGAATTAAAAGCCGAATTTGCAAAATTTAAAGAGCAAATTTTAAGCGGAGAAAAAAACGAAAATGATATCTTAAATGATGTTTTTGCTATAGTCAGAGAGACAGGTAAGAGAACTTTAAATATGCGTCATTTTGATGTGCAGTTAATCGGTGGTATGGTTTTACACGATGGAAAAATCGCAGAAATGAAAACAGGAGAAGGTAAAACCCTTGTAGCGACCTTGCCTGTAGTTTTAAATGCCATGAGTGGCAAAGGCGTACATGTCGTTACAGTGAATGATTATCTAGCCAAAAGAGATGCTGAGCAAATGAGTGCGATTTATAATTTTTTAGGTTTTAGCGTAGGCGTGATTCTTTCTTCTCAAAATAGTGACATAGAGCACAAGCAAGCTTATGATTGCGATATTACTTATGGAACCAATAATGAGTTTGGTTTTGATTATTTGCGTGATAATATGAAATTTTCAAAAGTTGAAAAAGTTCAAAGAGAGCATAATTTTGTTATTGTAGATGAAGTAGATAGTATTTTAATTGATGAGGCAAGAACTCCGCTTATCATCAGCGGCCCTACAAATCGCACTTTAGATGGTTATATTAAAGCCAATGAAGTAGCTAAGCAAATGCAAAAAGGCGAAGCAGTTTTACCTCCTGCAAAACCTGAGGGTGATTTTGTGGTAGATGAGAAAAATCGTAGTGTTTTGATTACCGAAGCAGGTATTGCTAAGGCTGAAAAACTTTTTGGTGTAGAAAATTTATACAGTCTTGATAATGCTATCTTAGCACATCAGCTTGATCAAGCTTTAAAGGCACATAATCTTTTTGAAAAAGATGTGCATTATGTTTTAAGAAATAATGAAGTTATCATCGTTGATGAATTTACAGGGCGTTTAAGTGAAGGACGTCGTTTTAGCGAAGGATTGCATCAAGCTTTAGAAGCCAAAGAAAATGTAAAAATTCAAGAAGAAAGCCAAACACTAGCAGATATTACTTTTCAAAATTATTTTAGAATGTACAATAAACTTGCAGGTATGACAGGAACTGCACAAACAGAAGCGACTGAATTTTCTCAAATTTATAGTTTAGATGTTATTTCTATACCGACAAATATTCCTATTAAAAGACAAGATAAAGATGATCTTATCTATAAAACTCAAAATGAAAAATTTAAAGCCGTAATTGAAGAGATTAAAAAAGCCAATGCTAAAGGTCAGCCTGTGCTCGTAGGAACCGCAAGTATAGAGCGCAGTGAAGTTTTTCACAATATGCTTGTAAAAGAGAAAATCCCTCATCATGTTTTAAATGCTAAAAATCACGAGCAAGAAGCTTTGATTATCCAAGATGCAGGTAAAAAAGGTGCCGTAACTATCGCTACAAATATGGCAGGTCGTGGTGTGGATATAAAAATCGATGATGAGATTAGGGCTTTGGGTGGGCTTTATATCATAGGTACAGAAAGACATGAAAGCCGCCGTATTGATAATCAACTTCGTGGTCGTGCAGGAAGGCAGGGCGATCCTGGAATAAGTCGTTTTTATCTAAGTTTAGAAGATAATCTTTTAAGAATTTTTGGCGGGGATCGTATTAAAAGCATTATGGATCGCTTAGGTATAGAAGAGGGCGAAAGCATAGAGTCAAGAATCGTTACAAGAGCGGTTGAAAATGCGCAAAAAAAAGTAGAAAGCTTACATTTTGAAAGCAGAAAGCATTTGTTAGAATACGATGATGTAGCAAATGAACAAAGAAAAACTATTTATCGTTATCGTAATGAGCTTTTAGATGAAAACTATGATATTAGAGCTAAAATTTCTCAAAATATCGCTGAATATAGCGCAAATGTAATGAATGATTATATGCTTGATGAAAGCGGTTTTAATGTAAATTTTGAAAATTTGAAAGCAAAAATTTTATATGAGTGTTCAACTCAGATTAGTGAAAAAGATTTTGAAAATTTAAGCGTCATTGAAATGCAAGATAAGCTAAGTCAAATTCTTGAAAATTCTTATAACGAAAAGATGTCAAGACTTGAGATTAAAGAATTGCGTAATATAGAGCGTATTTTATATTTGCAAGTTTTGGATAATGCTTGGAGAGAGCATTTGTATCAAATGGATATTTTAAAAACAGGAATAGGACTTCGCGGATACAATCAAAAAGATCCTCTTGTGGAATATAAGAAAGAAAGTTATAATCTTTTCTTGGAGCTAGTTAATCGTATTAAATTTGATAGTATTAAACTACTTTTTAGTGTGCAATTTAATCAAGAAGAGGTACAAAATTTAGAAAATAAAGCCAATGAAGAAAATGAAAAGCTACTTCAAAGCTCAGTAGAAATGGGCGCAAGCGAAGATAATCTTGGCGAAGCTGAGTTTAAAAAAGTTCCACGCAATGCTCCTTGTCCTTGCGGAAGTGGAAAAAAATTTAAAGAATGCCATGGAAAAAGTGGTCCTAAGCAAGGAATTTTAGCTTGAATAAAAGCGTTTTAAAATATTTACTTTTTAAATATTTAAGATTTGATAAAGAACAACCCTTTATCAATCTTTCTATGCTTTTGGCCTTTTTGGGAGTTTGTGTAGGACTTTGCGTTTTGCTTGTAGCTATGGCAATTATGAATGGTTTTGATAAAGAATTTGAAAAACGCTTTTTTGTGATGAATTATCCTATTACTATTTTGCCTAAATTTTACGCTCCTGTAAATGATGAATTTATAGATGAGTTAAGAAAAACATTTCCAAATTTGTTATTTAGCCCTTATATAAGCACTCAAGTTGTTGTAAAGGGAGATAATCGTTTTGAAGGTGGTGTGCTTTTTGGCGTTAATTTTAATGATGAAAAAAAAATAAACGAAGTGGTTGCTAAAGCTTTAAAGGATGAGAATTTAAGTGGTTTTGATATACTTGTAGGATCAGCACTTATTGATGAATTTGGTTTGCATAAAAATGACAAACTTTCACTTATTTTTTCAAATCTTAATCCTAGTGGATTTTCTTTAGTACCGCAAACTAAACGTTTTGATGTTAAAGCGCGTTTTACTTCAGGGCTTGCATTTTATGATAAAGCTTATATGTACACAGATGTTGATGCATTGAAAAAGGTACTTGGAATGCCTAAAAATCCAAATTATGATGGAGTTCATGTATATAGTGATAATGCTTTTAAGGATGTTGAAAAAATTAAATCTTATTTAAAAGACGATTATGCTGTAGTAGGTTGGTGGGAACAAAATAAAAATTTCTTTTCAGCCTTAGAGCTTGAGAAAAGAGCGCTTTTTATAGTGTTGATGCTTATTATTTTGGTTGCAAGTTTAAATATAGTAAGTTCTTTATTGATGATAGTAATGAATCGTCGCAGTGAAATAGCACTTTTACTTGCCCTAGGTGCAAGCAAAAATGAGGTAAAAAAGAGTTTTTTTGCCTTAGGCATGCTTATTGGCGGCGGCGGTATGATAGTGGGTGTGATGCTTGCATTTTTTGCTTTATGGCTTTTAGGAAATTTTGATATTGTAACTTTACCTGCTGATGTTTATGGAACTAGTAAATTACCACTTGATTTGTCTTTAATGGATTTTTCTTTAACCATTATAGGTGCTTTAATAATCATAGCTTTATCGTCTTTTTATCCTGCAAAAAAAGCAACTCAAATTAACATTTTAGATACTTTAAGAAATGAATAAATTGTAATTTTGGAGATTTTTATTGTCTTTGTTTATCCAAAAAAATAAGAATTTTAAACCTTTAAAACCTCTATCAAAGTCAAAAATAATCACTAATTTAATTCTTTTGATTTTATTTTTAATATTGTTTTGTTATTGTAGTTTTAGTATAAGTGCTTATCATTTTGATTTTAGTGCAATTGCGACCTATAAAGAAAAATTTCTTCAAGGTTTTTTAAATACTTTAATAATCAGTTTTTTTTCTTTATTACTGAGTATAATTTTGGGTGGAGTTTTTTGTGCTTTTTCTTTAAGTTCAATTGTTTTTTTAAGATTTTTATCTATATTTTACATAGAGCTTATCAGAGGAACCCCTTTACTAGTGCAGGTATTATTGATATATTATATCGTTGCAAATAATTTAGGACTTGATAATCGATATGTGGCTGGAGTTATTATTTTATCATGTTTTTCTGCTGCTTACTTAGCTGAAATATTTAGAGCTGGAATTTTAAGTATTTCTATATCTCAGCTTGAGAGCGCTAGGGCTTTAGGGTTAAAAGAGATGCAGGTTTTTGCGTATGTAATTTTGCCCCAAGCTTTAAAAAATATTTTAGCACCTCTGAGTGGACAATTTGCAAATTTAATTAAAGATAGTTCATTATTAAGCGTTATTGCTGTAAATGAATTAACCCAAAGTGCACAAGAGATAAATTCTTATACTTTTGCTACTCTTGAAGCTTATGTAATTTTGGCTATTACATATCTTGTTTTGACTTTACCTATAAATATATTTTCTCGTTATTTGGAGAGAAAATGCCAAAAATGATTTAAAAAAGCTTGACAAATAGAGCTAATTTTGGCATAATCACATTTTTATTTCAGAAAATGTCTCGTTAGCTCAGCCGGTAGAGCATCTCCCTTTTAAGGAGGGGGCCGTTGGTTCGAATCC
>NZ_MJXI01000001.1:0-112008 GCF_001762705.1 Campylobacter sp. BCW_6460 | reverse complement strand
TTATGGAGAGTTTGATCCTGGCTCAGAGTGAACGCTGGCGGCGTGCCTAATACATGCAAGTCGAACGATGAAGCTTTTAGCTTGCTAGAAGTGGATTAGTGGCGCACGGGTGAGTAAGGTATAGTTAATCTGCCCTACACAAGAGGACAACAGTTGGAAACGACTGCTAATACTCTATACTCCTGCTTAACACAAGTTGAGTAGGGAAAGTTTTTCGGTGTAGGATGAGACTATATAGTATCAGCTAGTTGGTAAGGTAATGGCTTACCAAGGCTATGACGCTTAACTGGTCTGAGAGGATGATCAGTCACACTGGAACTGAGACACGGTCCAGACTCCTACGGGAGGCAGCAGTAGGGAATATTGCGCAATGGGGGAAACCCTGACGCAGCAACGCCGCGTGGAGGATGACACTTTTCGGAGCGTAAACTCCTTTTCTTAGGGAAGAATTCTGACGGTACCTAAGGAATAAGCACCGGCTAACTCCGTGCCAGCAGCCGCGGTAATACGGAGGGTGCAAGCGTTACTCGGAATCACTGGGCGTAAAGGGCGCGTAGGCGGATTATCAAGTCTCTTGTGAAATCTAATGGCTTAACCATTAAACTGCTTGGGAAACTGATAGTCTAGAGTGAGGGAGAGGCAGATGGAATTGGTGGTGTAGGGGTAAAATCCGTAGATATCACCAAGAATACCCATTGCGAAGGCGATCTGCTGGAACTCAACTGACGCTAAGGCGCGAAAGCGTGGGGAGCAAACAGGATTAGATACCCTGGTAGTCCACGCCCTAAACGATGTACACTAGTTGTTGGGATGCTAGTCATCTCAGTAATGCAGCTAACGCATTAAGTGTACCGCCTGGGGAGTACGGTCGCAAGATTAAAACTCAAAGGAATAGACGGGGACCCGCACAAGCGGTGGAGCATGTGGTTTAATTCGAAGATACGCGAAGAACCTTACCTGGGCTTGATATCCTAAGAACCTTATAGAGATATGAGGGTGCTAGCTTGCTAGAACTTAGAGACAGGTGCTGCACGGCTGTCGTCAGCTCGTGTCGTGAGATGTTGGGTTAAGTCCCGCAACGAGCGCAACCCACGTATTTAGTTGCTAACGGTTCGGCCGAGCACTCTAAATAGACTGCCTTCGTAAGGAGGAGGAAGGTGTGGACGACGTCAAGTCATCATGGCCCTTATGCCCAGGGCGACACACGTGCTACAATGGCATATACAATGAGACGCAATACCGCGAGGTGGAGCAAATCTATAAAATATGTCCCAGTTCGGATTGTTCTCTGCAACTCGAGAGCATGAAGCCGGAATCGCTAGTAATCGTAGATCAGCCATGCTACGGTGAATACGTTCCCGGGTCTTGTACTCACCGCCCGTCACACCATGGGAGTTGATTTCACTCGAAGCCGGAATACTAAACTAGTTACCGTCCACAGTGGAATCAGCGACTGGGGTGAAGTCGTAACAAGGTAACCGTAGGAGAACCTGCGGTTGGATCACCTCCTTTCTAGAGTACAAAGTAATAAGTCTCACAACTATTACTTCAAATATATAAACTCAATTGATTCTTGTTTAGATTTCAAAGATTGATGATAAAGCTAATTGTTTATGGGGAATTAGCTCAGCTGGGAGAGCGCCTGCTTTGCACGCAGGAGGTCAGCGGTTCGATCCCGCTATTCTCCACCATTTATTAAGGGCCTATAGCTCAGCTGGTTAGAGTGCACCCCTGATAAGGGTGAGGTCACAAGTTCAAGTCTTGTTAGGCCCACCATAAAAAAGATTTGAATAAAAAAGCTTTAAAATCTAAAGCAAGTATATAAAGTAGATTAAATATAAAATATAAACTCTATACTTAGATTTATTTTTATCTTTAGCTATAAAAGAATATACTTTAAATAGATATAAGTAGCATATACATTATGTATTTATATTTATAATGATTATATTAATATATATACTTCCTTTAGGTTTTAAACCTAAATGTTCTTTTTAATTATCATTGTTAAGAGTCACAAGCAAGTTTTAATAAAAACAATTTTACAGGACTTGTTAAAGGATAAAACCTATTTATCTTTTCTTTGGTTTAACTTATATCTTTTAATTATCTTTATCTTTAAAATAAAGAGAATATTAGATTTAAGATTTATAAATTAAAGACAAGTTTCAAACTCACAGCTTAGTTAAGACTAAATCATTTAGTTCTATATTAAGGTTTGAATGCTTTCCGTCTTAAGATAAAGAAGTCTTATCATAAAAACTTTAACAAGGAAGTGATGCGTTTTAGAATCAATAATAAAAGGTAGAAGTTAGGTTATATCTAACTTTTATGCAAATTGTTTTTTTAGTGATTAAGAATTGAAGCTTTATCTACATTAATTTTTTAATGAATGTTTAGTTTATTTCGTTTTAAGCCTAATATCTTTTAGGTTGGCGGGGTAGGCCTTTAGCTTTGGTTCTTTAAGATGAGCTTTCTCATCTGCTAAAAGAACATCAAAAGGTAAGCTACTAAGAGCGAATGGTGGATGCCTTGACTGGTAAAGGCGATGAAGGACGTACTAGACTGCGATAAGCTACGGGGAGCTGTCAAGAAGCTTTGATCCGTAGATTTCCGAATGGGGCAACCCAATGTATAGAGATATACATTACCTATATAGGAGCGAACGAGGGGAATTGAAACATCTTAGTACCCTCAGGAAAAGAAATCAATAGAGATTGCGTCAGTAGCGGCGAGCGAAAGCGCAAGAGGGCAAACCTAGTGCTTGCACTGGGGGTTGTAGGACTGCAATGTGCAAGAGCTGAGTTTAGCAGAACATTCTGGAAAGTATAGCCATAGAGGGTGATAGTCCCGTATGCGAAAAACAAAGCTTAGCTAGCAGTATCCTGAGTAGGGCGGGACACGAGGAATCCTGTCTGAATCCGGGTCGACCACGATCCAACCCTAAATACTAATACCAGATCGATAGTGCACAAGTACCGTGAGGGAAAGGTGAAAAGAACTGAGGTGATCAGAGTGAAATAGAACCTGAAACCATTTGCTTACAATCATTCAGAGCACTATGTAGCAATACAGTGTGATGGACTGCCTTTTGCATAATGAGCCTGCGAGTTGTGGTGTCTGGCAAGGTTAAGCAAACGCGAAGCCGTAGCGAAAGCGAGTCTGAATAGGGCGCTTAGTCAGATGCTGCAGACCCGAAACGAAGTGATCTATCCATGAGCAAGTTGAAGCTAGTGTAAGAACTAGTGGAGGACTGAACCCATAGGCGTTGAAAAGCCCCGGGATGACTTGTGGATAGGGGTGAAAGGCCAATCAAACTTCGTGATAGCTGGTTCTCTCCGAAATATATTTAGGTATAGCGTTGTGTCGTAATATAAGGGGGTAGAGCACTGAATGGGCTAGGGCATACACCAATGTACCAAACCCTATCAAACTCCGAATACCTTATATGTAATCACAGCAGTCAGGCGGCGAGTGATAAAATCCGTCGTCAAGAGGGAAACAACCCAGACTACCAGCTAAGGTCCCTAAATCTTACTTAAGTGGAAAACGATGTGAAGTTACTTAAACAACCAGGAGGTTGGCTTAGAAGCAGCCATCCTTTAAAGAAAGCGTAATAGCTCACTGGTCTAGTGATTTTGCGCGGAAAATATAACGGGGCTAAAGTAAGTACCGAAGCTGTAGACTTGCACACAACTTAGATTATTTAAGTTTAGAATATGAGAAACTAAGTTATATGTTTTAGTTATATTTTTACTGATTTTTATAGAGTAAAGATAGAAATAAAGCTTAGTAAAATCAGTAAAAATATTCTTAGGCTAAAGTTAAGTAGTTTAAGTTGTGTGCAAGTGGTAGGAGAGCGTTCTATTTGCGTCGAAGGTATACCGGTAAGGAGTGCTGGAGCGAATAGAAGTGAGCATGCAGGCATGAGTAGCGATAATTAATGTGAGAATCATTAACGCCGTAAACCCAAGGTTTCCTACGCGATGCTCGTCATCGTAGGGTTAGTCGGGTCCTAAGTCGAGTCCGAAAGGGGTAGACGATGGCAAATTGGTTAATATTCCAATACCAACATTAGTGTGCGATGGAAGGACGCTTAGGGCTAAGGGGGCTAGCGGATGGAAGTGCTAGTCTAAGGTCGTAGGAGCTTATACAGGCAAATCCGTATAAGAACACTCCGAGAACTGAAAGGCTTTTTGAAATCTTCGGATGGATAGAAGAACCCCTGATGCCGTCGAGCCAAGAAAAGTTTCTAAGTTTAGCTAATGTTGCCCGTACCGTAAACCGACACAGGTGGGTGGGATGAGTATTCTAAGGCGCGTGGAAGAACTCTCTTTAAGGAACTCTGCAAAATAGCACCGTATCTTCGGTATAAGGTGTGGTTAGCTTTGTATTAGGATTTACTCCGAAAGCAAGGAAACTTACAACAAAGAGTCCCTCCCGACTGTTTACCAAAAACACAGCACTCTGCTAACTCGTAAGAGGATGTATAGGGTGTGACGCCTGCCCGGTGCTCGAAGGTTAATTGATGGGGTTAGCATTAGCGAAGCTCTTGATCGAAGCCCGAGTAAACGGCGGCCGTAACTATAACGGTCCTAAGGTAGCGAAATTCCTTGTCGGTTAAATACCGACCTGCATGAATGGCGTAACGAGATGGGAGCTGTCTCAAAGAGGGATCCAGTGAAATTGTAGTGGAGGTGAAAATTCCTCCTACCCGCGGCAAGACGGAAAGACCCCGTGGACCTTTACTACAGCTTGACACTGCTACTTGGATAAGAATGTGCAGGATAGGTGGGAGGCTTTGAGTATATGACGCCAGTTGTATATGAGCCATTGTTGAGATACCACTCTTTCTTATTTGGGTAGCTAACCAGCTTGAGTTATCCTCAAGTGGGACAATGTCTGGTGGGTAGTTTGACTGGGGCGGTCGCCTCCCAAATAATAACGGAGGCTTACAAAGGTTGGCTCAGAACGGTTGGAAATCGTTCGTAGAGTATAAAGGTATAAGCCAGCTTAACTGCAAGACATACAAGTCAAGCAGAGACGAAAGTCGGTCTTAGTGATCCGGTGGTTCTGTGTGGAAGGGCCATCGCTCAAAGGATAAAAGGTACCCCGGGGATAACAGGCTGATCTCCCCCAAGAGCTCACATCGACGGGGAGGTTTGGCACCTCGATGTCGGCTCATCGCATCCTGGGGCTGGAGCAGGTCCCAAGGGTATGGCTGTTCGCCATTTAAAGCGGTACGCGAGCTGGGTTCAGAACGTCGTGAGACAGTTCGGTCCCTATCTGCCGTGGGCGTAAGAAGATTGAAGAGATTTGACCCTAGTACGAGAGGACCGGGTTGAACAAACCACTGGTGTAGCTGTTGTTCTGCCAAGAGCATCGCAGCGTAGCTAAGTTTGGAAAGGATAAACGCTGAAAGCATCTAAGCGTGAAGCCAACTCTAAGATGAATCTTCTCTAAGCTCTCTAGAAGACTACTAGTTTGATAGGCTGGGTGTGTAATGGATGAAAGTCCTTTAGCTGACCAGTACTAATAGAGCGTTTGGCTTATCTTTAATAAAGCATCACTTCCTTGTTAAGGTTTTTAATAAGACTTTGAATATAGATAATATTTAGAGTTTCATAGAAATCTTTCAAGTAGAGTTTATATTAGAACTTGCTCTTAACATTGTTTTTTAAGTATTCTATATAAAAACTTATTAAAGATAAAAGATAAGTAAAGAAGAAAGAGAATAAAGAAAAAAATAAAGAAATAAAAGATTAAGCTTTATTTATAAATTAAATCTTTCAAAGAATATTTAAATAACAATGTCCGTGATTATACAGATGTGGAAACGCCTTGCTCCATCCCGAACCAAGAAGCTAAGCACATCGTGGGTGATGATACTACGCCTTACTGGCAGGGGGAAAGTAGCTCATTGCGGACTTGTTAATTCTACCTTAACTTACCTATAAAATTAATAATCAGTTTTTTAGTTTGTAATTAAAAATTTATTTACATGTAAAATTGTATAAAATATGGAAAGTGATACATGGAAAAATTTATTGAAAGATTGCTTGAAGAAGATATTAAATTTGAAAAAGATGTGAATAATGGTTTGAGTGATATAAATATATTTGATGCTTTGAATATCGAAACAAAAGAAAATTATCATTCTAAATTTATAGCTTATTTAATTGATATAAATAAGGATCATTATCAAAAAAATTTTGCAAAGGTATTTTTAGAAAAACTTGGTAAGAGTTTAGTAAATACGAAATTTGAAAATTTAAACATAGAAGATATAAAAAGTGTAGAAACAGAAGCCTGCATAAAAGATAATAGAAGGATAGATATTTTAATAACATTAAGTGATAAAAGATATATTATAATAGAAAATAAAATTTATGCAAAAGATCAAAAAAATCAATTGAAAGATTATATTAATTTTGTAAGAAAAAATATCAAAAATATAAAAGATTGTTATAAAAACATATTGACTATATATTTGCATCAAGATGAGTGTGCTAGTCCTAGTGATTATAGTTTGGGAAATTTTACAATAAAGACAAATTTGATTAAAGATAAAAATGAAAATAATGTTAGCTATTATTTGAAGATGGATTACATATGGATTAAGGAATGGATTGATGAGTGTATAAAAATATATGAAGAAAAATCAAGCAAAGATCAAAAATTTATTCTTGATATACAAAACATTATTTTTACTCTAAATCAATACAAAAGTATTTTACAATGGTATATGACAGATGAGTATGCTCAAAGAGATGATGTACTAGAATTTATTTTTCAAGACAATATAAAAATGCAAAATTTAAAAAATGCGATGATTTTATATAGATATAACAAAAACAAATCAGAGCTTAAAAATTTAAATGAAGAAAACTATAAAAAAGCTAAAGATATTATTCAGCATAAATGGAGCAACATCTGCGAATATATAATAGAAGAATTTTTTGATAGTTTTGAACATAAGGAAATTAAAATAGGTGATATAACTTTTATCGGCAATAAAATAGAAGAAAATCGTGTTAATCATGGTGTGTTTATATTTTATCCTATTGATTATAAGAATGAAAGCATATATCCATGTATATATATTTATTTTAAAAAAAAATACTATGATATTATTGGTTTGACATTTGAAATTTCAAATGATGATGAAGAAGATATAGAAAATGAAAAATATAAAGAATGTTTAAAATTATTTAAAGATGTAAAAGAAGAAAATGTTAGAAAATATCAAAATCACTATTATTGTGATAAATTAATAAACAATGAAAAATTAGAAGGAGAATACGCTTTTATTTATTGGTTGATTGAAAATCAAAATTCTAAAAAAGATTTTATTCAAATTTTAAATGATTTTTTTATTAAAAAACCTATACAGGAAGCATATAAAGGTATTAATGATATATTAAATTCTTAAAAAATTTTATATAAAAGTAAAATTTGATAAAATACAAAATATTTTTTATAAAGGTTAAAAATGCATTTCACTTTGCTAAATGAAAAAGATTTTTTCAACCCATACTACCGCAAAAAGCAAATCATGCAAAATGAATTTGATATATTTAACAAGGCTTTAATGCAATATCTAGAAAGACTTGAAAGTTCGCAAAGTGAAAATGAAGATTATCTTGTAGCTAATGCACTTAGTCCATTTTTAACCATGTTAAATTTCAAAACTCACATCAAAACCAAGCAAAAAGGCAAAAGTGAGATTGACTTATCCATCTCTAAAGATGAGTTTAGTAAAGACTTAGAAGTTTTCATCGAGGCTAAAAAGCCAAATTCAAAAGAATTTATCACTCATACAAAGGTAAATTCTAAAGCCTTACACGAGACTATTTTATATTATTTTAGAAATAGAGAGTATAGTTTTAGCTTAAAATTTATTATCATCACAGATTTTTATAAATTTTACATTTTTAAAATTAGTGAGTTTGAAGAGCTTTTTTATAAAAATCCAAGTTTTAAAAAACTTTTTGAAGAATTTTGTAATCCAAATTCACTTTTCAAAGGTAATACTGAAGAATTCTATAAAGAAGTAGCCAAACTCATAGAAAATTCCAAAGAAAACTTAAAAGGCTTTTTGATTGACTTGACATTTTTAAAAGACAAACAAAAATCAAATTTTAAAAAGCTAGCAAGTATTTTTAAAACTTTTCATAGAGACTTTTTGCTAAATGAGTTTAACCCCAACGATGCAAATTCACTCAACAATGCTTTTTACAAAGAGCTTTTATATATCTTAGGGCTTTGTGAGAGCAAACAAAACTCAAAACTCATCATCGCAAAAAGTGAAGAAAGCAAAGAAGAGCAAGGCACTTTCTACACCGCTATAAATTCTAAGCTTAAAGAAGAAAATTTTGAAACCATCTTAAAACTTTTGATCTTATGGCTTAATCGCATTTTGTTTTTAAAGCTTATAGAGTCAAATTTGGTGCGTTTTAATGATGATAAAAATTTGAAATTTTTAAATTTCAAAAAAATCCCTGATTTTGACAAGCTTAGCGAACTTTTCTTTGAAGTCTTAGCCAAAGAAAAAAGCACGAGAAAGAAAAGCGAATTTGCCTATCTGCCTTATCTAAATTCTTCTTTGTTTGAAAAACAAAGCATAGAAAACACACTTGAAATTTCAAGCTTAAGCAATGACTTAAAGCTTTTTTACTATAAAAACACCGTGCTAAAAGATGATAAATGCAAGGCTAAAAAAGGACAAGTGGGGCTTTTGGAATACTTGTTTGAATTTTTGGATAGCTTTGATTTTGGTAGTGATGATGAGCAAAGCGAAATTTTAAGCCAAAAAGAACTCATAAGCTCAAGCGTTTTGGGAAATGTGTTTGAAAAACTCAATGGCTACAAAGAAGGGAGCTTTTACACGCCAAGCTTTATCACTTCTTATATGTGTAAAGAAAGCATCACAAAAGTTGTGCTTGATAAATTCAACGCTCAATTTGATCTTGATGTTAAAAATATAAACGAACTAAGAAAGTCTTTAAGAAAAGAAGACAAAAAAGCACAAAAAGAGCTTTTAAACTCTATAAAAATTTGCGATCCTGCGGTGGGAAGTGGGCATTTTTTGGTTTCTGCTTTAAATGTTATGCTGAGTATCTATGATGAGCTAAATCTTTTTGATGAAGAGTTTTACCTAGAAGTACAAAACGATGAAATTCTCATCACGGGTAGAAAAGGCGAGTTTATAGAGTATAAACGCCCAAGTACGCCTAAAGATAAAGCCCATCTTATCCAGCAAGAACTTTTTTATACCAAAAAAGACATCATAGAAAACAACCTTTTTGGAGTCGATATCAACCCTAACTCATGCGAGATCACCAAGCTAAGGCTTTGGATAGAGCTTTTAAAACACAGTTTTTACCAAAACTTTGATGATGAGAATTATCATGATCTTAAAACCCTGCCAAACATCGATATAAACATAAAATGCGGAAATTCTTTGGTATCTTACTTTGAAACAGGCAAAAGTCTAAGCCACTACCCTAACATCAAAGAACGTATGAGCAAATATAAACGCATAGTAAAAGACTATAAAGAAGGCTTTTACACAGATAAAAATCTCATTGCCAAGGAAATAAAAAATCTCCAAGAAAGCTTTAAAAATTTTTGTTTGAAAGATAAATTTAACAAAGAGATCAAACAGCTCACAAATGGGGCAAACGAGTATTCTAAAAAATACGGCGATTTTTTAGCCAATGAACATCACGATGAAAAATTTAAAAGCTTTTTTTCTAAAAATATGTTTGAATTCAGTTTTGATGAAAAAGTAGCAAGAAAAGAATTTAAAAATCTTTTAGAGCTTTATGAGCGTATTTTCGAACTAGAAAAATCACATCCTTTTGAATGGCGTTTTGAATTCCCTGAAATTTTGGACGATGATGGAAATTTCAAAGGCTTTGATCTCATCATCGGCAATCCGCCTTATATAAGACAAGAAGAGCTTAAAGAACTCAAGCCTCATTTAGCTAAAAATTATAAGGTTTATAAAGGCACGAGCGATATTTATACTTATTTTTATGAACTAAGATTTAATGTTTTAAAAGATAGGGGGGGGGTATTGAGCTATATCACTTCTAACAAATACACGCGTGCAGGATATGGGGAAGCTTTGCGTGAATTTTTGCTTAAAAATGTTAAGTTTTTAGAATACACTGATTTAAACGGCATAAAAGTTTTTGATAGTGCTACAGTGGATACTTCTATACTTTGTTTTGAAAAATCAAAAAGCAAAGATAATAAATTCAAATACCTTGCCCTAAGCAATGAAATTTTAAAAACTTGTGCTTATGACATTGGCTTATATAAGGACTTTGCAGAATTTTCGCAAAATTCTTTAAGCAAGGAAAGCTTCACTTTTAGCGATGAGAATACTAGTGCCTTAAAGGCCAAGATAGAACGCATAGGAACTCCGCTTAAAGAATGGCATGGGCTTAATATATATCGTGGAATTTTAACAGGCTATAATGAAGCCTTTATCATCACTACTGAAAAAAGAAATGAAATTTTAGCAAATTGCAAAGATGAAGCCGAAAAAGAACGCACCGCTAAACTTATGCGCAAAATGCTACGTGGACGCGATATAAAAAGATATAGTTACGAGTGGGCGGGACTTTGGGTGATAGGAACTTTTCCAAGTTTAAAAATCGATATAGAACAATATCCTGCTTTAAAGCAATATTTATCTCAATTTTTACCACGCATAGAACAAAGCGGAGAAAAAGGTTGTAGAAAGAAAACTAGCAATAAATGGTTTGAAGCTCAAGACAATATCGCTTATTATGAAGAATTTGAAAGGGAAAAGATAGTGTATCCAAATATGAATAAGGAATTTATAGCGTTTTTTGACAATGAATTCTTTTTGTTAAATCAAAAATGTTTCATCTTATCTCATCAATCAAATAATAAAAAAGAATTATTATATTTAACGGCATTGCTAAATTCTAATGTTAATTTTTATTATTTTAAGCAAATTGGAGCGAAATTAGGTGTTAGTGGTTATGAAATGAGTAAAATATTTGTAGAAAAACTTCCTATACCAAAAATAAATTCTAAAAATGAAAAATTAGCCGATGAGCTTATAAATTTAGTCGATGAAATTCTAAAAGCCAAAGAACAAGACAAAAACACAAACACCCAAGAACTAGAAAATAAAATCAATTCCATCGTTTATAAACTCTATAACTTAACCGAAGAAGAAATAAAAATCATAGAAAACAAGGAGTAAAAATGAATCAAAATAAAATCGAGAAATTAACATAGCATATTAGTGAAAGTAAAGAAATTTTAAAAGAAAAAATTCCATCAGAATGTTGGAAACAAATTGATTATATAAGAACAATTTATGATAAGGTATATAATGAAAAATTTTATATAGGTTATCCTTATGTTGAATGTGGTGTCAACCTTGGAAAACCATTTGAAAATGATCTAAAAATGGTCGAATGTTTAAAAAAATGATAGTTAGAATGGAAATTTATTTAGCAGAATTAAAAGATGAAAGTGAAAAAATAAAAGAAGATAAAAAGTTGATTAATATAAATAATGATATCAAAAATAACAATACAAACACAGCAAATGCCACTATATCTCAAAATATAATAATAGATCAAATATTAGAAGAGTTAAGTAAAATTTCAGATGATATTTTAGATAAAAATCAAAAAGAAGAAATAGAAAATTTACTTTTGGTTATCGATAGTTTAAAAGAAAATGATAAAACAAAAGCGAAAGAAAAGATATTTTTTGTTTTGAAATATTTAAGTGATAAGAGTATAGTGTTTTTATTGCTTTATTGCCTTATTTGGGGCAAATTGTAGGAGTGATAGGAAGATGACTGAAACGATAGTTTTTTCGGAATATTTTAAAAAACATAATAGCTCTAGCGAAATAATATTTGAAGGTGATAAAAATTATTTAAAAATAAAAAAAATAGAATATGATAAATTACAAGAAGTAAAAATTTTAAAGTCAGATAATTATGAAATACATATAGATGATATAGATAAAAATATATTTAAAATAGAGTGCATAGAATTTAAAAATTGTAGTTTTAAAGATGTTTATTTTGAAAGTTTTAAAGATGGTAGACAAAATGTAGTATTATTGATTAGCGCAAATCAAGATAACAATGAAATACAAAGAAATATAAAACCAGATTTTTATTCTAAAACAACTAAGGAAAATTTACATTATCCAAAATTATATTTTAATACATGCATGTTTAAATATTTTGGAATAAAAAAAGCAGAAGTCGATCATGAAAATAATGAAGTTTCAAGTGAAGATATAAAGTTGTATGCATTTTTTATAAAGATAATTTTTAATTACGAACTGTATATAAAAACATGTAAATTTAAATCTGAATTCGAAATTATCAATACTAATATAAATAGTGATTTTTATTTTGAAGATATTAATTTTTCAAAAACTTTTAAGATATCTAAAAGTAATTTTAATAAAAATATTAAATTTAAAAATATTGTATTTGATAGTGTTGTTTTAATGAACAATTCTTATGAAGAAATTCAAATGGAAAAAGTTAATTTTACAAAAGCAATTCTATTTTCTAATAATGAAATTATTAAAAAAGCATATTTTAAAAATATGATTATTGATAAAACTGATAGTAATAATATTCTAGAATTAGAATTTAAATGTAAAGAAAATTCCGAAATAGAATTTAGTGAGTGTTTTGTTTATAGAAAAATTATTTTTATAGGGTGTTTTTATAATGTTGTTTTAGGAATTAAATTTCATGAAGATGTTTATTTTAAAAATATCTTTCATGATAATGTTTTCTTTGAGAATATAAATTTTAATAATAAACAAATCTTATCAGTCAATCAATTTAAAAAAGAAGTTTCTTTTTTCAAGGTAAATTTTGATGATGGCATAGAAATAGAAGATGATTTTTTACAAGAAAAAAATATATCTTTTAAAAGTTGTAAATTTAAAAAAATAATTGCTTTTAGGAAAAAAAATATAAAAAATATCACTTTTGGAACATGTACTTTTAAACAAGGTGTATATTTTGTCTCATGTGTTTTTTCAATTGTAAATTTTTATAATTGTAATTTTAATAACGCTGCTTGTTTTTATGGATCTACTTTTAACATGGCTCCAAATTTTTCTCAATCTGTTTTTAAAGATAGTCTAAATCTAGTAAATATAAAAGCTAAATTTGATTTTCAAAATTTAAACACCACTATAGAAAATATATGCAAACCAAAAGATGAAGCAGCAAATGATTTTAGAGATTCTTTTAGGACTTTTAAAAGTGCTTTGATAAAAGATAATAATCTTTTAGACGCTTCAAATTTTCATAAATACGAGCTTTATTGCAAAGAGCTAGAGTTAAAAAATAAAAAAGCTATAACTTTTAAAGATATAGTAGACAGATATCAACTTTTCTTTTATCGCAAGCTTTGTGATCATCATACTGATATTTTACAAAGTTTAAATTCGCTTATTTTGGTGATAGGGATTTTTGTGATATCAAGCGTTGCGATGGTTGTTGGTTTTAACTATAGTCTTGGATATAAGCCTATTTTGGAGCATTGGTATTTTTCATTGGATTTTTATAATCATCATATAAATTCTATCATACAGGATAATTATTTACTTATGATATTTGTAAATCTTATGATACTTTTTATTTATTTGGGTTTAGTTGGATTTGCTTTATGTCTAAAATATATGAGAGAATTTTTTATAATCATATCTTATGTGATAACTCTTTTGGTTCTAGCGGTTTCACCAAAAATTCTTATCCCCGCTATGGGAATTTTTACAGATAAAAGAGCTATGTTAGATCCGCTTAGTGTGTTTGGTGGAATTTATACAATAATTTTTGGTTTTGTTGCATTTTCTTTTATAAAGACAATTAGGAAAAATTCCATAGTGCCAAGCTGAAAAAGATAGAAAGGATTAAATGATGAAAGAAACACCTAAGATCTTAGAAAAATGTTGTGAAGAAACACATCAAAATCATAAGAGTGAAAGTGATGGCAAAGAAACTGCTGATATTGACGAATTGTCCAAAGTTTTATCTATAGATAAACGATATATATTTACTCCAAGTCATAAAGAAACAAATGGAATAATAAAAAAAATAAAAGAAAAAGAAGACTTTAGGCAAAAAGATGAGCTATTTCATGATGATGGAAAATGGTATTTGGTTTGCAATGAAGGAGGCGGCAAAATAGATATATCTTTGTCATATGATAAGATAAAAAGTATTCCGTGTAATGTTATTTTTAATAATTGTAATATTGATTTATGTGCAATTAAGCCAAAAGACTTGGAAAAAGATAATATAGAGACAATTAAAAACCATCTATATTTTTACAATTGTACTTTTGAAAACTTGTTAATCAAATTAAAAAATATTATTTTTGAAAAAACATTAACTTTTAATCAGTGTGCATTTTATAATGACTTAGACATGCATCAAAACCAATTTTTAGATCATTTGGTTTTTATAAATTGCCATGATAATCAAGATAAAAAAATCACATCCTTAGATTTGCAAGAAAACGAATTTAAAGGATATTTTTTTATAAAAAACTGTGCTATAGAAAAAATAAATTTATGGAAAAATAAATTTAAAAATAGATGTTATTTTATGGATTGCGAATTTGGATATAAGCAAGATAAAGGTAATCAAGTAAAATTAAATTTTTCAAATACTCATTTTGAAGATAATGCTTATTTTAATAATTCTGAATTTTATAGTTATGCTGATTTTCACGAGTGTGAATTTGATGATATAGCTTGTTTTTATGGAGTAAAGTTTCATAAGATTCCGAATTTTAGTGCTTGTTATTTTAAAGAGCAAAAAGCTGCAAATTTAATCAATGTCGATATAGATAAGCTAGATTTTAAATCAGTGGAGAAATATATAGAAGATAATTATCAAGATGAGACGTGTGAAAATAAACAAGAAATAACAGAAGAACAGCGTAATAATAATTGTAAATTAAAATGTGCCAAACATTTAAAAGATTCTTTCAGAGTCATAAAAGATGTTTTAATCACTCAAAATAATACCTTAGAAGCTCAAGAATGGCACAAGTTAGAGCTTTATGCGAAAGAGAGAGAATTGTTATTTGAAGTAGAAAGTTGTTATAAAGAGAAGAATAAGCCGTTTATTGCTGCTAAATCAGAAGATAAAAATTCTATTAATCTTACTTTTAGTGTATTGTTATTGTGGATTTACAGGGTTACAAGTCTTCATCACACAAATTTGCCTAGAATTATTAATTTTGCTAGTTTAAATATTGTTGCGTTTGGTTGTTTGGTTTGCTTGATTACTTACTTAAGTTATCACATTGATAAACAAACTAATTTTTGGTTTCTTAGAGCGTTTCTTCTTTCTATTTTGGTTATAACAATTGTGCATCTAGGATTTAAAAAACAAAAGATAAAAAATATAAAATTAATCTCATTTGCTTTTTTATCATTTTTAATAGCTTTGTTGTTAATACAATACGCAACTTTATTGAATTCATTTAGCAATATTATATTTGCGTTGCTCTTTTATTGTTTGTTGGTGATTGTTTTGATTTATTTGTATCCTTATATAAACTCAATTTCTTTTATATCTTATTGTTTTCATTGGCTTGTTTATTTCTTTTTAGTTATGATTGTTGTTATAAAACCACAACTTATAAATCCTTTTGCGGGAATTTTTTCATCAGATAAGCTTTATGAAAGTCAATTTGAAAAAAGTTTAAATGATTTAAATACGAGTGCTATTGTAAATCTAGCAAGCATATTGCAAAATGATTTTAATCTCCATTTAAAAGATCAAAACATTTCTTTTACAGAGTTAAATTCAGCTAAAACTCTGATAATGGCAAATAAAGAAAAATTAAAAGAAATTTTGAAAGTATATGATGATAAATATGAAAGTGATTATAAAAAGGTTTTAAATGAGTTAGAAAATAACACATCAAATTTAAAAAATATTATAGAAGAGATAGACAATAAAAACAACAATAGCGTTGTATCTGTTCAACTCAATCAAATTTTAAAATTAAATTTTATTCAAGGAATAGATATTTTATGTATCATAAAAAGATTTTTTTCTATATCTGAAAAACTATCACCTGAGCAAATGGCTCTTTTTGAACAAAAAGATAGTCAGGATAGGTTAAAAAGTGTTTTGGCTCTTTTGAAATTTAAATCAAGTTTTGAAGGGATTTTGGAAGTGATAAATCAAGATGAAATTATCCAAAATACCATAAAATCTACCAGTGTTTTATATGGCATTATCCTTTTGCTTTGTATTTTCTCACTCCAAAAAACCGCACGAAAAAATTCCATAGTGCCAAGCTAAGCCTTAAAGCTTAGCTTGAAATTTTATCATCAGTCTTTCAAATAGTATTCTATAGTAGAAACCACTCTTATGGTTTTTATATAAGGGGTGTTTTTATCTCTGTTGCTAATGCTAAATTGCCCTTGAGAAGCCTTTTTTATCTTGCCTAGATGGCTGTTTGAATCTTGTGCGAATTTTATCGCTGCATTTCTAGCATTGAGCGTTGCTTCTTCTATCATTTGAGGTTTTATCTCATTTAGCTTGGTGTAAAGGTATTCTATGTCATAATTATCGATTTTTGTTACTATGCCAAATTTTGCAAGACTTGAAATCTTTTCTAGTATGCTTTTTCCAAGCTTTACGTTTTGCGTATAGATGAGTAAATTCGCAGTGCCTATGTATCGGTATGTAGCTTGAGTGTCGTTGCCATAAGGATCGCTTAAACGATCTATGATGTTTGGCGAGTTGTAGCTGATCTCATCTTCTTTTACACCTTGTTTTTTTAAAAATTTAATGATATTTTCTTTATCTTGTTCTAGTTCTTCGTATAAATTTGTAAGATTGTTATTTGATCTTGTGAATTTTATAGGAAGTATCAAAGTATCTGCTTCGACTTCTTTTTGGCTTAAACCCTTTACACTTACACTTCTTTCAAGTGTTTTAAAATCACTTAAAGCCTTATTAAATCCAAAAGCTAGAATCAAACTTGCCAAAACTATGGCTAAAGCCATAAAGATATTATTTGTTTTCATTTTTTTCCTTTATTTTGATTAGAAAATATATCATATTTGCAACCAATACGCAAGCACACATTACAAAAGCAAGGATTATCGGCGTATTTGCGTTAATAGCCCCAACCACGAAGGAGATAAAACCTGCAAAACCAAATTGCACCGTTCCAAGCACCGCAGAAGCAGTTCCACTATGTTCTTTAAACCTTGCCATGGCTAAAGTCGTGGTATTGGGTGCGATGAAACCAAGCATAGCGATACTTGTAAAAATACTAAGTTCAAAAAGCAAGAAATTTGGATGAAAAAAGGCATTTACAAGTAAAATCACGGTCGATATAAACATTATCATCAAAGCTTTTGCCAAAATTTTTTCGCTTTCGTATTTTAAAACCAATCTCGCATTGATATTTGCACAGATGACAAAACCTAAAGCATTTGCCCCAAAAAGCAAAGCAAATTTTTGCTCACTCAGGCCAAAAAACTGCGTAAAAACAAAGCTTGATCCTGTGATATAAGCAAACATCGCCGCCAAAGCAAAAGAAGCACATAGTATATAAACCAAAAAGCGTTTATCGCTTAAAACAAATTTGTAGCTTTTCATCGCTTCATGATGGGAAAATTTTTTGTTTTTAAGATGAGGTGCGGATTCTTTTAAACCAAAAAGTATCATCAAAAAAAGCAAAATTCCCAAAGCAAACAAAGTCGCAAAAATACTATGCCATGAAAAATACTCTAGCAAAATTCCCCCAAAAGTTGGCGAAAGCATAGGAGCAAGAGAACTAAAAACCATCATCAAAGCAAAAATCCCTGCAGCTTCTTTGATCTCAAACAAGTCATTGACAATAGCCCTTGCGATAACCACACCTGCACAACCCCCAAGTGCTTCAAAAAATCTCAAAGCGATAAAAGCATAAATATCATCAATGATCACACAAAACAAACTAGAAATGATGAAGAAAAATATCCCCACCAAAGCTGGAATTTTACGCCCAAAAATATCACTTAAAGGCCCATATATAAGCTGTCCTAAAGCAAAAGCGATAAAAAAACTTGCAAGGCTAAGTTGGGTTAAAAAAGAGTTGGTTTGAAAACTTTGCTCCACATGAGAAAGTGCAGGCAAATACATATCTGTAGAAAGTGGTGCTATGCTTGACATCAAAGCAAGGATAATGATAAGTTTAAATTTGGCAAAGCCGTGAATTTTGGTGTGTTTTTGCATTTGTAATCCTAATTATTCTAAAAGAATGATTTTAACAAGTCAATCTTAGAATAATCTTTGTTTTTCTATGTTAAATTTAGAGAAAAATTCTAAGGAAATTTTTTATGCAAAATTTAAACCAAAATGAACAAATCAAATGCCCAAGTTGTGGAAGTTTTATCGATATCAGCACTGCTTTATATGCTCAAATTTTAGATAAAGCTAAGCAAGAAATGCTAAAACAAAAAAAAGAATTTGATGATGAGGTAAATGCTAAAAGAGCTGAATACACCAAAGCTTTAAATGATTTAAAAACTCAAAAGATAGAACAAGAAAAACTCATAAGCGAGCAAGTAAGCCAAAAGCTTCTTTTAGAAAAGCAAAAATTTGAACAAGAACTTCTTACACAAAAGCAAAATTTCCAAAAAGAATTCAGCGAGAAATTTAACAAAGAGCATGAAAATGAAATGAAAATCATGCAAGAAGAACTAGAGAAAAAAAGCAAAGAACTTAGCGAGTTTTTAAGCATAAAGGCTGAAAATGAAAGACTTAAAAGAGAACAAAAAGAAAATGAAGAAAGATTGAAATTTCAAGCTAAAGAAGAGGCTTTTAAAGAATTTAAAGAACAAGAAAACAAAAATTTGGAATTTGAAAGAGAAAAAATGCGTCTTGAATTTCAAAAAAGCACTCAAGAGCAAGATCTTAAATACAAAGAGCTAGAAACGAATTTTAAAAGCGTAGCCCAAAAGCTAGAAGACGCACAACGCAGGATAGAACAAGGCTCACAGCAACTCCAAGGCGAAGCAGCCGAACTACTCATAGAAGAATACATACAAAGTGAGTATTTAAGCGATGAAGTAAAAGAAGTGCCAAAGGGCGTAAATGGAGCTGATTGTCTGCATATAGTAAAGGATAATTTTGGAAATATTTGTGGAAGTATTTTGTATGAGAGCAAACGCACTAAAGAATTTAATAAAGAATGGCTGGATAAGCTTAAGCTAGACAGTATAGCCGCAAAAAGTGATATAGCGGTTTTGATCACAAAAACTATGCCAAAAGATAAAGAAAAAACGCATTTTAAAGAAGGAATTTTGATCTGTACTTTTAATGAATTTAAAGGTGTTTTAGCAGTGCTTAGAGAAAGCATTATAAATTCTTATAAACTCAAAAATGCCCTGCAAAACAAAGATGAAAAAAATCACATTTTATACGAATACTTAAATTCTAAGGAATTTAACACGCAAATCACTTTTATACTCAAAACTTATCAAAATATGAAAGAAGAGTTAGAAGCTGAAAAAAGGGCTTTGCAAAATATATGGAAAAAAAGAGAAAGAGCTATAGAAAATCTAAGTTTTAATTCCACTGCCATAGTGAGTTCTTTAAACGCGATATTTAGCGACTTACAAGGTGGAAATTTGATAGGTGAAGAAGGGATTAAAAGTCTTGAAAATTTAGCAAAAGATGAGGATTAATTTTGGGCTAAGCCCAAAATTAATCATTCTCCTGGGAAGTGATTTGGATTTTTCCAAGGTCCGTATTTTACTTTTATGTATTCTTTAGGGTCTAAATTTTGTTGTGGTGAGGCAAAATACTCAGGTTTTAATGATGGGGATTTGCTATAAGCTGTATCAAGTCCTGCACGATTTTCTGTAGTGGTTATAGGCATTCTTACAAAACCTGTATTGACATAAGCTGCTATATCTAGTGCATCTTCATCGCTTAATATAGGATTATCCGCACTCGCACCAAAAGGCATGGCTGATTTTAAAAATCTTGCTAAAAATGGTATCATAGCCATGTGTCCACCATCAGGATAGATAAGTAAAGATGGATATAAATGTCCACTACCTTGTTCGTAATTATCATTTTTTACCCCAAGTCCTCTTTCGCCATGGCAAGCAACACAATTTTCTTCAAAGAGCTTTTTCCCACGCACAGGGTCAGCTGGGCGATTTGGAAAATTCATCTTAGCAAAAAAATCTCCTTCAAGTTTTACGCCGTCTTTGATACCATAAGCTTCTTTTAGCCATTTAAAATAAGCTAAAATTGCTTTCATTTCTTTAGAATCATTAGGAAATTTATGAGAGTCAGTTCCGCCCATTCCGCGAATTCTATCTTCAACAGAGATGATTTTCATCGTTTCTATATCAAGTCTTGGATAATTGTTTAGGACATTTAAAAATGGAATAACATATTTTTTTGTCCCTGGTAAACCATTGCCGTCATTGTCCATGTGACAGGAAATACAGTTTACTTCGTTGCTTGTCTTTTTTAGCTTGCTATAGGGTCCTAGAGTGCTTTCTGTCTTGCTTAAAAGCTTTATGCCATAACGGATTAAATCCCCTTGCTTGCCTTTTGGAACATCATTGATGCTTAAATTTTTATTTGGCCATTCTTGCACAGGTCTTTTAGAAAGTTCCTTAAAATACTCTACTCCTTCCTTGTCGCTTAATTCTTCTCCTACTTTGTAATCACTCACGCTTTTAGCACTAAGACTCAAACTAAGACATAAACCAAGCAATAAAATGTGTTTTTTCATGATTTTCCTCCTTTTTATTTGTAGTTCAAATTGATTTTAATGTATTTTTTCTTAAATATTAAGCATAATAAGAATAATTTAAATAAAATTAAATTTTAAAGTGTTACTAAAAGTAATATATTTTTAAAGCATATAA
Organism: Campylobacter sp. BCW_6460; assembly: GCF_001762705.1. Taxonomy (NCBI): domain Bacteria; kingdom Pseudomonadati; phylum Campylobacterota; class Epsilonproteobacteria; order Campylobacterales; family Campylobacteraceae; genus Campylobacter; species Campylobacter sp. BCW_6460. The sequence goes on along the minus strand of NZ_MJXI01000001.1, from coordinate 91,059 downwards.
TTAATATTTATTAAAATTTTATGATATTAACTTTATGTTAGTTATTTAAATAGTTTATTTTTTATAGAGTTTAGATTTTCTTCTAGATTTTTGAAATTGTTTTCTAAATCTTTTTTTATATCTATAAAGAAAGGATTGCTTAAAGTAGCGATAAGATAATGATTTTCTTTAGAAAAGATATGATTTAAAGTGAAGTTTTTATCTTTAAGTTTGATATAAATTTGTTCTTCGTTTTCAAAGCTAGGATTTTTGTTTGCACTTAAAATTTCGAGTAAAATTCCGCAAAAAAAGCGTTTGTTTTCGTCCAAAAACTGAATATCGTAAATTTTAAAATCCTTAAATTCAAAGCAGTTTTGACTTTTAAATTCTTTCAAATCCTTTGTAAGTTCTAGTTTTAAAAAGTCTTTTTGGCTTAAACTTTGCTTTTTAAATTTCGCCTCAAAACGACGCAAAAATAAATTTAAAGCGTCAATTTGTAATTCTTTTTGTGCGAGTTTTAGTTTTTTGGCTGTAAAACGAAAGAAAAAAATACCTACAAAAACAGCTAAAATTACTGCAATTAAGGAATCTCTTATAAAAACAAAGGCTAAAAAGCCTACAAGCAAGGCTTCGATAATGCTTAGGAATTTTAAGATCCCTAAGCGTTTAAGTATATAAAGTCTATTATTTTCTAAGCTTTTTAAATCCATTAAGATTTTGCTTTTTCCATTCTTTTTCTTTGAGTTGGATCAAGATAGCGTTTGCGAACACGCACATTTACAGGTGTAACTTCTACAAGTTCATCTTCTTCTATCCACTCTAAAGCTCTTTCAAGACTTAATTTTCTAGGTGGTACAAGCTTGATTGCATCATCGCTTCCACTTGCTCTTACATTGGTAAGATTCTTTCCTTTGATAGGATTAACATCTAAATCATTTGGACGAGAGTGCTCACCTATAATCATACCGGTATAAACTTTAGTTTGAGGCTCTATGAAAAGCACTCCACGCTCTTGAAGGTTAAACAAAGAATACCCTAAAGCTACGCCATTTTCCATAGAAATTAACGCTCCATTGTTACGCTTTTCAACCGCACCACTAAAAGGACGGAATTCTAAAAAACTATGATTCATCACGCCTTCGCCTTTAGTATCGGTTAAAAACTGGCTTCTAAAACCTATAAGTCCGCGTGCTGGAATTTCAAACTCAAGTCTTGTTTGTCCATCGCCTGTTGGTGCCATAGTTTTCATTTCAGCTTTTCTTTTGCCAAGTTTTTCTATTACCGCACCACTAAATTCCTCAGGTACATCGATAACTAAATGTTCAAAAGGTTCTGTTTTAACCCCATCTTCAACCTTTACGATAACTTCAGGTCTTCCCATGCAAAACTCAAAACCTTCACGACGCATATTTTCAGCTAAAATAGTGATTTGAAGTTCACCCCTACCGCTTACTTTAAATTTACCTTCGCCTGTGCTTTCGTATTTCATAGCAATATTAGTTTTCATTTCAGCTTCTAAACGTTCAGCAATTTTATTTGAAGTTACATGTTTTCCTTCAGTTCCTGCCAATGGGCCATCATTTACAGAAAATACTATACTTAAAGTTGGTTCTTCAATGTGTAAAGGATCAAGTGGCATAGGATTGTTTGGATCTACAACGCTATCACCCACATCTAAAGCTTCAAAACCTGCTATAGCTACGATATCTCCACTTCCTGCTTCTTCGATATCCATTTTTTCTAAGCCCATAAAGCCAATGAGTTTTGAAATTCTACCATTTACCTTGGTGCCATCAGCTTTTGCAAGCATTACGCTTTGGTTTTTCTTTATAACCCCATTGAAAATTCTAGCAATGCCTATTTTACCTACGAAATTATCATACCCTAAAGTGAAAACTTGAAGTTGTAAAGGATTATCATTTGTGCCACTTGGTGCTGGAACGCGTTCAAGTATGGTTTTAAAAAGTGGCTCCATATTATCACTTTCATCGTTTAGATCAAGCTTAGCATAACCATTTTTTGCTGCAGCATAAACTATGGCAAAGTCAAGTTGCTCATCGTTTGCATCTAGGGCTACAAAAAGATCAAAAATTTCATTGATCACTCTTTCAGGATCAGCAGCTGGTTTGTCGATTTTGTTGATTACAACTATAGGTTTAAGCCCTAAAGATAAAGCTTTTTTAACAACGAATTTAGTTTGTGGCATAACACCTTCTTGAGCATCTACTAAAAGCAAAACTCCATCAATCATTTTTAAAACGCGTTCTACTTCTCCGCCAAAATCAGCATGCCCTGGAGTATCTATGATGTTGATTTTTGTGCCTTTGTAATTGATCGCTGTGTTTTTTGAAAGTATGGTAATACCGCGTTCTTTTTCTATATCGTTGCTATCCATAACGCGTTCTGAAATTTGTTCTCTTTCGCTAAAGGTGCCTGATTGTTTTAACAATTCATCTACCATAGTGGTTTTACCATGGTCAACGTGAGCTATAACTGCTATATTTCTAATGTTTTCCAAATTTTCTTCTCCAAAGCTAAATTTTTAAAAGCTTAGATTATACAAAAATTTAACTTAAACTACAAAGTATCAAAACTTGGAACACTTCTTGCTTTAAAAACTTATGAAATTAAAATTTTAAAAAGGAAGTTAAAATGTCAAAACCATTAAATGAAGAGATTTTTGTTGAATTTAAAAGCGATCTAGCTGAGAGAAAAAATGAAGTTTTGCTTCAAGTTTTAGAACTTTTAGAAACTTTTAGATCAGATAAAAACGAAAAAATGGCAAGAATTTCAAGCGAGCTTACAGAAATTTTAGAAAATGAAGAAAATTTAGAGAAAATTTTAAATGCTAAAAATTTAGAAGAGCTTTTAAATATCTTAACTGCTTTAAATGAAGATAAGATGATTAAAGTATATGAAGATTCTTATTTGAAAGAAAAATTTCCTAATGTAATGGTAGATAAATTTTTAAAATAATTTTTTTGAAGGAAAAGTGATGTCAAATTTAGCTCCGCAAAATGATGTTTTAAATCTTACGCCGAGTAAAGCTTCTACCACTAGCAGTTCTTTTAGTAAAACCAGTAAAAATAAGGAACATGAAAGTAGTGATAGTAAAAATTCAACTCAAGATGATACAGAGAGTTTTTTAAATTCTTTGCTTAATTCTATCGATGAAACTAATGAATTTTTACCTGATCATATGAAGATCAGTCAAAAAGAAGTTGTTAATGAAGCGATGAATAGACTTCAAAAAGGAGCTTTTGATGAGAGTGATAAGATAAGCATTTTCGAATCTGCTTCTTTTATGCAAATTCTTTCTTTGTTGGATAAACTAAAAACAGATACAGCAGATGTTAAACTAGCAAATCTTTCTACTCAGCTTTCTAGTCTTATTAAAACAGAGGCTAATTTTAATGCTTTAAAGGGTGCATCAAATCTTAGTGAGCTTTTGGACATAGCTAAAGATTTGGGTTTAAATGTAAAAAATATTAAAGTAGATCGTCTTCTTGATCTTAAAGCAACTTTTCCAAATTTAGATAAGGCTGATTTTTTTAAAGGTGCTGTGGATAATGTTTTTAAAGAAATCATCAATAATAAAATTTCCAATGTGAGTAAAAATTTAAATCACAATTTACAAAATACAACTCATACTACAAGTACTCATTCTACGCAAAAAACAAATTCTAAAGATAGCGGTTCTTTACTTTCTCAAACTTTAAAAAATTTAGATTCTATACTTTCATCTAAAGAGAATAAACATGAAAAAAATAATAAAGTTAAATCAAAAATAGAAGAAGATGCCACAGATGCTAAAAATACTTTAAAAAATATCAAAAATGATGAGTTTGCAAAAAATTTAACAGAAGAGTTAAATATAAAAGATAAAAAAAACCAAGATAATTTAAATAAAGATAACAATCTTAAAGATTTGATTAAAGATAGTACAAAACAAGATAAAAATTTAAACAAAGAGTTAAAAGACAATGCAAGCACTCAGGAGCTTACAAATCTTAAAGATTTAAATAAAGAAAACAAAGATTTTAATAAAGAGTTAAATAAAAATCAAGAAAAAAACAATTTAAATCAAGAGAATATACAAGATCAGAATAAAAATTTAAAGAACAATAATCAAAATTTAAATCTTGATAAAAATTCAAATAAAGAAATTGTCAAAGATGTTCAGAATTTAGTTTCAAATTTAACACAAAAAGATTTTAGTTTAAATAAAGAGCTTAAAAACAACGACAAAGAAAATAAAGATATAAAACAGAATTTCTTTGATCAAAAATTAAATTTTGAAAATTTAAATAAAACTCAAGTAGTTCAAAACAAAGAGAATAATGCAAATTTTAATAACAATACTAATAAAGAAACTTTTACTCAAGAACAAACAAAAATAACGCATAGTGAAAATGTAGATAAAAATAGTTTAGATGAGCTAAATTCTTTAGTCAAAGATTTAAATAAAGTAACGCAAAATAATGCTCGCAATATCACTCCTAAAGAGACTTTGCAGCATTTTTCACAAGATTTGAAAGAGGCTGTAGATCAATATAAAGCACCTATTACTAAGCTCAGTATCACTCTAAATCCTAATAATCTTGGAGAAGTTGAAGTAACTTTGATACAAAGAGGTAATAACCTTCATATTAATTTCAACTCTAATACTAATGCAATGAATTTATTTATCCAAAATCAAACCGAGTTTAAAAATTCTCTTGTAAATATGGGATTTACTGGACTTGAAATGAATTTTAGCGATCAAGGAAAAAGAGAGCAAAATCAAAATCAAGGAAAAAATCGTAGTGGATATGGTTTTAAAGATGCTTTAGATGGAAAAAATGAAAGTGAAAAAGTCAATCTAGAGCTTGTTTTAGCGAAGTATTTCTAAGTTGGAACACTTATTGCTTTTAATTAAAAAAGACTGAATGTAAAAAAAGGATTTTATCATGGCAACAACAAATTGGAATAGTAATCTTAACTGGACAAATACTGCTAATACTAACCAAACAAGCAACAAGGATACGAAAGTGGATAATTCATCTAGTAGCAATAGCTCCGGTGTGGTTAGTAACCCTAATGCAACTCTTGATAAAGATGCATTTTTAAAACTTCTTTTGATTGAGCTTCAGCATCAAGATCCAACAGATCCTATGGATAGTGATAAAATGCTTACACAAACCTCACAGCTTAGTGCGCTTGAAATGCAACAAAATACCAATACAACTATGCAAAAAATGGTTGAAACTATGCAAAAACTTTCCAATTCTTTTAGTACGAGTATGAGTACTTCAGCTTTGGGGGCTATTGGTAAAATGGCAACTGTTTTAGATAATAAAATCAAACTTACAGGCGCAGATGAGCTTATTGCTCTTAAAATGTATTTACCTGAAGATTCTGATGAAAATGGTGTTACGCTAGAAATTTATGATAGTAATAATAAACTTGTTTTCAGTGAAAAAAGCGATGCTAAATCCATTTCTCAAGGTCTATTTACTATGGAGTGGCCAGGAAGAAATAATGATGGGGTTTATGCAGGTGATGGTGAGTACACTGTTAAAATGGTTTATAACAATAAAAATGGCGAAAAAATCACTGCAAATTATGGTACATATCCTATAGAGGGTATTGTATTTAAAGATGGACAAGCTATAGCTAAAATGGCCGGAAAAGAAGTGCCTTTTGATCAAATTAAAGAAATAACAGATTATAAGCTTAGCTCATCTTCATCTACTGGAGAAAGTGGTTCAAGCGGAGACTCAAATAGTGGTTCAAGTGATGGAGATTCTTCTGGGTCTGGATCTACAGAAGATGGCGACAAAGAAGAAAAGGCATAAGCTATGATGAATTCATTTTATAATGGAATTTCTGGAGTTAAAACAAATAGTTTTGGTATTGATATTTATGCAAATAATATAGCTAATGTTAATACTACAGGTTTTAAGTATTCTGATGCTCAATTTAAGGATATTTTTTATACTACCATAACAACTCAATCAACCAACCCAGCTCAAGGTGGATATGGCTCAGGATCAGCTTCTTCTAATGTGGTTTTTGAACAGGGTTCTCCTGTTGCAAGTGATGGCGAATTTGATGTGGCTTTGCAAGGAAAAGGATTTTTTGGGGTTTTAGGGGCGGATGGCAATGCTTACTATACTAGAAATGGATCGTTTAAAAGAGATGCAAATGGATATTTGGTAGATTCTTATGGAAATTTTGTTTTAGGAACAATGAACCCTGCTTTTACCGGTATCAACTATAGCGATAGGGTTGCGGGGCTTATGGGGGATTATCTTAACACAGGAACTCCGGTAAATAATGGTTTTACCGTAAATTCAAATAATTCTTTCAGTATAGGCACAACTGCTTCTCAAGGGGCTATTAAAGTACCTGTGAATATGTATTTACCTCCTCAAGTAACTCAAAATGTAAAATGGAGTGGAAGTTTAAATACTAACACAACAACAGAAGTAGTTAAAGTAGATCTTGATCCTGGTAAATTTAACATTACAAAAACCGAAGATGGAAAATATGTAGTTAGCGGTAGTGTTAGCAAAGAAGATGTGTTTAGTGCTAAAGTGGGTGATAGGATCATTTTAAATTTCACTGACGATAATGGCGTAAAAAAAAGCTTTGAAGCAACTTTAGATGAAAATCTTAATTTTAAAAGCAATGAGCTTGATTTAAAAGGATTGGATGAAAATAGCATCAAGCTTGATACAGCTCAAATTTCAACAGAACAACAAAAAGCCAATAAAGATATTTTAGAATCCCCTATTTATAATGCAGATGGAAGTAAAAGTACTTTAAGGGTTACACTTGAAAGAGTTTTGCCGCAAGAAGGCGATAATATACAATATAAAGCCATTGCCCAAATTTATGATTCTAATGGCAATGCCGTAGGCAATCCAACTGAAGGAAATATGGTTTTTGATAAAAATGGTGCTTTGCTTCAAAACAATATTACAAGCATTGCAAACCCAAATGGCGGAACAATTAATATTGATTTAGGCTCTCCTTATGATGCTAATAAACCTGGTTCGGGTTATAGTGGGATTTATATTAAAGAAGGCGTTGAAAAAAATGTAGTTACACAGCAAGATGGTGTAGCCGAAGGATTTTTTAAACAATATGATATATCTGATGATGGAAGTATTGTAGCGCAATTTAGCAATGGTAAAAATGCTATAGTTGGAAAGCTTGCTTTATATAATTTTATCAATGAGCAAGGATTGGCTGCTATGGGAGATAATATTTTTGCAGCAACGGCAAATAGCGGTGATGCAAGTTTTATTATGAAAAATGGACAGATTGTTAATACAGCTAAATTCAAAGGTGGTTTTTTAGAGCAATCTAATGTTGATTTAAGTGTAGAGCTTTCAAATCTTATAGTAACTCAAAAAGCCTTTGATGCAAGCTCAAAAAGCATTACCACAAGCGATCAAATGATACAAAAAGCTATTAATATGAAAAGATAATTTTTAGGAATTATCTTTTTCTAATTTTTCAAAAATAATTTTAACTTCTTCTATATCGCTTTCACTGTAATCCTGACTTGATTTAATATAGCTTGCTTGTTGTCCTTTTTCAAGGTATAAAACTTTTTCATAATCTTTTAAATTTATTTGATGCTTTAGTTCAAGCTCGGTGTTTGTTTTAGGATAAAATTTTAAAAAATTATCCTCTCCGATATTTTCGGCTTTTATGTATATTTTTACATTATAAACCATTTCATTTAAGAAATTTAATTTCGCATCAATTTGATATTTTAATTTTATAAGTTTTTTATACGAAATGCTAAGATGATTGTATTTTTTTATGATATCGTGATAAAGATTTGAAAATTTCATTTCTATGGCGCTAGGATTTTTAGTCTTTTGAAGTTTGATGATTTTGATTTGATTTTTGATTAGATAATCATAATAATTTTGCATTTTGCTTATGGTGTCATCAAGCTTACTTTTTATTTTAAGGCTTAGATTTTTAAGATTTTCGCATTCTGTATCTGAGTTGTTTTCAATAGAAACTAGTGGCGAAACTACGATATTGTTTTTAAATTTTATATTGTTTGTTATGATTAGATTTTTTCTTGGATATAAAGTATTATCTGTTAGTAAATTGCAAATATAAATATTTTCTGCTTCTATTTTTCCGCCCATGCAGTTTTCAACAAATACATTTTTGGCTATAACTATCCCGTTTTCTAAATTTTTTATATATACAGTATCAGCTTGCAAAGTTCCTTTGTGTGTTGTAATAAAAATATCTTGTGCAAAAATTTCGCTTTTTGCATGAGTTAGGCCTTTGATGCTGATATTTCTTCCATAAAGTTTTGTCGCTCCAATGCTTCCATTTACTTTTATGTCTGAAGCTTGAACATTTACAATACCTGATTTAACAGCATCATCATTTATATCGAAATTAGTGATTTCTAAGTTTATATTTTCATCAGTATTTGTTTTGATTGAACCAGTTGTTTTAAGTCCTACTTGTGATAATTTTAAATTATTTGTAACGCTATATCCTGATCGGTCTTTATTTAAAAATCCATAATTTGCACTAAAATATTTAATTCTATCTTCTAGTTCTTCTGTATAAATGCTTTCGTCTTTTATGATAAAAGGATTATCAAAAAAAGCTATTGGATTTAAATGAAGGATTTCTCCTCTTAAATTTCTACCTTCTTTGCCAAGAATTCTATAAATATATTCAAAAAGTAGCTCATTTTTTTCAATAGGTTTACAGTAGCTTCCTTCATCATAGCTAATATTTTCGTCAAAACATTCTTCGTTAACATCTCTATGATAAATAATTTCATCGCTTTTATGTTCAATCTTATCTACACCTTTGGCAATTTCAAGCTCTATTTCTTTAATAGATGGATTTTTTTGTATTGATAAGATAAAATCATCAATCTTGTCAAATAAATTTTTATCAAGTCTTAAGATTAAAAATTTTTGCTTGATCATTACTTTATAAATATTTTGCAAAATGTCAAATTTTAAATTTGGATAGTATTTAAAATTATCCAAAAAATTAATATTGACCTTAAGATAAGTTAAACTAGGATTAGATTTAAGCTTAACCACGAAACAATTTTTTTGTGTTTTTGGATAAATTTCTATAAGAAATTTTTGCACCATGGTATTGTAATTTTTTACAAAAAAATCATCCGCATAAAATAAGTCAAAATCCTTTCTTTCATAAGTTTTTGTTTTTGCTGGTTTTATATTAGAACACAGAAGTTTAAAATCTATAATTCTAAAATCAAGAATTTGATCTGTGCTGGCTTGTTCATATTTTAAACTTTCAAAAGGATTGAAAGTTTCTAAAGTTTTTATTTCATAGCTCATCATTACACTCCTATGTTTTCGAGGATATGATTTAACATTTCATAATTTTGATTTAAATCAATATGATCTAAATGCACTAAAATTTGTCCACATTTTTCACATTTTAAAGTATTTTCTTTGCTAACAAGTTCTTCGTGTATGGTTTGTGGAACTGCATGAGTACGCAAATAACAGTTGCAAATATAATCATAGGTTTTTTCAGTCTTTAAATCTTGCCTAATTGATTTTAATTTTATGTATTGCTCTAGATTATAATGAATCTCTTGAAGATGTAGAGCTTTTTTTGTGAAGTTAGCTATCCATAAATCTTCAATAGCAAAATGATCTAAAATCCAATCTTTGGTCAATGTTGAAAGTTCAAATGACATTTTAACAATATCATTTGAGTGTTCTAAAAGTTCTTTAGTCTTTTTTAATAATATTTGATGAGATTTTCTATGTTCTTCAATCAAAGGAAAATCAATGCTTTCCATAAATTTTTCTTCATCTTTGAAATGAATTTTTACATATTGGAATAACTTTGTAAGAATTTGTTTTAAATCATTTTTGTGTTGCACATCATTATCTTGAATTTTTAAAGCTAAATCGTTTGCAATTTCAGCAATTTCAAAAATTAGTTCGTGTTGTTTATCTAATTGTATGTTTTTAATGCTAAAATCTTTACTCCATTTGATTTCCATGATTTTTCTTTAAAAATTTTATATAATATATCTATATAATCGTATTTCCTTGAAAAAAACAATAATTTTGCAAATTAAATTTAAAAATTTATATAAAATATAACCAATTTGTTACATATTTATACATTTTTATATTTAGTTTTTATAGCTCAACACTTTTTAAGTATATTATGATATAATTTCTTTGCCTTTTCTTAGACCTGTGCAATGCTATTTTTAAGCACCGCTTCAGGGTGGGAACACAGCAGAGCACTTGATTTTAGTGTGTGCCGCAGTTATCTGGGGAAGGGTTTTCTTCATTTAAAATTCCCTATTTATTTTTCAATTAGACTAGCTTCTTTATAACGTAAAAAATTATGTATGTTTGTAACAATAAATTAAAAATTTATTTAAAAATTGTAATTTTAATATTTATTAAAATATTAGTTAATTAAAATTTAAGCATTGTAAATTACATTACCAATATCAAAGGATAAATAATGAACAGAAGTAAAATTCCCTTGTTGGCGCTGTGTATTTTAATTGCAGCTGTGTTTTGGCTTATGCCTACTCCTGTAGGTTTGGAAGATAATTCTTGGCATTTTCTTGGGCTTTTTATTGCTGTGATTATGGCGGTGATTTTGCAAGTAATGCCTTTGGGGGCTGTTTGTATGATAGCTATTGCCATAATAGCTCTTAGTGGCATTACCACTGCCCAAAGTTCTGTGCGTGCTACACATAAAAAACTCTTGAGGGAATTGTTTTAAGAGATAATTCTAATACAACTATGGATGAGGCAGTTGAAGCCACTATTTTGCAGGCTTTAATCAATGCTAATATAAGTAGAAATTTAAAAGCAAAAGTTAATGAAATTTTAAAATCAAGCACAGATATAAATTACCAGATTGAAAATCTAAGTAAAATTTACACCAAGGCTACTTCAAAAACTTCTACGCAACAACTTATTGATGAGACTAAAATTTCAGCTTTAAATACTTTAGCACTTGATTTTTTATCTCAAAAGAGTATAGATGAAAAAGTAAATACTGCTATATCAAATTTAAAATCTAAAACAGGTATAAAAGATGCTTTAAGTGGTTTTTCAAATTCTCTTATTTGGCTTATAGTGATTTCTATTATTGTGGCTCGTGGAGTTATTAAAACAGGACTTGGAGAGCGTTTAGCTTATCATTTTATCAGTATTTTTGGTAAAAAACCTTAGGTATTGCTTATTCTATAGCTTTTTGCGAAACCATTTTAGCTCCAGTTACTCCTTCAAATACTGCAAGAGCAGGGGCTATCATAAATCCTATAGTTCAACTATTGCAAGAAGTTTTAAATCTACTCCTGAAGATGGAACGCAAAATAAAATAGGCACTTATCTTTCTTTGGTAAATTATCAAGCTAATCCTATTTCATCAGCTATGTTTATCACAGCTACAGCTCCAAATCCTTTGGTGGTTGATCTTATAGCACAAGCTACAAATTTAGAAGTGCGTTTAACTTGGGGGCAATGGGCTTTAGGGATGTTTTTACCTGGTATAGCTGCTATGCTTTTGATGCCTTTGGTGCTTTATTTTCTCTCTCCACCAGAAATTAAATCCACGCTTAATGCTTCCACTTTTGCTAAAGATAAATTGAAAGAACTTGGAAAAATGAAAAATAGTGAAAAAATAATGCTCAGTGTTTTTGTCTCGCTTTTACTTTTATGGGCTGGAACTTTGGGCTTGTTTTTTGGAATTTCTCTTGATGCGACTAGCGTGGCTTTGCTTGGGTTGTCTTTGGTGTTAATTAGTGGAGTTTTAACTTTTGGGGAAGTTTTGGCTGAAAAAGCTGCTTGGAATACTTTAGTATGGTTTTCGGCTCTTGTAATGATGGCAACTTTACTTGGCAAACTTGGTGTTACTCAGTTTTTAGCTGAAGTTTTAGGTGAATTTGCTTCTGCTATGGGACTTGGGGAAATTTCTATTATGATATTTTTAAGCCTTGCTTTTTTATATACGCACTATTTCTTTGCTTCCACTACAGCTCATATATCAGCAATGTTTTTTGTTTTTTATAGTGCAGGGCTTGCCTTAGGAGCACCACTACTTCTTTATGCTTTTATTATGATAGCTTCAGGTAATGTTATGATGGCATTAACTCACTATGCAACAGGAACAGCTCCTGTTATTTTTGGAACAGGCTATGTAACTCTTAAAAAATGGTGGAGTATAGGTTTTGTGATTTCCATAGTTGATATAGTAGTGATGATAGCTGTTGGGCTTTTTTGGTGGAAAATTTTAGGATTTTGTTAATAATTTCTAGGAATTAATTCCTAGAAATTATTCTATAAAACCGCTTGCTATGACTTTATCATGATCATAAAAGACTGCCATTTGTCCGCTAGCAAGTCCATAAACAGGATCTTTTAGAGTGATTTTTGCGCTTTTATCTTCATAAATTTCTACCTTACAAGGTGTAGATTTTGAACGATAGCGGATTTTTACTTCGCAATCAAGCTCTTTAGTGTCTATAAAAAGATTGATATTTTTTAGCTTAAATTCACTAATTTTAAGTTCTTCTTTGGTTCCTACGATGATTTGATTTTGCTTAGGATTGATTTTTAAAACAAAATGTGGCTCATGTGCTCCACGCACTTCAAAGCCTCTTCTTTTGCCTATGGTATAGTGCATATAGCCCTCATGTTTGCCTACTACTTTTCCACTACTATCTAATACTTCTCCAGGAATTTTTGTATCCATAAACTGATCTAAAACTTGCACATAAGTATCTTCAACAAAGCAAATTTCAGAACTTTCCTTTTGAGTGGCAAAAGATTTTAAAACCTCTATAGTGGAAGCAAATTTTTTCACATCTTCTTTTTTCATTTCGCCTAGCGGAAAAATAAGATATTTTAAAGCTTCTTTATCTGCACTAGCCAAAAAATAGCTTTGATCCTTGCTTTCATCTACTGCGGTTTTTATTAAGTTGTTTTCAAGTCTTGCATAATGCCCTGTGGCAAGTTTTTCACAACCTAAACTTTTAGCAAATTCTAAAAGTTTTCCAAGTTTGATAAAACGGTTGCATAAAGCACAAGGATTTGGTGTTTTACCCTCTTTATAAGTATCCACAAAAGGCATATAAACTTTGTTTTTAAAATCTTCTTGTAAGTCTAAAATATGATAAGGAATTTGCAAAAAGTTTGCAACTTTTTCTACTTTTTTGATATTTTCTTCGTGATAATTTGGTTTGCCATGAAGTTTCATATAACAACCTATAACTTCATGACCTAAATTTTTAAGTTTATAAGCAGTGACTGTACTATCAACTCCACCGCTCATAGCGACTAGAATTTTCATTAAATTTCCTTTAAAGTATTAATTATAAAATTCAAGTCGTCAGTGATTTTATACTTTAACTCATCTCCTTTAGAAATCACTTCAAGTTTGAGCAAAGAATTTCTGACGAACTCATCAAAACCTCGCCAAAATTCACTCCCAAACAAAATAATAGGAACATCTTTTTTAAATTCTAATTGTTTTAATGTAAGAATTTCACACAATTCATCAAGTGTTCCAAAGCCGCCTGGGAAGATCACAAAAGCTAGACTCTTTTCAATAAGAGCCATTTTGCGTATGGCTAAGCTCTCAAAAGTAATATTATATTCTACAAAATCATTAAGTTTTTGCTCGTGAGGTAAAAATATATTAAACCCTACAGAACTCATTGAATTTGTATTATTTTTTTGTGAAAAAGCACCTTCGTTGGCTGCACGCATAATGCCTCCTCCTCCACCACTTATCACACAAAAACCATTTTGAACACATTTTTGTGCCAAAATTTTAGCCTGCTGATAATAAAAATTATCTTCTTTAAGTCTTGCTGAACCAAAAAAAGTTACGGCATTTTTTAGGTTTGGTATGTTAGCAAATTTTTCTAAATCTTGGCTTATTTTTTCATTCATTTTTCAACCTTTAGTTAAAATAAATTCCATTCTAGCTAAAAATTTATAATAAGTTCTTTATTATATAAGTTTTAATAGGTTTATTTTATTAAGATTAGGAATTTAAAGACTTTTAAATCCTTAAGCCTTAATATCTATACTTTTTGGTGTAGAATTTAAAGAAAGGATTTTATTAAATTCTCCTGCATCATCATCACTAAATTTCATACCAAAAAGAAGTTCTAATTCTTTACTAGTGCTAAATTTACCTTCTAATAGTTTTTTTACAAGTTCGTTTCTTGTGCTATCATCTTTGTAAGTTTCTTTGTTTTTACTTTCGCCTTGAATGGCTTTGAAGGGTTTTTCACTTTGTTGAGTGATAATTTCATCATCACTAGAAAGCAACATTTTATCACCCATAGCCATTTCGTATTCTTTCACAAATTCATCGTGTCTTTGCTTAAAATCTATGTATTTAGTTTTAAACTCATTTAAGCTTAAATCTTTACTTATAAGTGCGTCAAATTCTTTATAAAATTCATCGGCTTTTTTGATGATGTCGTAGCCCAAATGAAACATCTTAGAATAAGAAACAAAAAAACCTAACATCATTTTCTCCGTAGTTGGGTCCCATTTTGTATAAGCAGGATTAAAATCTTTTAAAGGGGATTTTTCTATTTTATTGGGGTCTTTTAAAGCATTTGACTTCATAAAGTTGTTAAATTCTTGCATATCTTTTTTGCTAATACTTTCATCAAGTCCGAATATTTTAGGATTATACTCAAATTTTTTTCCACGATAAGGCAAAGCACCTTCTCCTGTTATAACGGCTACTCCGTGTTTGTTGATTTTAAAATCAATATTTTTATCTTGTTTAAAATTTGAAGTGTTATAATCATAGTTTAAATTTGAGTTTAGACTATTTATCATTAGTTTTTCCTCTTTACTTGATAGAATACCCACCAAGATATCTTTCTAAAAAGTCTTTATAGTTTGAACTGATTTCCTTAACTACTCTGTAATTATTCAAAACAGGACTTGATTTTACTCTATACCAAGAACCTGATTGTTCGTTGATTACAGCCACTCCATAAGAAAAATACACAAATCTTTTCCCTAAATTAGAAATACCAATATTTCTTTTCACAGTATATCCAAGAAAGTTACGATAAGGGTCATCGCCCACTATACTCATAGTTTCCCAAAGTCTTTTTTGATTGATATAGGAATGCTTACCATTAACCAAACAATTTGTAGTTTCTATACCGCACATTCCACCAAATCGAACAAGTCCTTCTCTATTCCAATAATATTGATCTCCGTTACTATCTTGAAATAAAGTTAATTCCAAATTCCAATCAGGTTTGGCAAAGGCTATAACTTCATTATCACTAAGTCGTTTTAAATAGGTTATATACCCACCCTTAATTTGTTTCATCTCATCTAAATTAAGAGCTTTAACCCCTTGAGAATTATCACTTAAAGCACCATTACTAACTTTAGCTAAAAAATCCCCAGCAAAAGCAGAACTAGCTAACAAAGAACCTAAAATCAATGAACTTGCTAATTTTTTAAGCATAATTTCTCCTTATTTAATTATTTTACTCTTTATTTGAATAATATCACAAATTATATATTAAAATCAAATTTTTTTATTTGGAACATTCATTGCTTTTAAAAAAATTTGAAAATATTTAGAAAGGCAACAATGAAAAAGATTTGTTTAGCATTTATGGTTTTAGTTAATTGTGTTTTTGCTAGTGATGAACTAAATATAGACAGTTTATTTAAAAAGCAAATAGGCTTAAGAAGCATTACAAGCTTTTCTTTGCTTAGCATAGGAAATGCAAACTCGTATTCTCTTTATCCTAATATAACAATAGGCGGAGATCCTACAATTTGGAATGATACAAAGCAGGTGTTTTTAACTCAAACTTTCATTTATACCATAACACCTAAGTTTGACATACTTATTTCAGGGGGCGGAAGTTATGCAAGACAAGAATATACAAACTTTTTTACAAATGAGTATTCTAGTAAAAACAGAATAGGTTTTGATAGTTTATGGCTAGGTTTTATTTATACAGGCGATAGCATTGCAGATTTAATTCCACAAATTACCTTTCAAACTGCAGTCGTTCAAAGAGAAAAAGCAATCAATCAAACCAAAAACTTTTATCTAAAATCACAAAGCTTACAAGCTAGTTTAAGGGGATATAGCGATCCTGTGGTTTATAGTATTTATACAGGATTTGGTTATAATCAATCAAGAAAATTTAAAACCCTTAAAATAGAGTATGGAAATAGTATTTATGTGGGTGGGGATTTATCTATTATTCTAAGTCCTAAAATTACTTTAGATTTAGGAGCAGAGCAAAGATTTCAAATGAAACAAAAAATCAATGGCTATCAAAATTCTGAAGTGCGTTCTATTCCAACTTTAAGTTTAGGTTCTACTTATAGCATTAATTTAGATACCGCAGTTTCTGTTAATGCTAGTTTTGGAGGAAGCTCTGCTTCTCCTGATAGCATATTTGGGATAAGCTTATGGAAAAAATTCTAAAAATTTTATTATTTTTACCCATTCTTGCTTTGAGTGCAAAAGCCGAATGGGTAGTTAAGTCTTATCAAGAAATTAAAAACGAAAGAGTAATAAGACAAACTTATGAGCAATCTTGTGGGGCTTCATCTTTAGCAACTTTACTTAATATACTTGATGATCAAAAAAAGTTTGATGAACTTGAACTTTTAAAGATTATGAGCGGACAAGAACTTTATACGGATATGGTAAGCTTTGCAGATTTAAGCGATGCAGTTAAAAAACTGGGCTTTCAAAGCAATTCATATCAAATCAATAGAGAAAACTTGGATAAACTTGTAAATATTCCAATGCTTGTAAAAATTGAAGATGATCCACGCTTTCCACATTTTGTTATAATTATCAATCATAAAGGAAATTATTTGCAAATACTTGATCCAAGCCATGGAGAATATATAAGTTCTAAAAGTCAATTTTTTAGTATTTGGGATAGATATAATAAAGGTGGTTATGCTTTAATTGTTGCTCCTAAAAAAGAGCTAAAACCTTTTAAGTTAAATACTCCAAAATCTTTACATTTTGATTTCAGCCCTTTTAGTTTGTTTTAGTTTTAATTCGTTTATATTTATTATTCTTAATTTGTAGGCTAAAACTTTTTATCTTAGTTGTTCTAATCTTTCTTTTTTAGAACCAATTTCTGTAATTTGAACGCCGAAGTTACCATCGACAATTACTACCTCGCCATAAGCAATTCTTTTATCTCCGATTAAAATTTCAAGCGGATCGTTTGCAAGTTGATTAAGCTCCACAACTGAACCTATATCCATAGTTAAAACATCTTTTAAAAGCATTTTTTTATTGCCTATACGCACACGCACAGGCAAACGAACATCCATGATAAGATTGATATTTTTAAGTTCTTCGCTAAGCATTATCGCTTTTTCTTCAGCGTTGTGATTAGAATCGGTGCTTGTATTTCCTGTTTCAGCAGGTTTCCCGCTTAGGATGTTGTGAAGTGTTTGATCCATGGCTAAAGAAACTTGTTCTTCTAAATCGCCTATTTTTACATCATATAAAAATAATTTTTTAAAATCTTTAAAATCTACGCTTTCAGGCACAAATTCACAAGATTCTATACTAAAATCCATTTTTGGAATGTCTTTTTGAGCTCCTAAAGTTGTAGAAAATGCTGAAATGATATTTTGGATGGCTTCTTTAGCTGCATCCATTTCATCAGGACCTAGTTTATCGTTTTTGGTGATCTCTTCTTCGCCCATCATCCATTCACCAATAGCACTCATTAAAACAGCACCGGCTAAAATTCCTATTTTTCCACCATTTGCTATATCAAATATAGCATACACTAAAGGTGCTTTTAAAGTATCACTTGCATTGACATCAAATTCTTTATATTCGCTAAATTCAGCACTTTTTCCTGTTAAACCTTCAATGGTGCTGATGCATTCATTTGTAAACATTTTTAAAAAATCATTGATCATATTTCTTCATCCTCCTCTTCAGGCTCATCATAAACACTAGCTTTAGCTTTACGTTCTTCTTCGTATTTTTCCAAAATTTCTTTGATTTCATCTTTATCTGTGCGTATGAGTTCTAAAATTTTAATAGATTTTCTAAAACGATGCAATCCAATTTGTGCTAAGAAAACATCTTTTTTATCGATGCTTACTATAGCTTTATCATCTGCTTCTCTATCAAGCCTTAAAATATCGCCTTGTTTAAGTTCTAAAAATTCATGAACATTAATTAAGGTTTTTCCTAAAATTGCCTCATATACCACTTCAGCACGACCGATTAAAGTTTTAAGTTCTTTGTTACGTGATTTTTTGGCTGAGGTTTCACCCATCATAATATCGCGGTTTGCTAAACGGCTTAATATACTTTCTAAATGTACTACAGGATAGCAGATATTTACCATACCGCTTGAATTTCCTATGATGATTTCCATTACCACCATGATAACAATCTCATTTTGAGATACGATTTGCACAACATTTGGACTTGATTCTTTAGCTTCAATACTAGGATAAATTTCAGTTACAGTAGCCCAGCTTTCTTTAAGTCTTTGCATAATGATACGCAAAATAGAATCAAGCAAATTAAGCTCAATATCCGTAAGCTCACGCGAAGCTTCATAGCTATCACCTTGACCACCTAAAAGCCTGTCTATCATAGGAAAAGCTATGCTTGGATTGATTTCTAAAACACAGTTTCCATCTAAAGGTTTGATAGAAAAAACGTTAAAACTTGTTGGGCTTGGCAAAGACATTAAAAACTCTCCATAAGTCATTTGATCGACTGAATGAAGTTTAGTTTCAACAATACTTCTCATCATCGATGAAATTTGAGAGGCTAAATTTCTTGCTAATTTATCATGTATGCCTTTAATCGTCCTAAGTTGTTCTTTTGAAACTCTGTTTGGACGCTTAAAATCGTATACAACGATATTTCTTTCATCTTTTTCATCTTTTGAATTTGAGGCTATGGGTGTGTCGGTGTTATCATCGACAACTTCAAGCAGGGCATCAATTTCTTCTTGGGAAAGTATTTCAGCCATTACATTAGCCTTTCTCTAAGTTTTTTAAGAAGTTTTTTGTGAATTTGTGAAATTCTACTTTCACTGATTTGTAAAATTTCACTGATTTCTTTTAGGCTTAATTCTTCATAATAATAAAGCTGAATGATTAACTGATCGCGCTCTTTAAGATCATCTAGCACTTCGTGAATTTTTTCTAAAAGTTCTTCTTTTTCAATTTTTTCTAAAGTATTGTCTTCGTTGTAAAGTTCGATTTGCTCATCGATGGGCAGGGTATAGCTAATAGCATGAGCTGTTCTTACTTCTTTGATTTTTTCTACATCCAAATCAAGTTTTTTGGCTAGATATTCATCATCAGGTTCGCATTCATGCTCAAGGAAATATTCATCCATGATTACATCAATATCTTTAATAATTTTGCGATTATTGCGACTCATTACATCAAGACTTCTAAGATAATCAAGCATAGAGCCATTAACTCTTTTTCTTGCAAAACCCCAGAAGTTATCATTTTGTTCTTTATCGTAACGGCGTGAAAGCTTTATCATTTCTTCAACGCCTATGCTAATAAGATCATTAACATCTATGCTTGAAGGCAAGCGTTCTTTTAGTCTAAAAGCCATAGCACGCAGAGCTGGCATGTAAGAAAGCACAAGCTCATCTTGCTCTTTCTTTAGCATTTGTGCATAAGCTTTAGGCGGCTCTTTTAGCATTTCTTCGTCTTTCTTTGGATTCATTTTTCTTTAGCTCTTCTCTTTCTTCATTGAGCTTTTCTAAAATTATATCCATTTTCTTTTCACGAATAACTAAATCGTTGATAATATTATTGCTAGTTTTTTCATAATCGTGTTTATTAAAGATTCTACCGCTAATTTTCTTTACATCTATAAAATTCATAATGGCAATATGAACAAAAACATAAAACATAAAAGTAATAAAACAAGTAAAAATCAGTATATCAAAGGCTTCATCTATACTAATAATGCTAAATGCAAGTCCTATAAAAAATCCACAAACAGTAAAAAATGCTACGTAATTTTCTGGCCTCATAATCTCTTCTCTTTATTGCTAAAATCTTTCAATAATTTTTCTAAAAAAACTTGAAAAACTACGATTTGAAACATTATCAAGCACTTTCCGTTCCAATCTATATAAAAGCTTGGAAGCTAGGGCTTTAAGCTCATCACTTGAGGCTGTGTTTTCATCGCTAAATAAAGTTCTTTTTTTAATACTACCACTTACATCTTTAGAAGCGCTTAAATGACCTAAGAATTCTAAATTTAAAGGATTTTTAATGTTTGCATCTGCAACTTTTTTAATATTTTCAAAAACTTTTAAAGCTTCATTTTCATTTTTTACAACATTAAAGAGCATTAGTAAATTTTCTTTTGTCTTAGAAGTTGTTTTTATGGTTGCATACGCATCAGTGATTGCTGCAGGATCAGGAACAGTTACTACTATAACTTCATCAGCCATTTCTAAAAAATTTAAAATATTTCCACCAATACCCGCGCCTGTGTCGATAATAAGAAAATCAAGCTCATCTAAAATACTTGCTTGATTTAAAAATCTCTCGTAAATATTTTTATCATTATATTTTAAAATCTCATCTCCACTTTCGCCTGGAATGAGCCATAAATTTGGCTTAACTTCTATTAAAATATCTTCCAAGGAGCATTCTCCACGTAAAACATGCAAGAGATTTTTTTGTATGCGTACATTTAAAATGACATCCAAATTTGCCAAGCCAATATCAGCATCAAAAAGCCCAACTTTATAGCCATTATTTGCTAAAACATTGGCTAGATTTGCGCTAATCGTACTTTTTCCAACGCCACCTTTTCCACTTGTAATAGCTATAAAATGAGTGTTTTGGGATTTTTTGGTTCCATTTTGACTCATGAGATTGCGAAGTTTATTTGCTTGGTTATTCATTATTTTTTCCTTTATTAAACCCTTCTAAAATACAATGAACTAGAAAATCACTATTGGCTACTTCTAAATCATCTGGCACTTCTTGTCCTGTAGAGAAAAAGCTTAGAGGAATATTCGTTTCATAAATAAGAGAGAAGATATTTCCAAAAACCTTTGTTTCATCAAATTTAGTAATAATCAAAGTATCAATATTTAAGAATGAAAAATTTTTATAAATTTCCATTAAATCTTCATGTTTGGTGTTTGCAGAAACCACTAAATTTACATCAATTTCTGCATTTGAGTGCATTAAAAATTCTTTAGTTTTAGAAAGTTTACTTTGATCGTATTGTGAATTTCCTATAGTATCAACCAAAATTACTTCGCAATTATTTAAGCTTTTTATCGCTTCATCTAAATCCTTTGGTTCTATGCTATCAATAATAGGAAGTTTCATCATTTTTGCATACTGAAAAAGTTGCTCAACCGCACCGATTCTATAAGTATCAAGCGTAATAATACCTGTTTTATAACGCTTATCTCCATAAGCATAGCGAAAAGCTAACTTAGCTAAGGTTGTTGTTTTTCCAACTCCTGTTGGGCCTACTAGCATCATGATTTTTTGTTTTTTTATATCGCTTTCAACACGACAAGGCAAGATATTTCTTAAAAGTGAGTGAAAATATCTTTGAACCGCATCTTTGTTGGTTTTCATAGCAGCTGGCATATTTTCTATAGTTGCCTTCATAATCGCTTCTAGATGATTTTCAAGCATTCCACTTTCTTTGGCTTGTTTATAAATACTTGCAAATTCAGGAGGTATCATAAGATTTTTTCTAGCTTCGGCTTTATCGTCCCACATCATATCTGCAAGAAGATCTATTTTATCGTTAAGCTTGTTGATTTGTTTTTCAAATTGCTTTTCAAAATTTTCTATTTTTTTATTATAATTTAGATTAGGGGTGTAATTTTCTAAAGGTGTGTTTGTGACTTTAGAAATTTCATTACTAACTTCACTTAGCTTTTCTTTAAAATCATCAAAGTTTAGAGTCTTATTTTGATGAGGGTTGATTTTGTTTTGTAGAAAATCTTGATAGGTTTTTTTAGTTAAGTCATTGTTTTTTACAGTGTTTAAATTTGTATTTAAGCGAGTGTTTGAGAAATCCAAGACTACATCTTCATCTTCTTGAGGGATTTGAGATCTAATTTTTTCTTCTGTAAGAGAGGTAGAAGATGGTTTTGGCGAGCTTTTTTTTGCAGGTAAAGATTTTCCTTGTTTTTTTAAGTGTTCTTCATAGTCGCTTTCTTCTATGGCTACCATAACCTCATAAAGCGCACTGCGATTTAAGGTTTTAGGACGAATTTGTTTATTTGTTATAATTAAAGCTTTATCTCCGTAATCTTCTTTTACTTTGGGTATAATTTGTTCTGTATCTTCAACAGTAAAAGTATGTATAAGTTGTCCCATTTATATTCCTTATATCATGCCTAAAGGCAAAATTACACTCACTCTTTCTTTGGCCCCTTTATGAGGCACCTCACACCACTTATCACGCTTGACTTTTTGTGAAAAGTATAAAAGATCTAAATCAAGCGTTCTAGGAGCGTTTTTGAAAGTTCTCTTGCGTTTAAATTTTACTTCATAATAAAGTAAAACTTTCAAAAGTGCTCGTGCATGCAAATTAGTTTGTATCAACATAACAGCATTGGTAAAATCTTTTTGCTCTTTAAAACCAAAGGCTTCATTTATCAACATAGGAGATGTGGATAAAATTTTAAATCTTTTATCATCCATCATTACTCGAAAAAGCATATCAAATCTTTTTTTTTCGGGCTCTATATTGCTTCCTAAGCCTATAAGAGCTAAATATTTAAAAGATCGTATATTTTGACTAAAAAAAGGAAAAAAACGACTTTTTTCAAAGTGTTTTACTCCTTGAATTTTTAGCATTATTATTTATTTGTTTGTTGTGCTTGTTGCATCGCGCGCAAATTTTTTATTTGCTCACAAATTTGAATTATACCCATTAAAGCCAAGTGATAGCCAAAAGGACCAAAACCAACAATAGTTCCAGAACATACAGGCGCTATAAGACTTTTTTGACGAAATTCTTCTCTGCGATAAACATTGCTAATATGCACTTCAATTGTAGGCAAAGCTACTGCTGCAATAGCATCGCGAATAGCTACTGAAGTATGAGTATAGCCTGCTGCATTGATAATAATTCCATCAACTGTTCCAAGGCATTCTTGAATTTTATCTACGATTTCACCTTCAAAATTACTTTGGAAAAAGTCAAGTTCTACATTGTTTTGCGATGCTGCAAGTTTCATTTGCTCATGAATTTCTTCCATTTTCATAGCACCATAAATTCCCACTTCTCTTACGCCAAGCATATTAACATTTGGGCCTTGGATAATCATTATTTTCATGGATTTAACCTTAAAAATTTATTTTTTAACCTTTTATTATAACATTTTAAAAATAAATTTTTGCTACAATGTAATTTTTGAAAGGAAAATCGTGTTTATAGCTGCTGCAAGATATCTTTTTTTATGCGATGAAGATTTTACAATACTAGAAAATCAAGCCTTTGTTTTTGAAGATAAAATTTTAGAATTGGGTGAATTGGATAATTTAAGAAAAAAATATCCCAAGGCTAAAATCATCAAAACACCTAAAAATTCGGTTATTTTACCTGCTTTTATAAATCCTCACACACACTTAGAATTTAGTGCAAATTCAACAACTTTACATTTTGGAGAATTTTTAATTTGGCTTAAAAGTGTTATAAATTCTCGTTCTATGTTAAATGCACAGGCCAAAGAAGAATTAATACTTCAAAGCATTAAAAAAATGCAAAAAAGCGGTATAGGCACTATAGGTGAAATTTCAAGTTTTGGGAGTGATTTAGATCCTTGTTTAAAGGCTAGTCAAAAGGGTATGCGTATAGTATTTTTTAATGAAATTTTGGGTACAAATGAAAATCAAGTTGAAGATAAAAAACAAGAATTTTTAAAAAGATTTGAAAATTCTTTGAAATTTAAAAATGATTTTTTTATCCCAGCAATTTCGATTCATTCTCCTTATTCAACTCATCCTAGTTTGGCTCATTTTGCTCTTGATTTAGCTAAAAAGCAAAATTTACTAGTTAGTACGCATTTTTTAGAAAGTAAGGCTGAAAATATCTGGCTTAGAGAGTCTAAAGGGGGGTTTAAAAAATGGCTTGAAAATTTCACACTTCATCCTAAGCCTCTTTATACACCAAAGGATTTTGCTAAACTCTTTAAAGGAGTAAGGACTCTTTTTACGCATTGTGTTTATTTAAAAGAATATGAATGGTTAGATAAAAATTTACATTCTATTACACATTGTGCATTTTCAAATCGTCTTTTAAGTCAAAAAAGCTTAGATTTAAAAACGGCTTTAAAAAGTGGATTAAATATCCATTTAGGAACCGATGGACTTAGCTCAAATATTTCATTGTCCTTACTTGATGAAATGCGCGCGAATTTACTTATACATAAGAATTTTGATTTATTGGAGTTAGCTTCTAAGCTTTTGCAAATGGTAACACTTTATCCTGCAAGGGCTTTAAATTTAAATTTAGGAGAGCTTAAAAAAGGTAAAATTGCTGATTTTAGCGTATTTGAGCTAGGAGAATGTGATAAAAAGCAAGCTCCTTTGCAGTTTATTTTAAATGCTAAGGAAGTGGATAAATTATTTATAAAAGGAAAAGAATGCAAATTTTAAAATCATTTTTTAAGGCTTTAGGGTGTGGAATAAAATTTATCAATACTTATTTTAAAACTTTTGTTTTATTGTTGATTGTTATATGGATTTTAATGTCTAGTGCAAATTCAAGCTCCAATCTTGCAAATTTAGAACGCATTGATTTAAAGGGTGAAATTTTTGATAGCTCTGCGGTTTTAGAAAAAATTATCAATGCTAAAAATGATAGCAATATCAAAGGAGTGCTTTTTGTTGTAGACTCTCCTGGTGGAGCTTTTGCTCCTAGTATGGAACTAGCTCTAGCTATAAAGGATTTAAAAATTAAAAAGCCTGTGCTTGTCTATGCAAGCGGAACTATGGCAAGTGGAAGTTATTTAGCAGGAGTTGGAGCAAATAAAATTTTAGCCAATCCGGCAAGTTTTATAGGCTCTATCGGTGTGATTATGCAAGGAGCTGATTTAAGTGGATTGGCTAATAAACTCGGTATTAAAGAACAAACTATTCAAGCAGGTGAATTTAAAAGTGCTGGAACTTTTGCAAGAGCTTGGAATGAGAATGAAAGAAATTTTTTACAGGGTTTAATTGATCAAAGTTATGATCTTTTTACAGGTTTTGTTGCTAAGGAAAGAGCATTAGATCTTAACAAAAAAGATCAATGGGCAAATGCAAGAGTGTTTTTAGCTGCCAAGGCTAAGGAGCTTGGTCTTATAGATGAGCTTAGTAATTATGAAAATGCTAAAAAGGAGCTTGAAAAACTTGCTAATGTTTCAAATCCCGTTTGGAAAGAAGAAAATAAGATTGATAAATTTCTTAACCGCCTAGAAGGACAAGCATCAAACTTGATAAGTAAAAGCTTAATCGAAATCGCTTATAAGACTAATAGCAGTTTTATAAACGCTAGATAAAATATATAAATATTTTTATTTAATTTTTGTAATATTTTTATGCAATAATTATTTATATTTTAGATAAGGAGTAAAATAATGAAAAAAAATATTGTTTTTTTTGAAGTTAAAGGTGGGAGTGATAAAGGTGAAGATGGTTATAGAAAAGATACTATACCTATGGTAAATGCCTTAAAAGCTAAGGGTTGGAATGCTGAGGTGATTTTTTTTGAAGTGAGTAAAAAAGATGAAATTTACAAATATGTGAAAGAAAATTTTGATGGTTATGTTTCTCGCATCAATCCTGGCAATCTTAAAGAAGAAAATGAGTATTTTAATATGTTAAGAAAACTTTGTGCTGATAAGCTTGTAGGTATGCCTCATCCTGATGCTATGATAGGTTATGGTGCTAAAGATGCACTTACAAAATTAGCAGATACTGATCTTGTTCCAAGCGATACTTATGCTTACTATGATATTAAGACTTTTAAAGAAAATTTTCCAAAAAGTTTGGCTAAAGGTGAAAGGGTTTTAAAGCAAAATCGTGGCTCTACAGGAGAGGGAATTTGGCGTGTGAGTGTAGAGGGTAGCGTTAGTGGAGATAGTTTGCCTTTAAACACAAAAATCAAGTGTACGGAAGCTAAGGATAATCATGTAGAACATAGAGAGCTTGGGGAATTTATGGATTTTTGTGAGCAATATATCATAGGTGATAATGGTATGCTTGTGGATATGACTTTTTTACCGCGCATTAAAGAAGGTGAAATCAGACTTTTAATGCTTTATAACACTCCTGTAAATGTAGTACATAAAAAACCAGCCGAAGATGCCGATGCTTTTTCTGCTACGCTTTTTAGTGGGGCAAAATATCGTTATGATAAGCCAGAAGATTGGAAAACTTTGGTGGATATGTTTTTAGGCGAGCTTCCTAAGGTAAGGGAAAGATTAGGCAATTACGACTTACCATTGATTTGGACGGCTGATTTTATTTTAGATACTGATGAAAAGGGCAATGATAAATATGTTTTAGGCGAGATTAATTGTTCTTGTGTAGGCTTTACTTCTCATTTAGAGCTTGCTGATGAAGTGGCTTCAAATATTATTAATATTGTAAGTAAAACTAAGGCTTAGTTTTTAAGTTTAATGTCCATTTTATTATTGAAAAATGGACATTCTTTTTCTATTGTTTTTAAGTTTGAGCTATATTCTATTGGGAAAAAATTTTCACAAAATGAGCATTTTGTATCTTTGGTTAGTATAGGATAGGAATAGTCAAATTTATCCAAAATAAAATATTTTATTTTTTATCCATTAAATTTCCTTCTTTGACTAACTTATACTTTATTTATTATTTTAACGCATAAATAGTTAATTAGAAATTTTCTGAATATTTTTTATAAAACTGTATGGCTTCTTTACATTTTTTACATTTAAATTTTACACCCTTAAGTTGAATTTTTGATGAATTCCAAAAGGTACATCATGCATTTGTCCTACGCATTCACATGTATAAAGATAAACTGCATTTTCATCATCTTTTTCTTCTTTGACTTCTTCAAAGCTTACCTCCCCCATCATCTTCAGAAGCTAAAGAAGAACTTCTGTATTGTTCAACTTTCATATCTTCATAGAGTATATGTTCTAAAAGCAATTTTTTAGAAACTGTGTAAAGCTTCTCTTTTAAATCATTAGTGGTTTTTATGTTTTGTATAAGATAAGACATATCATGAATGATATTTTATACATGATTTTGTGTTCATTTAAACAAGGATAATGAATTTATTGCATATAATCTTCTTCGTTGCTAAAATGTTCTTTTATTATAGTTAAAAAGTTCTATTAAAATTTCTTTTAACTCATCTCTTTGAACAAATTTATAAACCATATTTTCTATTTTTGCTGCAAGTTCAAAAAGTTTTTGGTGTTGAATGTCAATCATTGTGTCATGAATACTCTATTTTTCATTCCAAGTTGGAATTAGTTTATCCAAAAGCACCTTCTTTAATTTTTGTATTTAAAATTAATTTCATATATTTGAGTGAAATATTATATTTTATTAAAATATTATTAATTGAAAATTATTTATTTTATTTATATTTGTATAATATAAAAAATATATATAATTAATATTAAAAATTAAGACTTACTGATTCTAGTATAGAATCAGTAAATAATAATATGTGCAATTTGTGGCCCATGAACACCAAAAATAGTGATAAGTTCTATATCTGCTGTTCTTGAAGGCCCTGCTATAAATAAGATATTAGTAGGTAAGATTTCATTTTCTTTTTTTACCAAATTTAAAGCCTCGCTAAGACTTTTAACAACATTTTCTTTTTTAAGTAGCACTATACAAAGTTTAGGTGCAAGGCTTAGCATTCTAGGTTGAGTTTTGCTTGAAGGTACAAGTGCAACTCCGTGAGAGCTTACCCCTGCTCTTGCATGAATGATGGAAAAATCACTATGAAAAACCTCAGATCTTAAATTTTCGATTTCTTTATCAAAGCAAATCTTTTTTTCTGCTTTGATTTGTTCTAAATTTAAATTTAAATCTAGCCCATAAATCATACTTTTAAAGTCATATTTTGCGATAATTTCATTGATTTTTTCTTCTAAGGTATCTTTTGTAGCATTTTCAACGATGTATTTGTTATCATTCATTTTTTGTTTCATTTCTGCAAGCATATCTTGGGTGGTTTGGATATGTTCTACAGGATCTATACTTTCAATGCGTGTGAACGTTGTTTCTTTGTAAGCTTTTTTAAGATGTTCTAAAATACTTGCTTTACTTTTGCTTGAAATTTCATCGATTTTACTCATAGCTTACTCCTTCTAGTTTTTGCACTTCTTTATAAAGATCCATTTTAATTTGAGGTAATTCTTTAAAAGCGTGCCATTTTTTAATCACAGGTAAAACGCTTGCGAAATTTTGTACCGTCCAGTTGAAATAATGTGCTTTTGAAAGTGAAAAACGCCATTTATTGCCATTGGTTGCGATATTTTTAAATTGTTTAAAAGCAAAGGCTTCTAAGGCATTGCGATGAACATTATTTGCTCCTAAAGGTGGATTTTTACCTTGTCCTATTTTATCACATCTTAATTTGCGAATAAGATCAGCCAAAGGAATTTGCACTGGACAAACTTCAGAACAACGCCCACAAAGTGAACAGAAATTTAAAATATCTCCTGTATGATCTATACCAAAAATATTAGGACTGATTACTTCTCCTATAGGTCCTGGATAAGTGGTTTGATAGGCATGTCCGCCGATTTGATCATAAACAGGGCAAAAATTCATACAAGCCCCACATCGAATACAACGCAAAGCCTCATAATAATCCTCATGAGCTAACATTTTAGAGCGATTGTGATCAAATAAAATCACATGCACTTCTTTAGGACCATCTAAATCCCCATTTTTTCTAGGGCCTGTAATGATATTATTATAAGTTGGTATAAATTGTCCTGTGGCTGAAGGAGTGAGTAAAGAAACCATAGTAGCCGCATCTTCAAAGCTTTCCATGACTTTTTCTATGCCGCAAAGTGCGATATGAATATCAGGTGCTGTAGTGCACATTCTACCGTTTCCTTCATTTTCTATAAGCCAAAAAGCTCCTTCTCTTGACATGGCAAAATTGACCCCACTAAGTCCAAGTTTTAAGCCTTCAAAATCTTTTCTTAAATGCTCTCTAGCTACCGCATTTAAACTTTCAGGTTCATTGTTTTCTAAATTCGCTCCTAATTTTTCTTTGAAAATTTCTCCGATTTCATGGCGGTTTCTATGTATAGCAGGTACAACTATATGTAAAGGAGGCTCTTCATTAAGCTGTAAAATAAGCTCTCCAAGATCGGTTTCTATAGCTTTTAAACCTTTTTTTTCTAGGTAGTGATTTAGGCCTATTTCTTCGCTTGCCATAGATTTACCTTTTAAAAGCTTGGTAATATTTTTTTCTTTCATGATTTCATAGACGATTTCACAGGCATCTTCATCACTACTTGCCCAATGCACTTTAATGCCATTTTTTGTAGCATTTTTTTCGAATTCTAAAAGCCTTTCTTCTAAACTCATTAAGGCATTGTTTTTAGCTTGTTTAGCTTTAGCTCTTAAACCCTGCCAGTCTTTAAATCTAGCATCAATAACATTGAGTCTATTTTTTTGTAAAGTATGCATGGCAGTCATTAAATTTTCTTGCATTTGCTTGTCATTGAGTTTAATTTGAACGATTTGTTCGTGAGGAATTTTTTGACTCATAGTCTTTCTCCTTCCAAGCGTTTAAGTAAAAAGTCATATAAATGTATGCCTTTTATATCTAAACCCATTCTTTTCATTGTGCCATCTATGTTTAAAAGACAACCTCCATCGCCACTGATGAGATATTTTGCACCGCTATTTTGTATATCTTTAATTTTACTTCTTACCATAGCATTTGAAATTTCAGGCTCTTTTACTGAAAAAGTTCCGCCAAAACCACAACATTCTTCCTCGTATTGAAGTTCTACTAATTCTACATTTTTTAGTTTTTTGATAAGATTTTTACTCGCTTGTATGCTTTTTTGCACTCTTAAAGCATGGCAATTAGAATGCCAAGTTACTTTTATAGGTGCACCTTTATCTTCATAATCTACTTTTAAAACTTCATCAAGGTATTGTGAAAGTTCTATGACTCTAGAGCTAAAATCTTTGACTTTAGAAAATTCAGGTTTGTTTTTAAAAAGTTCTTTATAGTCATGACTCATCATACCCGCACAAGATCCGCTTGGCACAACGATGGGGTAATCTTTATCAAATAAATCCACATTATATAAAGCAATCTCACGACTTTCATCGAAATAACCTGAGTTAAAAGAAGGTTGAGCGCAACAGGTTTGATTTTTTTTAAAAATCACTTCAATACCTTCACGCCTTAAAAGTTTTATTGCATTTAAAACGCTTTGTTGCATAGCAGCACTTCCTAAGCATGTGGCGTAAAAATACACCTTTTTCATGATCTCTCCTTTTGGGATAATTTAGGATAAATATTCTAATCCTATAAAAATAAAAGCAAAGTAAATTTTCCAACAAATATTCTAAAAACGAATATTTGTTGAAGCAAAACTTAAATTTTTTAATTATTTCACTATAACTTCAGGGATGATTTCTTGTAAGAAAAAAGCTATAATGCAAGTCCAAATTCCTATTAAAATAATAAAAGCTACAGAATATTTTAATGTGAATTTGAAAAGATCAGATTCTTTTCCTACAAGCCCAACTGCTGCGCAAGCTATAGCAATGCTTTGTGGACTGATCATCTTTCCAACGACCCCACCTACTGAATTAGCTGCTAAAAATAAAGCTTCACTAACACCTAGTTTTTGAGCACTTACTTGTTGCAAGGTTCCAAAAAGTAAATTAGCACTTGTATCAGAGCCTGTTAAAAATACCCCTATCCAGCCAATGATTGGTGAAAAGAAAGAAAAAGCATCACCTGTATGTGCAAAAGCAAGTCCTAAAGTAGTGCTCATACCACTATTTTTAGAAATAAAAGCAAAAGCCACAACTAAACCTATGGTGATACAAGGTATAGCCATTTCTTTTAAAGTAGCCCAAAAGCATCCTGCTGCATCTTCAGCTTTGATTTTTAAAATAGCTATACTTAAAAAAGCTGCAAGCAAAATCGCTGTTCCTGCTTGAGCTACGGTTTTTCCATTGATTAAATCTACACCTAAAGCCAAAGATAAAGGCTTAGCTTCTCCTATGCCTGTGATAGAAGGGCTTAAAATTCCAGTTGTGATATTGCTAAATTGTAAAGTAATGCTTGTATAGCTTAAAATTCCATCCTTATCAAAGAGAGCTTTAAACCAAGGTTGTGTCCAAATGATAATACAAACAATGAGTAAAATAAAAGGCGACCAAGCTTTTAAAATTTGATTAAAGCTTAGAGTGTTATCTTGAGTGAAATTGCTTTCATTATCAAATCTAAAAATATTTTTTGGTTTCCAAAATTTTAAAAATACAGTTGTAACCGCTAAAGAAACTACAGCTGAGATAATATCAGGTAATTCTGCTCCTAAGTGATTTGAGCTTAAAAATTGAGTAGTTGTAAAACTTAGTGCCGCAACTAAAATAGCTGGAAAAGTTTCTTTAACGCCTTTAAATCCATCCATTAAAAAAACTATGAAAAAAGGTATAGTAAGACTTAAAGGAACTAGCATTCTACCTACCATGGCAGAAACTGAATGCTGTTCTATGCCGACAAGATTTGCCATAGCAATAATAGGAATTCCCACCGCACCAAAAGCAACAGGAGCGGTATTTGCGATAAGACAAAGTCCTGCAGCTTGCAAAGGACGCAAACCAAGTCCTACTAAAAGTGCAGCAGTTATAGCCACAGGGCCACCAAAACCTATAGCACCCTCTAAAAATGAACCAAAACAAAAACCTATTAAAATCACTTGAATTCTATGATCTGGAGTAATGCTCATCACGCTTTTTTTAATGATTTCAAAAGAACCCGACTTGATAGAAAGTTTGTAAAGAAAGATTGCCGCAATGATAATCCAAGCTATAGGCCACATACCATTTGTAAAGCCTTGAATAAAACTTGCGCCCACTAAATTCCAAGGCATTTTATAGGCAAATAAAGCTACCAAAGTAGCAAGTATAACAGTTAAAAAACCTGCTTGATAACCTTTAAGTTTTAAAACAACCAAACAAACTAAAAAACATAGTATAGGTAAAAATGCCACTAAAGCACTTAGCCAAATGTTTGAAAAAGGGTCGTAAACTTGTTGCCATGTTAAAATTTGCTCCAATTTTTCCTCCTTGATAATTATTTATGTATAAATTTATTGTAACAAAAAATTAAATTAAAATAAAAAAATTATAGAGTAAAGTAAACTATATTGTGTTGTTATTGATTATTTTGTGTATTTTTGTAATATCATAAATATTAAATAAATATAAAAATAGAATAAGAAAAAATTTTATTCTAAAGGGGTAGAAGCTGTTAAAGGTGGAGTTATAATCATTAGTTCGTTTACTTCATAAAAAATTAGGATCTAAGGTGCAAGGGGCTATTCTAAAGCGTTTTTGTGTAGGAATATTTGGATTAAAAAGTTACCATACATTCATCAGATTCCAAAACTAAAGAACAAATTTGCACAGCTGAAGTTGTTGTTGGTGTTATAGAAAATACAGTTTCTAGTTTACTATCTTTTAGATTATCTTGACAAGATTTTGCTCCAAAGGTTCCATCTTCTAGGATGGCCAAACAAAGATCGCTTTCTTTTGGATTTGTAAATTGCACATAACCAAAAGGAAGTTCATTAGCTAATTTATCTTTTTGTTTTAACTCATTGCTTAAAACAATTTCTTTAATATTCCAATTTTGATCAATAGGATCTTTTGAGATATCTCTAAAGGCACTTAAAAAAATTCCCGTTTCCAAGCTTCTTATAGAAACCATTTCGGTAAAATCTTTCAAATCTCCAGTAGGAGTTGCAAAGGCTAAAGTTATAAACATAAAAAACAAAGTAATAATTTTTTTCATATTAAATGTCCTAAAATTTTCTAAAATTTACTGGAAAATGATCCGAAACTATATGAGATCTTAAACTTGCAAGCATCAAAATCACAGCTAAAAGTGGTGGAGTATAGACTTGTTGTCTGTTTAAATTTCCTGTAATTGCATAATCAAGAGTCCCTCCGTTTGCTTGAGTTGCACTAGTTGGAAAAACCACTCTAATTTTATTTGCTAATTCTCTATCCACTGTATTTGTTATAGTAGAAGGATCACGGTTAAAATCCCCTGCTATCATCCAGTTAACTTGAGGTATATTTACAAAATGTGTATTTATGGGCTGTGATAATTGCTCCTACATCTGTTCCTTCATTGGCTAAAACATGGATATTGAAAAAAGCATCACTTCCATCGCGAATTCCTATAATGGGTCTTGAAACTATAGCTAAATTTACACGATTAGCTCCTACATCAACGCGAGAATAATAAATAAAAACCCTATCAGGTCTTGAAAGAGTCCTCAAATTCTACTCATATTCATCAATAGGCGTTCCACCTTGTTGCACATGGCGTCCTGTTGGAGTGGCTATTCTTAGTAAAGTTCCTATTTCTTGTATCATTAAGATATCTAAGGGGTTTGCTTCACTTGCAAGTTGTCTTATTGCATTATTGTTGATGCTACTAGTTAAAGGTGGGGTAAATAGGAGTAATAAGTGCTAAATCAGCATTGCTAATTAAACTTGGAATTTCTTGATTAGTAGGAAAAATAGGTTCAAGTCCTAGTTTTAAAGAAAAAGAATTAGTATCTTCAAATTCTCCAAATGAACGCCCCAAAGGATTTACATTTTCAAAATTTAGAAGAACATTCATTAAAGAAAAAAATCATAAAAAAAATAAAAACTTTAATTTTTTGCATTAAAAACCTTGATTATGTATTTAAATTTTTTAAGAAAATAATAACATAATTTTCATTATAATTTTCCGCTTCTTAAAATGTTTTATTTTGTTGTTTTTAAAGGTAGAATTTACATGCATCTTAAACACTTATATTTTAGTATTTCTCAAATTTTTAATTTTTACAAAGAAGGTTTTAAAAATTTAACTCTTGGAAAGACCCTTTGGAAAATTATCTTTATCAAACTTTTTGTTATGTTTGTGATTTTAAAACTTTTTGTTTTTGATGTAAATTTTAATTCTATTTTTAAAAGCGACAAAGAAAAAAGCACTTTTGTACTCAAAAATCTTACACTCGAAGGAAAATAAATGAACGAACTTAATAGCGTTGATTGGTCAAGAGCGCAGTTTGCTTTAACTGCACTTTATCATTTTTTGTTTGTGCCTTTAACCTTAGGCTTATCTTTTATCATTGCTATCATGGAGACTATCTATGTAAAAACTAAAAATGAAAGATGGAAAAAAATCACCAAATTTTGGCTTTCATTATTTGCTATAAATTTTGCTATCGGTGTAGCTACAGGTATTATAATGGAATTTGAATTTGGAACAAACTGGGCAAATTATAGCTGGTTTGTGGGAGATATTTTTGGTGCACCTTTGGCGATTGAAGGTATTATGGCATTTTTTTTAGAGGCTACTTTTTTTGCAGTTATGTTTTTTGGCTGGGATAAAGTAAGTAAGGGTTTTCATTTACTTTCAACTTGGTGTGTGGCTATAGGAAGTAATCTTTCTGCTTTTTGGATTTTAGTGGCAAATGGTTGGATGCAATATCCTGTAGGAATGAGCTTTAACCCTGATACAGCAAGAAATGAAATGCAAAGCTTTTTTGAAGTAGCACTTTCTCCTGTGGCTATTTCAAAATTTTTACATACCATAGGCAGCGGTTATGTGATTTCAGCTTTATTTGTAATAGGAATTTCAGCTTGGTTTATGTTAAAGGGACGTTATATTATCGAGGCTAAAAAAAGCTTAGTTGTAGGAGCTAGTTTTGGTTTGGTTTGTTCAATCTTTTTGTTTTTCAGCGGAGATGAAAGTGCTTATCGTGTAACTCAAACTCAACCTATGAAACTTGCAGCTATGGAAGGGGTTTATCAAGGTGAACATCGTGCAGGGCTTGTGCCTTTTGGAATTTTAAACCCTAAAAAAACCATAGACAATAACGAAAGTGTGTTTTTATTTGACATTACTATACCTTACGCTCTTTCTATATTAGGAAACCGTGATCCAAATTCTTTTGTTCCAGGAATTGAAGATTTAATCTATGGAAATGAAAGCAAAGGTATAGAACCTATGCAAAATCGTATCGATAGAGGAAAAATCGCTATACAAGCTCTAAAAGACTATAAACTTGCTAAAGAAAACAATGATACAATAGCTATGGCAAATCACAAATCTATTTTAGAAACTCATTTTAAAGATTTTGGTTATGGATATTTAGAAAAACCAAGTGATACTATTCCGCCTGTGGCTTTAACTTTTTATAGCTTTCATATTATGGTTGCTTTAGGAAGTTTTTTCTTTTTACTTTTCATCGTTACACTTTATCTTACTATGGCAAATGATATTGAGAAATTTAGAAAAGTACTTTGGGTGTGTTTGTTATCCATTCCATTGGGTTATATCGCCGCTGAAGCAGGCTGGATTGTTGCTGAAGTAGGCAGACAACCTTGGGCAATTCAAGACTTACTTCCCGTACATATCGCAGCAACACAACTTGGAAAAGTCAATGTTCAAATTTCATTTTGGATTTTTGCAGTACTTTTTACAGCCTTATTGATTGCAGAAGTTAAAATAATACTTACTCAGATTAAAAAAGGTTTTGACGCACATGCAGGACATACTCCACTTATGGGCAAAGGAGAAAAATAATGTTTTTTGGTTTAGAACTTGAAGGTTTGCAAATTTATTGGTGGTTGATTTTAAGTTTGCTCGGTGGACTTTTAGTTTTTATGTTTTTTGTCCAAGGTGGACAGACTTTAATCGATGAGCTTAGCAAGGATGAGCTTGAAAAAACCATGCTAGTCAATTCTTTAGGGCGTAAATGGGAGCTTGGTTTTACAACTCTCGTACTTTTTGGCGGAGCAGCTTTTGCAGCTTTTCCACTTTTTTATAGTACCAGTTTTGGCGGAGCTTATTGGGCTTGGCTTTGTATTTTATTTTGTTTTATTTTACAAGCTGTGGCTTATGAGTATCGTAAAAAAGAAAATAATGTTTATGGCTCTAAAACCTATGAAATTTTTCTTAAAATCAATGGATATTTAGGGGTATTTTTAATCGGAGTTGCAGTAAGTAGCTTTTTTAGCGGTTCTGAATTTATCTTAAATGAGCATAATTTTGTTTCTTGGCAAAACCCTTTGCACGGCTTAGAACTTTTACTCAATCCTTTTAATTATCTCTTAGGCTTAGCTTTGGTATTTTTAGCAAGGCTTTTAGGCGCAGCGTATTTTATGAACAATATCAATGATGAGAATATCAAAATAAGAGCTATGAAAAAACTTATGATCAATAGCATTCTATTTTTACCTTTTTTCTTAGGTTTTTTAGCGTGGATTTTCTTAAAAGATGGTTTTAGTGTAGATGCAAATGGAACTGTAAGCATGAATGCGAATTTATATTTATATAATTTCTTAAATCAAATGATTTTTGCTGTTTTGCTTGTTATTGGTGTGATTTTAGTGCTTTTAGGTATGGTTCAAGGAGCAAAAGGTTGTTCTAAGGCTATTTTTACTCTAGGACTTGGAACGGTTTTAATAGTTTTTGCTTTATTATCAAGTATTGGTTTAGGTCAAAGTGCTTTTTACCCATCTTTAAGTGATTTACAAAGTTCTTTAACTTTAAAAAATGCAAGTTCAAGCTATTATACTCTAAGCGTCATGGCTTATGTGTCTTTGCTTGTACCTTTTGTTTTAGCTTATATTATCTATGTTTGGAATGCAATGGATAAGGTAAAAATCACACGCGAAGAAATCGCAAACGATGATCACGCATATTAAGGAGAAAAAATGTTACATGCTTTGTTTTTATTGACTTGGCCTTTAGTAATTTATCTAAGCTATAAATTTATAATGCTAAATATCAATCAATTAGAAAAAGATAGCAAACTATAAAGCAAGATAAGATTTAAACCGATATAAGTATAAATCTTTTCAAAATATTGCAATTTGCCCATTTTTGGGCATCTTTTAATCATAAATCTTTTAAAGCTTCATTAGCAGCATCAAGGGCGTGAATAAGGCTTGTGTCAAAAATTTTGATATTTGTATCATTTTTGGATATTAATAAACCAATTTCAGTGCAAGCTAAAAGCACTCCCTTTGCACCTTTTTCTTGTAGTTTTTTTATAATATTTAAATATTTTTCTTTAGATTCTTGCTTGATTTTACCCTTGCAAAGCTCATTAAAAATAATATCATTAACGATTTTTATATCTTCATCGCTAGGAATAATAACGCTAATATTTTCTTCAATAAGCATTTTTTTATAAAAATCCTGAGTCATTGTGTATTTAGTACCCAATAAACCAATTTTTTGTATGTTTTCTTGTTTTAAAGCCTTAGCAGAGCTTTTTGCAATATGCAAAATAGGGATATTTATGTTTTGTTGAATTTCATCAAAAACCTTATGCATAGTATTAGTTGCAATTATTATAAAACTAGCCCCTGCAAGTTCTAATTTTTTAGCACACTGAGTTAAAATTTGCGCAGCTTCTTGCCATTTATCTTGGCTTTGTAAATTTTCTATTTCTTCAAAATTAACACTGTAAAGTAAAATTTTTGCAGAATTTAAAGATTTTAATTTATCATTTATAGCTTGATTTATTGTTTTATAATAAGTAATAGTACTTTCAAAACTCATTCCGCCTATAATACCAATGGTTTTCATTTTTCTCCTTAAAAATTAATTTTTGAGTTGTTTTATTATAATATATTTCATAGAAATACGATTTATTTTTAAATAAATAAATATATTTTAATATTTTTATTAAAATTTAAAATAATTTTTTAAACTATTTTCCAATCTACAGGAATTTTACCAACTTTTTTTAAAAATTTATTAGCCTTTGAAAAATGCTTACAACCTAAAAATCCTGTTCTAGCTAAAGGGCTTGGGTGAGCTGCTTTTAAAATCAAATGCTTAGTATTATCAATCAAAATCTCCTTGCTTTTTGCGTAATTTCCCCAAAGCATAAAAACAAGCCCTGATTTTTCATTGCTTAATTTATGTATTATAGCATCACTAAATTCTTGCCAACCCCACGAACTATGACTAGCTGCTTTATTTGCTTCAACGCTAAGAATAGAGTTTAAGAGCAAAACTCCTTGTTTTGCCCAAGAGCTTAAATCTCCGCTTTTTGCTGGAGTGATGTTTAAATCATTTTGCAATTCTTTAAAAATATTATTAAGACTTGGTGGGATTTTTACATTTTTTGGAACCGAAAAACTAAGCCCCATTGCTTGGTTTGGTTGATGATAGGGATCTTGTCCTAGGATAATAATTTTAATTTCTTTTAAGGGACATAAATTAAAAGCATTAAAGATTAAATTTGCAGGCGGATAAATAATTATATTTTGATCAATCGCATTTAGGTATTGTTTTTTGATTTCTAGAAAATATTTTTTTTGAAATTCGTCTCTTAAAAATTCTTTCCAGTCATCATTTATTTTAATCTTATCTATGTTTATTGTAATTTCTTCCATGTTATCCCTAATTATTTAAATTATTAAAAATTTTATTCTAGCAAAAAAAAGCTTGCAAAAATATATTAATTTTTTTTGAAGTAAATAAAATTTTTTATATTAATAAAAATTAAATATAAAGACATAAGTAGGATATAAAAATACTTAATTTATTATATTTTGAAAGTATTTTAATTATTAACCAATTATTAACTAAAAATGCAATATCATTATTTTATGATTTAAATCAAAAATTTTTGATTTAAATTAAAATACTTTTATGAAAGGTTCAAAATGGGAACAAGAAAAGAACATGATTTTATTGGGGAATTGGAAATCTCTGATGAGGTTTATTATGGAGTGCAAACTTTTAGAGCTGTTGAAAATTTTGATATTTCTCATGATAGATTAAAAGATTTTCCTCGCTTTGTTAGAGCTTTGGCTAGAGTAAAAAAAGCTGCAGCTATGGCAAATCATGAATTAGGTCTTTTGGATAAAAATATCCAAGATGCGATTATTAAAGCGTGTGATAAAATTTTAGAAGGCGGGTATTATGATCAATTTGTAGTAGATATGATCCAAGGAGGTGCTGGAACAAGTACAAATATGAATGCTAATGAAGTTATAGCAAACATAGGACTTGAACTTATGGGTCATAAAAAAGGTGAATACCAATATCTTCATCCAAATGATCATGTTAATTTAAGCCAAAGTACTAACGATGCTTATCCTACAGCTTTACACCTTGCTTTGCATGATTATTTAAGTGATTTGGCAAAAGCTATGGAACATCTAAAAAAAGCTTATGAGAGAAAAGCTGAAGAATTTAAAGATGTTCTTAAAATGGGTAGAACCCAACTGCAAGATGCTGTACCTATGACTTTAGGTCGTGAATTTAAAACTTTTGCCGTAATGATAGGTGAAGATATACAAAGAGTATTAGAAGCTAGAAAATTGATTTTAGAGATCAATTTGGGCGGAACTGCTATTGGAACGGGAATTAATTCTCACCCTGATTATCCGAAGGTTGTAGAAAGAAAAATAAGAGAAGTGACAGGTTTTGAATATACTGTGGCTGAGGATTTGATCGAGGCGACTCAAGATACGGGAGCTTATGTACAAATTTCAGGTGTTTTAAAACGTGTTGCAACAAAACTTTCTAAAGTATGTAATGACTTAAGACTTTTAAGTAGTGGTCCAAAATGTGGTCTTAATGAGATTAATCTTCCAAAAATGCAACCAGGTAGTTCTATCATGCCAGGTAAGGTAAATCCTGTTATTCCTGAAGTAGTTAATCAAGTTTGTTATTTTGTTATTGGAGCAGATGTAACTGTAACTTTTGCTTGCGAGGGTGGACAATTACAACTTAATGTTTTTGAACCAGTTGCAGCATATAGCTTATTTAATTCTATTGTAATGCTAGAAAAAGCAATGTATACTTTAGCTGATAAATGTATAGATGGTATTACTGCAAATGAAAAAATTTGTTCAGACTTTGTCTATAATTCAGTAGGTATAGTAACAGCTTTAAATCCTTATATTGGTTATGAAAATTCAGCTTCTATAGCTAAAGAGGCAATGAACACTGGAAAAAGAGTGGCTGATATTGCGCTTGAAAGAGGGCTTTTAAGTAAAGAACAAATTGATGAAATTTTAACACCATCAAATATGCTAAATCCTCACATGGAAGCTAAAAAATAGCATTTTAGGATTTAATATGGATATAATGATAATTTTGCAAGTAATCGTCCTTCTTGGGGCAATTTTTATCGGTATTCGCCTAGGCGGTATTGCTATAGGTTATGCTGGAGGATTGGGTGTAGTTATACTAGGACTTGTTTTAGGTATGAAACCTGGTAATATTCCTTGGGATGTTATTTTAATTATTGCTGCAGCTATTGCAGCAATTTCTGCTATGCAACAAGCAGGTGGACTTGATTATATGGTAAGGGTGACAGAAAAAATTTTAAGATCAAGCCCTAAATTTATAAATTATTTAGCTCCAGCTTGTGGATGGTTGCTTACAATCTTAGCAGGAACAGGAAATGCAGTATTTTCTTTAATGCCTGTTGTAGTTGATGTTGCAAAATCTCAAAACATAAAACCTAGTGTTCCACTTTCATTAATGGTTGTTTCTTCGCAAATTGGAATCACTGCTTCTCCTGTAAGTGCAGCTGTGGTTTATATGAGCGGCGTTTTAGAGCCACTTGGATGGAATTATCCAACTTTAATTGGAATTTGGATCGGTACAACTTTTATAGCTTGTATGCTTACAGCTTTTATAGTGAGTTTAATCACTCCTATGGATTTAAGCAAAGATAGCGTTTATCAAGAACGCTTAAAAGCAGGACTTGTTAAAGATGCAGGAGCTATTTTACATGGTGAAGATAAACCAGGTGCTAAACTTTCAGTAGGAATTTTCTTGATCACTGTTTTGGCAGTTGTACTTTATGCAACTGCAATTTCAAGTAATATTAAATGGATTGATCCTGTTGTGGTTCCAAGAGATGCAGCTATTATGAGCTTTTTACTTACTGCAGCAACTTTGATCACTTGGCTTTGTAAAGTTGAACCAGGTAAAATTCTTGACACTAGTGTATTTAAAAGTGGTATGACTGCTTGTGTTTGTGTTTTTGGTGTAGCATGGCTTGGAAATACTTTTGTTGCAGGACACGAAGCTTCTATTAAAGAAGTAGCAGGCGACTGGGTTAAACAAACCCCTGCTATGTTAGCAGTTGCATTTTTCTTTGCAAGTATGCTTTTATATTCTCAAGCAGCAACCGCAAAGGCTATTGTACCTGTAATTATCACCGCTTTAGGAATTTCAGCAACAAATCCGCATGATTCTTATATGCTTGTAGCTTGTTTTGCAGCAGTTTCAGCACTTTTTGTGCTTCCAACTTATCCAACCTTACTTGGCGCTGTGCAAATGGATGATACAGGAACGACTAGAATTGGTAAATTTATATTTAATCACTCTTTCTTTATACCAGGAGTTTTAGCTATTGCAATTGCTGTAGCATTAGGCTTTGTATTAGCTCCTATGCTTATTTAAATCAAACCCTAGGTTTTTCTCCTAGGGTGAAAATTTTTTCATTAGTTTTTAAGTATATACTACGCTATAATATTCATTTTTAATTTTCTTTAAGAAAGGAATTTAATGAAGATAAAAGTTGGGTTGATTTTTTCAGGTATTGTTTGCCTTTTTTTAACAGCTTGTGTTAATCAGGTTAAACAAAATACAACATTTGAAAATGCTTTAACACAAAAATATTGTGGTGATGATTTTTTCAATCAAAATTTAGAAAAAATTAAAAAAAATGATGATGTCATTTATACAGGATTAAATGCAGGTTTGATTGCTAGAAATTGTGGTGATTTTAACAAAAGTAATGTATTTTTTGATGCTGCGGAAGAATCTTATAAATATGATGTGGATTTAGAAAATGTAGGCTCTAAAGCAGCTAAATTTGTTGGTACAACCTTGCTTAATGATACTATAGTTGATTATGATGGTTCTTTATATGAAAGAATTATGGTTAATATATATAAAGCTCTAAACTATATGGAAGAAGATGATTATGAAAATGCAAGAGTTGAGTTTAATCGTGCTTTAATGCGTCAAGATAAGGCAAAAGAATATTTTGCTAAAGAAATTGAAAAAAATCGTGCTGATTTAGATAAGGCAAAAGAAGATAAAAATTATGATAAAAATATGAATGAAAATTCAAAAGTTATAGAAGAGCAATATGGCAACTTATTTAAAGAATTTGATACAACAAAAAATTTCATAAATCCTTATGCGACTTATCTTGCTTCAATATTTTTCTTTATGGATAAAGATTATAGAAAAGCTGCAGATTTATTTAGAGAAGTAGCTATTATTTATCCAAAAAACAAAACTATCAAAAAAGAGGCTAAAATTTTTAAAGAATATGCCACAAAAATAAAAGTCAAAAAAGCTAAAAAATATGTTTTTGTAGTTTATGAAAATGGATTTGGTGTAGTTAAGGATGAATTTGCTTTAACCTTACCTTTTATAGTGGATAAAAAAATTATTAGCACAAATATTGCTTTACAAACCTTGAAAAAAAGGGAAGCTTCTTTTGCAAATTTAAATATAAATGGTCAAAATACAAATGATTTTGTAAATTTAGACAATATTGTCGCTACTGAATTTAAAATAAATATGCCTGCAATGATTGCTAAAGCCTTAGCTCAAACTATAATTAAAACCACTTTAAATGTAACTGTTGCAAATAATGACTCTACAGGTGGATGGCTAAGTCTTGCAACAGCAGTAGCAACTGCTGCAACCAACAAAGCTGATGTGCGTTCTTGGAGAGGTTTACCAAAAAGTATTGCCATAGCAACAATAGAAAACGACGGAAATTTAGAAATCAAAGATCCACAAGGCAATATTTTGTTTCAAAAATCATTGGATAAAAATAAAAATGCTCTTGTTGTAGTGCGTTCTTTTGCTCCGTATTTACCTGCAAGTGTTGCTATCATGGAAAAATAAGGCTAAAAGATGAAAAAAATTATTTTATTTATTTTAATGTTTTTACTTAGTGCTTGTGCACCAAGTTATCAAATAAATTCAAATCAAAATACTGTAATTTTAGGTTCAAATTTACCAAAAAGTTTAGTAAAACAATTTCAAAAGCGTATAAATAGCAATGGTTATTTAGAATTTGAAGTGATTTTACGCAGTACTTTTGCTAAAGATGTAATTTATAAAGTAGATTGGTTAGATAAAGATGGTTTTGTGCTAAGAGATGTTTTAAATGAGGATTATCAAGCCCTTAGAATTCCAGCAGGACAAGAGGTAATTCTTCGTAAACTTGCATCTGATATAAGAGCGAAGGATTTTAGATTAGAAATTAAAGCAAAAAATTAATCTCATTTTAGGAAGGATAAATCATGAAAAAAACAAAAATTTTAGGAACAGCTCTTATTGGAGCTTTGCTTTTTAGTGGTTGTGCGCAAACAGCTTATACAGATGGAAAGGCAAGTCAGGTAAAAAAAGGCGATGCTTTAACCTTGGGTCTTGATAGACAAGATTTTGAAAGTGCAGCTGAAACTATGATAAATAGTATGTTAAGCGATCCTGCTTTTGCAAATATTAAACCAGGTACAAGAAAGGTTATTGCTATTGGTAGGGTTGTGAATGATACCCCGCAAAGAATCGATACTGAAAAACTCACCGCAAAAATTACTTCTGCATTAAGAAAATCAGGTAAATTTGTTCTAACTTCGGCAGTTGCTGCAGGCGGAGCGCTTGATAGCATGAGTGAAGATGTAAGAGAATTAAGAGATAATGATGAGTTTAATCAAAAAACCATAGCAAAAAAAGGGACATTGGTATCGCCTGATTTTTCTCTTGCGGGTAAAATTAGACAAGATAATGTAAAACTTAGCAATGGTAAAACTCAAGTAGAATACTTTT
Source organism: Campylobacter sp. BCW_6460 (assembly GCF_001762705.1). Taxonomy (NCBI): domain Bacteria; kingdom Pseudomonadati; phylum Campylobacterota; class Epsilonproteobacteria; order Campylobacterales; family Campylobacteraceae; genus Campylobacter; species Campylobacter sp. BCW_6460. The sequence goes on along the minus strand of NZ_MJXI01000001.1, from coordinate 46,938 downwards.
TCTTACTAAGACTTACTGATTTAACATCAGGTTTAGTTTATTGGGAAGATGAGCAAACTATTGATAAAACTGGTTCTAGTAAATCAGTTACTTGGTAAAATAAAAATTAATTTATGAATAAAATTTTTAGCTCAAGTGTTTAGCTTGAGCTTTTTTTATGATTTTTAAAAGGATATGAAATGAAAAAAATATTATTTATTGGCTCTTTAGTTATGGCAAGTTTACTTTATGCACAAGGTTCCCAGCCTGTAGAAATTACACAACAAGATATAAATACTCAAAATGAAATGTCTGATGCAAGTACTAAGGATATTACCCCAAAATCAATTGAAGATTTTTTTGAAGAATTTGCCGATAATTTCGGTATAGAATATGGTATAACCAAAGATGGAAAAACTTTTTATACGGGAAAAAGTACTGTTGCTGTAAATGATACTGATCCACAATTTGCACAAGCTTTACAAAATGCTTATCAAAAAGCAATGTTAAATTTGCAAAGCGAATTTATAAGAGATGCTTTTGGAAGAATTGCTACAAGCAGGATTCAAAATTATGAAGCAGACAATTCTACTAATGCTAAGGAATTTGATGAATTGCCAAAAGGTGATAAGGTTGATCAAATTTTAAATAAACTTACACAATTAGCTGGTGCTCAGCTTGATAAGGCATTAAAAGATTTAGGTATAGATGCAAATTCTTTAAGCGAAGACAGAAAAAAGACTTTATTAAAGCAAGAATTTCTTAACAAAACTATGACAAATGCCATAGGTTCTATGAGTGGACTTGTTCCTGTGCAAACTATAGTTACACAAAGAAGAGGTGAGTATGATGTAGGTGTTATTGCTGTTATTTCCAATAAAACTCGCCAATTAGCAAAAGATATGGCACTAGCAAGACAGAGTGCTATTAAGGGTAAAGGCAAGGCAATAAGTGAGTATCTGCCAAAAGATACAAAAGGCTTTTTAAATGAATATGGAATTCGCTTAGTTTATGATGAAAATGGTGCGCCTATTATTTTAAGTTATGGAAACTGGGGTTATGTAGCAGATCCTAGTAATGCTAAAAAAACAAATATTTTAGAAGATAGAGCCAAAGAAACAGCACTTGCTATGGCTGATGCTGCTATTATAGAGTTTATTAATACAAATTTAAGTCTTAAAGATGAAAGAACAACTGGTGATACTTACGAGGAAATCATCAAACAAAGTATTAATGTTAATGATAGTTCCACTCAAGAACAAACTCAAAACATAACAAATATTATTGATAAAGTAAATAGTAAAATAAAAGCAAGCGCAAGCGGTAAAATTCGTGGTATTCGTACTCTTAAAAAATGGAGCTATACAAGTGAAAATGGTATTGAACATGTAGGAGCTGTGAGATTTTATTCTTATGAAAATTTAGCCAACACAAATGAGGCTTTAAATTCAAAGTCAAATGCAACAAAAAATGAAGCTAAAAAATCTTCTAGCATACAAAGAAGTTCTAATGTTGTAAATAGCATGGATGATTTTTAAAGGTAAAAGATGAAAATAACTAAAATTCTTTTTTTAGGCTTATTTTTAAGCCTAAGTCTTAATGCTAAAGTTATAACCACAACTTCAACAAAATCAAGCACAGGCGAAGGCACAGGTTTAACTAGGGAAGATGCGATAAACAATGCCATTATAGAAGCTATAGGAAAAATGAGCGGAGTAAGCATCAATTCTCTTAAGAAATCTAACACTAGCGTTTCAACTGATAATTCAGGTTCAAACATACAAGATAATTACAGCGAGCAAATTTCAAAAGCCACCAAAGGTAGAGCCGATACTTATGAAATCAATAGTGTTGAACAAGATGCAAATGGTAAATATACAGCCAATGTAACGATTTTTAAAACCACAACAACAAAAAAGTATCAAGTTCCAGGTTTAAGTGCAGATAATAGAAGAAGTATTACTGTTTTTGATTCTACTCCAGATGCTGCAAAAAGAGGCATAGGCTCAGCTTTGCAACAAAAAATCATTTCTGATTTATTGCAAAGTCGTAAATTTAATGTTTTAGACCGTGATTCTAGTGGCTATTATGAAATGGAAAAAGCTTTAATCAAAAGTGGCGACGCAGCTAGCGATGAAGTTTATAAACTTAAAAATGTGTTAGCAACAGATTATATTTTATTGTTTTCTATTTCAGGACTTGAAGGTAAACAAAAAACAAGCAATTTAACAGGAAAAAGCAAAACTGAAATTGAAGTTATCGTAGATTATCGTGTGTTTTTATTTGCTACAAGACAAATTAAATTTTCTAATACTTTAAGTATGAAAGTCAATCTTAAAGACAATAGTCTTAGTGCCAATGAAACCGCACTCAAACAAATTGCAAATCGTATTGCAGGAGATATTTTAAATGCAATTTATCCTTTGAAAGTTGCAAGCGTTGAAAACAATGAAGTAGTATTTTCTCAAAGCTTAAATCAAGGTGATATTTATGAATGTTTTGCTCTTGGGAAGGTTATAAAAGATGCTTATACAAAAGAAAATACAGGAAGAGTAGAAAGCAAAACAGGAAGTATTGAAATCACTCGCACAAGCCCTAAACTTTCTTATGCAAAAATCACAGAAGGTAGTGTAAAAGTAGGCGATATTTGTAGACCTTTAATTGGTAGCAATAGTGGAAATGGTTATACTATAGGTCGTGATGCAAATTATGAAACCCAAGAAGGTGGCGGTGTAAATCTAGGCTTTTAAATTTTTAGAGTTTGATTTTTCTCAAACTCTAAATCCTTTCTTAAATTCATCAAAAATTAAAGAAAAATTGTGTAAAATTGAAATTTTATTAAACCACTAAAGCTTTTAAATCCGTTATTGCGGTGCTTTATGGTACTACCAATTTATAAGGAAAAGCAATGTATGCTATTATCAAACACAGTGGAAAGCAATACAAAGTAAGTGTTGGCGATGAGCTAAAACTAGATCACTTTGAAGCTGAAAGCAAAGCAAGTATTGAAGTAAGTGAAGTTCTTGCTATCAATGATAAAGAATTAAAGGTAGGTGCGCCTTTCGTAGCAGGTGCAAAAGTTGTTTTGGAAGTGATCAATCACGGAAAAGATAAAAAAGTTGTGATTTACAAAAAAAGACGCAGAAAAGATTCTAAACTCAAACGCGGTTTTAGAAGACAATTTACTCGCGTTGTAGTAAAAGATATCAAAGCTTAAGGAGTAAAGAATGGCACACAAGAAAGGTCAAGGTTCAACTCAAAATAACCGCGATTCTATAGGTCGTCGTTTAGGTGTTAAAAAATTTGGTGGTGAGTTTGTTAGAGCTGGAAATATCATCATCCGCCAAAGAGGAACTGCAACTCATGCAGGTAACAATGTAGGTATGGGAAAAGATCATACTATCTTTGCTCTAATTGATGGTTTTGTAAAATTCGAAAGAAAAGATAAAGATAGAAAAAAAGTTTCTGTATATCCTGCATAAGTTTTCAGGACGCTTTTTTAGCGTCTTGAAAACTTTAAATTTATAAATTTAACTTCTTTTATTTACTCAAATTTAGCTTTATAAATTTAAAGTCAAAGGCAATTTAAATGTTTATTGATAGTGTTAAAATTACTTTAGCTTCAGGCGATGGTGGCAAAGGCGCTGTAAGTTTTCGCCGTGAAAAACATGTTCCACTCGGTGGCCCTGATGGAGGAGATGGTGGAAATGGTGGTGATATTATTTTCGTATGTGATAATAATACCCACACTCTTGTAAATTTCAAAGGCAAAAGAGAATTACGCGCACAAAATGGTGCTGGTGGAATGGGACGCAATAAAAATGGCAAAAAGGGTGAAAATTTAGAACTTATAGTGCCCGAAGGAACACAAGTTATCGATGCGCAAACTAATGAAATTTTACTCGATCTTACCAAAGAAGGACAAAGAGAGCTTTTTTTAAAAGGTGGAAAAGGCGGACTTGGCAACACTCATTTTAAACACGCCACTAATCAACGCCCCGATTACGCACAACCTGGTATAAAAGGAGAAAGTCGCTTAGTTAGACTTGAACTTAAACTTATTGCCGATGTAGGGCTTGTGGGCTTTCCAAATGTGGGAAAATCTACTCTTATAAGCGTTGTTTCAAATGCAAAACCTGAAATTGCAAATTATGAATTTACCACCCTTACTCCAAAACTTGGACTCGTAGATGTAGATGAGTATAATTCCTTTGTTATGGCTGATATTCCAGGGATTATCGAAGGAGCAAGTGGGGGTAAAGGCTTAGGACTTGCCTTTTTAAAGCACATAGAAAGAACGAGCTTTTTACTTTTCGTGCTAGATCCTATGAGGCAAATGCCTTTAAAAGAACAATTTATAGTACTAAGAAAAGAACTTGAAAAATTTTCCAATGAACTTTTTGGGCGTAAATTTGGCATCATGATTTCAAAAAGTGATAGTGTTAGTTTAGGAGAAGAATTTGCCGAGCAAATTGCTTTAAACATTAATGAGTTAGAAAATTATCTCAAAGAAATAAATAATCCGCAAAGCTTTTTAATCAAAGTCTCAAGTCTTGAAAAAATAGGACTTAAAGAACTTAAATTCATGCTTTTAGAAGAAATTAAAACTTTAAGAAATAACAAATAAAAATTTTAACAATCTAGGAAGTGTTTTATATTAAAAGTTTCAAACACTCCCTATTTTTTCAAACAATAACTAGTTTATATGAAATTTTGGCTAAAATTATAAAAATTTTTCAAGGAATAAGCATGAAAAGAATAGTTGTTAAAGTGGGTTCTCATGTGATTAGCGAAGAAAACACTTTAAGTTTTGAGCGTCTTAAAAATTTAGTCGCATTTTTAGCTAAACTCATGGAAAAATATGAAGTGATTTTAGTAACTTCAGCAGCGATTTCAGCAGGACACACCAAACTAGATATCGATAGAAAAAACCTCATTAATAAACAAGTTTTAGCCGCTATTGGACAACCTTTTTTAATCAGTGTTTATAACGAGCTTTTAGTCAAATTTAATAAACTAGGTGGACAAATTTTACTTACAGGTAAGGATTTTGACTCTAGAAAAGCTACCAAACACGCAAAAAATGCTATCGATATGATGATAAATTTAGGAATTTTGCCTATTATCAATGAAAATGACGCTACAGCTATAGAAGAAATTGTCTTTGGTGATAATGATAGCTTAAGTGCTTATGCTGCGCATTTTTTTGATGCGGATTTGCTTGTGATTTTAAGCGATATTGATGGATTTTACGATAAAAATCCTAGCGAATTTAGTGATGCAAAACGTTTAGAAAAAATCACTCATATCAAAGAAGAATGGCTGCAAGCAACCATAAAAACAGGCAGTGAACACGGAACAGGCGGTATAGTAACCAAACTTAAAGCAGCTAAATTTTTACTTGAACACAATAAAAAAATGTTTTTAGCAAGTGGCTTTGATTTAAGTGTGGCAAAGACATTTTTATTAGAAGATAAACAAATAGGTGGAACTTTGTTTGAGTGATTAATTTATTAAATTCTCTTTTAAAATCAAATAAGTTATAATTAAAACTTTTAATTTCACACAAAGCGAAAAAATGAAAAAAATTATTTTTATGGGTACTCCATCTTACGCAACTTGTATTTTAAAAGCACTAGTAGAAAATGAAAATTTTAAACTCGTAGCACTTTTTACCCAGCCTGATAAAGCTGTAGGTAGAAAGCAAATTTTAACTCCAAGTAATACTAAGGCTTTTTTAAGTCAAAATTATCCTAGTATTCCTATTTTTACTCCAAGTTCTTTAAAAGATGAAAATATTATAAGAGAGATTAAGGATTTAAATCCTGATTTTATCGTGGTTGCTGCCTATGGAAAAATTTTACCTAAAGCCATTTTGGATTTAGCACCTTGTGTGAATTTGCACGCTTCTTTACTTCCAAAATACCGTGGTGCCAGTCCGATCCAAAGTGCGATTTTAAATAAAGATGAAAAAAGTGGAGTTTGCACCATGCTGATGGAAGAAGGGCTTGACACAGGTGCTATACTTGAAAGCTTAGAATGTGATATAAAAGATAAAAATTCAAGTGAAGTTTTTGAACTTTTAGCAAATTTGGCCGCTAAGCTCATCCTCTCTACTCTTTTAAATTTCGATAAAATCACCCCTAAAAAACAAGAGGAAAGTCTAGCAACACTTTGTAGAAAAATCAAAAAAGAAGATGGACTTATAAATTTGCAAAATGCAAGAGAACTTTATCAAAAATATCTAGCTTTTACTCCTTGGCCTGGAGTTTTTTTGGAAAATGGACTTAAATTCTTAGAGCTTGAACTTGTGGATGAATTAAAACAAAATGTTAAGATGGGTGAAATTTTAGAATTGGAAAAAGAAAGTTTTTTGCTTGCTTGTAAACAAGGAGTTTTGCGTATTAAAAAACTTCAAGAAAGTGGAAAAAAAGTTCTTGATGGTAGGACTTATTTAAATGGAAAAAGGCTTAAAAGTGAAGATAGTTTGTGTTGAAAGTATAGACTCAACTCATCTTTTTTTATGCAAGCAAATACGCAATGGAAAGATTGATGGAAATTTTGCTATTTATGCTTTAGAACAAACAAATGGAGTTGGAAGTAGGGAAAATTCTTGGCAAAGCTCTAAAGGAAATTTACATCTTTCTTTTTGTATTAAAGAAGAAGATTTACCAAAAGATTTACCTTTGGCCTCTGTGAGCATTTATTTTGCTTATTTACTTAAAGAAGTTTTACAAGAAAAAGGTTCTAAAATTTGGCTTAAATGGCCTAACGATCTATATTTAGATGATAAAAAAGCTGGAGGAGTTATAAGTGCTAAAATTTCAAATTTTATCATAGGTGGTATGGGTTTAAATCTTAAATTTGCACCCCAAAATACAGCTTTTTGTGATATAGAAATTTCGCTTAAAGATTTAGTGAGTGAGTTTTTGCAAAAAGTAGAAAAAAAAAATTTATGGAAGAATATTTTTAGCAAGTATATGTTAGAATTCGAAAAATCAAGAAAATTTAGCGTCCATCATGAAGGTAAAGTTTTTTCACTTGAAAATTCTTTTTTGTATGAAGATGGTTCAATTTTACTAGGTGATAAAAGGGTGTATAGTTTAAGATGAACGAAATTATTACAATAGCAAATCAAAAAGGTGGAGTAGGAAAGACTACAACAGCAGTAAATTTAGCCGCTTCTTTGGCTGTGGCTGAAAAAAAAGTACTTTTGATCGATGTTGATCCGCAAGCTAATGCGACTACAGGACTTGGTTTTAATCGTAATAATTATGAGTATAATATTTACCATGTTTTTATAGGAAGAAAAAAGCTTTCAGATATTATTTTAAAAACAGAATTGCCACAACTTCATTTAGCTCCTTCAAATATAGGTCTTGTAGGTATAGAACAAGAGCTTGCTAAAGGTGAAAATAATGAGAAAAAAATGCTGCTTAAAAATCAAATTCAAGAAGTGATTGATGAGTATGATTTTATTATTATTGATTCTCCGCCTGCTCTTGGAAGTATTACTATAAATGCTTTTGCAGCAAGCGATAGTGTAATTATCCCTATACAGTGTGAATTTTATGCGCTTGAGGGTGTAGCTATGGTTTTAAATACAATTAAAATTATCAAAAAAACTATTAATTCTAAACTCAGGGTTCGTGGATTTTTACCGACAATGTATAGCTCTCAAAATAATCTTTCTAAAGATGTTGTAGATGATTTGAAACAAAATTTTAAAAAACAACTTTTTACTATTAATGGAAACGAAGATGACTTTATTGTGATCCCTCGCAATGTAAAACTTGCAGAAAGTCCAAGTTTTGGAAAGCCTATAATTCTTTATGATATTAAATCGCCAGGTTCTGTTGCTTATCAAAATTTGGCGTATTCTATATTAGGATAATTATAATGGGGTTAAATAAAGATAGGGGTTTAAGCAGTTTAATCAGTGATATGGATACTGTTTATAGTAAAGAATTGGGTTTTGATAAAAATCAAAGCACTATGATAGAAATTGATCAAATTTCACCCAATCCATTTCAGCCAAGAAAGAAATTTGATCAAGAAGCTTTAGATGAGCTTGCTAATTCTATCAAAGAATTTGGACTTATTCAGCCTATTATTGTATTTAAAAAAAATAGTAAATTTATTTTAATTGCTGGAGAACGTCGCTTAAGAGCAGTGAAAGCATTAGGAAAAAAAGAAATTCTAGCTTTTATTGCTGATATTGATGAGAATAAGCTTAGAGAATTGGCTCTTATTGAAAATATACAAAGAGAGAATTTAAACCCTATTGAGCTTGCTAATTCTTATAAGGATTTAATGCAAGTTCATAAAATTACACAAGAGAATTTAGCAGAACTTATTCATAAGTCTCGTACTCAAATAACAAATACTTTAAGACTTCTGAATTTAGATATTAGAACTCAAGAGTTGATTGCTTCTGGAAAAATTTCTCAGGGTCATGCTAAAGTTTTGGTTGGTTTAGATCAAAAAGATGAAAAAATGTTGGTTGATAGTATAATAGGTCAAAAACTTAATGTTAGAGATACCGAAAAAATAGTTAAAAAAATAAAAAATAATGAAAGCTTACCTAATCAAGAATTTGAAGATGAAATAAAGAAATTAAAACACATACTAAATCGCTTTGGATTTGACTGCAAAAATAAAAATAATGATTTTGTAATTCATTTAGAAAATATTGATAAAATTAAAAAATTAATCAAAATGCTTGAAAAGTTTTAACCAAAATCTTAGCTTTTTTATGGTAGAATAGTCCTTCAAAAATTCTAACCAAGGAGAATTATGTTTGAAGATATGCATCCTTCCATAATGCTTGCTACTATGGCTATTTTTTTAGCTATGATAGTTATTTTAAATAGTATGCTGTATAAGCCACTTTTAAAATTTATGGATGAAAGAAATGATTCTATAGAAAATGACGAGAATAAAGTAAAAGAAAATTCTCAAGAAGTTTTAGATGTGAATAATGAATTAGAAGCTATTCATATTAACACTAGAGAAGAAATTCAAAAAATTAAACAAAGTGCTATAGCTACTGCTAAAGAAGAAGCGGAGCAAATTCTTAGAAGCAAGAAAGAAGAATTAGAAAGAAAAATGGCCAGCTTTTATGCAGATTTAGCTATTCAAAAACAAGAATTACAAGAACATTTAAACATACATTTACCTGAGCTTAAGCAAGCTTTGCAAAATAACATAAAGAGAATTTAAGAGGAGAGAAATGAGTAAGTTATTCTTTATTATATTTTTGCTACCTTTGTATGCTTTTGGTGCATCAAATGTTAGTGGAGAATATGATATTATTCCAAGGACTATTAATTTTCTAATTTTTGTGGCTATATTGTATTATTTTGTTGCAACTCCATTTAAAAATTTTTACAAAAACCGTATTGTAAAAATTTCTTCTAAGCTTGATGAAATTCAAAAAAAACTTTTAGAAAGTAAAGCTAAGAAATTAGATACGATGAAAAAACTTGAAGAAGCTAAAGCAAATGCTGCTGCTGCTTTAGTTACAGCAAGAAAAGAAGCTGAAATCTTAGTTCAAAATATTAAGAAAGAAACTCAAGATGAGTTGGATTTGCTTCAAAAACATTTCGAGGAACAGAAAGATTATGAATTTAGAAAAATGGAAAAAGAATTAGTATCAAATACTTTAAATGAAATTTTTTCTGATCCAAATATGACATTAAAACAGAGTGAAATAATAGAACTTATGATGAAGAAGGTATCTTAAATATGGAAAATATAATTGCAAGAAGATATGCAAAAGCGATAGCTTCAAGAGCTGATATAAATGATTTTTATCAGAATTTGTGTATTTTAAATTCTGCTTTTGTTTTGCCAAAATTTAAAAATATTATAGAATCTAATGAGATTAAAAAAGAAAGAAAAATGGAATTTCTTGATTCTTTTTTTGATATTAAAAATTCTAGTTTTCAAAATTTTTTAAGACTTTTGATTGAAAATTCAAGATTAGAATGCATTCCTCAAATAGTTAAAGAACTTGAAAGACAAAAAGCTTTTAAAGAAAATATTTTTGTTGGTATTGTATATTCTAAAGAAAAATTAAATCAAGAAAATCTTAAAGATCTTGAAGTAAAACTTAATAAAAAATTTAATGCAAATATTAAATTAAATAATAAAATCAGTCAAGATGATAGCATTAAAATAGAATTGGAAGAATTAGGTTATGAACTTTCTTTTTCTATGAAAGCTCTTCAAAATAAGCTAAATGAATATATATTGAAAATTATCTAAGGAGAAAAAGTAAATGAAATTTAAAGCTGATGAGATCAGTTCAATAATCAAAGAAAGAATTGAAAATTTTGATTTAAATCTTGAAATTGAAGAAACAGGAAAGATTATTTCTGTAGCTGATGGTGTTGCTAAGGTATATGGACTTAAGAATATTATGGCTGGAGAAATGGTAGAATTTGAAAATGGTGATAAAGGAATGGCCTTAAACCTTGAAGAGTCGAGTGTAGGTATTGTTATACTTGGAAAAGGAGAAGGTTTAAAAGAAGGTGCTTCTGTAAAAAGACTTAAGAAATTACTTAAAGTTCCAGTAGGTGAGGCTTTGATCGGTCGTGTTGTAAATGCTTTAGGTGAACCAATTGATGCTAAAGGTGTAATCAATGCTAATGAATATCGTTTTGTTGAAGAAAAAGCAAAAGGTATTATGGCGAGAAAAAGTGTTCATGAGCCTTTGCATACAGGAATTAAAGCTATTGATGCGCTTGTGCCAATTGGTCGTGGTCAAAGAGAGCTTATCATAGGTGATAGACAAACAGGTAAAACTACTGTTGCTGTTGATACTATTATATCTCAAAGAGGTCAAGGGGTTATCTGTATATATGTTGCAATTGGTCAAAAGCAAAGTACAGTAGCACAAGTGGTTAAAAGACTAGAAGAACATGGTGCTATGGGATATACTATTGTTGTAAATGCTGGTGCTTCAGATCCTGCAGCTTTACAGTACTTAGCTCCATATACTGGTGTAACCATGGGCGAATTTTTTAGAGACAATGCAAAACATGCTTTAATTGTTTATGATGATTTGAGTAAGCACGCTGTAGCTTATCGCGAAATGTCTTTGATTTTGCGTCGTCCCCCAGGTCGTGAAGCTTATCCAGGCGATGTTTTTTATCTTCATTCAAGATTGCTTGAAAGAGCAAGCAAGCTAAATGATGAATTAGGTGCTGGTTCTTTGACGGCATTGCCGATAATTGAAACACAAGCAGGAGATGTTTCTGCTTATATTCCAACTAATGTTATTTCAATTACAGATGGACAAATTTTCTTAGAAACTGATTTATTTAACTCAGGAATTCGTCCTGCAATCAACGTTGGTTTATCGGTATCTCGTGTAGGTGGGGCTGCTCAAATTAAAGCTACAAAACAAGTTTCAGGTACATTAAGACTTGACCTTGCCCAATATAGAGAGCTCCAAGCTTTTGCACAATTTGCTAGTGATTTAGATGAGGCAAGTAGAAAACAACTTGAACGTGGACAAAGAATGGTTGAACTCTTAAAACAACCACCTTATTCTCCGCTTAGCGTTGAAAAACAAGTAGTTTTAATTTTTGCAGGAACCAAAGGTTTCTTAGATGATATTGCTGTTTCTAGAATTAAAGAATTTGAAGATGGAATTTATCCTTTTATTGAGGCAAAACATCCAGATATTTTTGAGCAAATTCGCTCTAAAAAAGCTTTAGATTCTGACTTGGAAGAAAAACTAACTAAAGCCATTAATGAGTTTAAAGCAAATCATTTATAAGGTCTTTTATGTCTAATTTAAAAGAAATTAAAAGAAAAATTAAAAGTGTTCATAACACTCAAAAGACTACAAATGCTATGAAGCTAGTTTCTACTGCTAAGTTAAAAAAAGCAGAAGAAGCAGCTAAAAGATCAAAAATTTATGCACAAAAAATCGATGAAATTTTGAGTGAAATTTCATTTCAGATTAATAAAATTGTTCACAATGAAGATGATATGCGTTTATCTTTGTTTCGTAAAAAAGAACAAATTAAAACCGTAGATTTAATATTTATCACTGCAGATAAAGGTTTATGTGGTGGTTTTAATATTAAGACTTTAAAAACAGTAAGTGAAATGCTAAAAGAATATGAAGCAAAAAATATTAATATTCGTCTTAGAGCTATAGGTAAAACTGGGATTGAATATTTTAATTTTCAAAAAATAGAATTGTTAGAGAAATATTTCCATCTTAGTTCTAGTCCTGATTATGAGAAAGCATGTGAAGTAATTCATGCTGCTGTAGATGATTTTTTAAATGGAAATACAGATGAAGTGATTTTAGTTCATAATGGTTATAAAAATATGATTACCCAAGAACTTAAAATTAATCATCTTATTCCAGTTGAACCAAAGAGTATTAAACAGACTCATAATTCTCTTTTAGAGCTTGAACCGGAAGGAACTGAGCTTTTAGAAGATTTAATGAAAACATATTTTGAGTATAATATGTATTATGCGTTAATCGATTCTTTGGCGGCAGAGCATAGCGCAAGAATGCAAGCTATGGATAATGCAACTAATAACGCAAAGGCAAGAGTGAAACAACTAAATTTAGCTTATAACAAAGCAAGACAAGAATCTATTACTACTGAGCTTATAGAAATTATCAGTGGTGTTGAATCAATGAAATAGTAAATTTTAAGGAGAAGATAAATAATGCAAGGATTTATTTCACAGGTATTAGGTCCGGTTGTTGATGTAGATTTTAACGACTATTTACCTCAAATTAATGAAGCAATTGTTGTAAATTTTGAAAGTGAAGGAAAAAAGCATAAACTTGTTTTAGAAGTAGCAGCTCATTTAGGAGATAATAGAGTTAGAACTATTGCTATGGATATGACAGATGGTTTGGTAAGGGGCTTAAAAGCTGAGGCTTTAGGTGCTCCTATTAGTGTTCCCGTTGGTGAGAAAGTTTTAGGAAGAATTTTCAATGTTACTGGAGATTTGATTGATGAAGGTGAAGAAATTCCTTTTGATAAAAAATGGGCAATTCATAGAGATCCGCCAGCTTTTGAAGATCAAAGCACAAAAAGTGAGATTTTTGAAACAGGAATTAAAGTTGTAGATTTACTTGCTCCTTATGCAAAAGGTGGTAAAGTAGGTCTTTTTGGCGGTGCAGGTGTTGGTAAGACTGTTATTATTATGGAGCTTATTCACAATGTTGCATTTAAGCATAGCGGCTATTCTGTATTTGCAGGTGTGGGTGAGAGAACTCGTGAAGGAAATGACCTTTATAATGAAATGAAAGAAAGTAATGTTTTAGACAAAGTTGCTCTATGTTATGGACAAATGAATGAACCACCAGGGGCAAGAAATCGTATTGCTTTAACAGGTTTAACAATGGCTGAGTATTTTAGAGATGAAATGGGTCTTGATGTGCTTATGTTTATTGATAATATCTTTAGATTTTCACAATCAGGTTCTGAAATGTCAGCACTTTTAGGAAGAATTCCATCAGCTGTGGGTTATCAACCAACCTTAGCAAGTGAAATGGGTAAATTCCAAGAAAGAATTACTTCAACTAAAAAAGGCTCAATTACTTCAGTTCAAGCTGTTTACGTTCCAGCTGATGACTTAACCGATCCAGCTCCAGCAACTGTTTTTGCTCACTTAGATGCTACAACAGTTTTAAATAGAGCTATTGCTGAAAAGGGTATTTATCCTGCAGTTGACCCACTTGATTCAACTTCAAGAATGCTTGATCCAAATATCATTGGAGAAGAACATTATAAAGTTGCTCGTGGTGTTCAATCAGTACTTCAAAAATACAAAGATTTACAAGATATCATTGCCATTTTAGGTATGGATGAGCTTAGCGAAGAGGATAAACTTGTAGTTGAAAGAGCAAGAAAGATTGAAAAATTCTTATCACAACCATTTTTCGTTGCAGAAGTTTTCACGGGTAGCCCAGGAAAATATATAAGTCTTGAAGATACAATAGCAGGATTTAAAGGAATTTTAGAAGGTAAATATGATCATTTACCAGAAAATGCTTTCTATATGGTTGGAAATATAGATGAAGCTATTGCAAAAGCAGATAAATTAAAAGGTTAATTTATGAATGATTTGATTAATTTCGAGATAGTTACGCCTTTGGGTGTAATCTATCAAGGAGAAGTAAAATCTGTTACTTTACCAGGTAGCGAAGGAGAATTTGGCGTGCTTAAAGGACATGCTGCTTTGGTTTCTTCTTTAAAATCTGGAGTAATTGATATTGAAAAAGCTGATTTAAATCATGAATTAATTGCTATTGATGCTGGACATGCAAAGGTAGATGAAGATAAGATTTGCGTGCTAGCAAAGGGTGCGATTTGGATTTGTGGAAGTGATGAAAGTGAGATTGAAAAAAATCTTGCTCAAGCAAAAGATTTGATTAAATCTATGAGTTCTGATAATGTAGCCTTAGCAGCAACTTTTTCAAAATTTGATAATGCAAGGATGCATTAATGAATTTTGAAGCTATATTTCATTTTTTCAATAGTTCAAGTATTATTACTTATATAGTTTTATTATGGCTTTCTTTATATTTTATTTTAGCGTTTAGTATTTTGTTTGCTAGATTGACTTATTTGGCTACATGGAGAAATAAGGAAAAAGAAAGTTTAGAAACTTTGCTCTTGGGTGAGAAGGATTTAAGTCGTACTGATTCGATTTTAAGAAAATGCAATGATACAACTTCAAATCATTTAGAAATTTATAAAAATTTAGCAAGTCGTCGCGCTTCTGCTGGACTTACTTGGCTTAGTATTATTGCTTCAACTTCACCTTTTATAGGTCTTTTTGGGACAGTTATTTCTATACTTGAAACTTTTGGTGGGCTTGGAACTCAAAATTCTTTAAGTATCATAGCTCCTAAAATCAGCGAGGCTTTAGTTGCTACAGGTTGTGGTATTTTAGTAGCAATTCCTGCTTATACATTTCATCTCATCATTAAAAGAAAAGCTTTTGAACTTTTAAGCATTATTGATAGCGAGATTAAAGTTATAAGTTCGAGTAAATAAGGTTAAAAATGCCATTTGATGATGAAAAACCTGAACTTAATATCACACCTTTAGTAGATATTATGCTTGTATTGCTTGCGATTTTAATGGTAACAGCTCCAAGCATTACTTATGAAGAAAAAATTAATCTTCCACAAGGTAGTCAAAAAAATACTAGTGCTCCAACTGTTAAGAGTTTAATTATTAGTGTTAATGCAAAAAAAGAAATTTTTTTAAATCAAGAAAAATACGATTTTATAAGTTTTGCTGACAATCTTGCTCAAAGAAAAGCACAATTTAATACCGAAGATCCGGTTTTTATACGCGCTGATAAAAGCTTAAAATATGACGATGTTATTTCAGTCTTAAGAAGTGTAAAAAATTTAGGATTTAATAAAGTTGCTTTACAGACTGAATAATCATGAAAAATTATGGTTTGAGTAATTTAAATTCGTTTTTACTTGCTTTAGCAATATATATTAGTATAGTAATTCTTGTTTTTTTTAGACTTGTAAGCGAGGTTGAACCTGCTATACAATATACTGATATAAAAGATAGTTTTGTAGATATTGAACTTGCTGAACCATCAAAACAAGTTATTACTCAAAGCAACACTCCTAAAGAAATACAAAAACCAACAGAGCAAATTGATATAGAAAAGCTTTTTGCTCAGACTACAAATAAAACAGTTAAAACCGAAGATATTGACCAAAAGGCAAGTAATTTTAATGAGCTTTTTGGAAATATCAAAGAAATACAAGAAGAAAAGACTACAAAAATTCAATCAAGTGCTAAATCAGGAGCTTCTAGTGCCCCAAAACCTCAAGCTTCCGAACTTGTAAAGCAACTTAATGATAGTTTACTTCAAGAAGAAAGTTCAACGCAAGGCGAAAGCACAAAGGCGCAAAAGATTGGAATTTATGATGAATTTTTAGGGAAAGTTGTGCGTATTATCACTCAAAGATGGACTCAGTATTATCCAAATAGTGAAAAAATTTCTGTTAAGGTAAAAATTTTTATTGATGAAAATGGAAAATTTGGCTATACTTCAGTTGAAAAAAGTGGGAATCCTTTATATGATGCTAAAGTGGCTGAATTTTTAGAAAGTCAAAAAGGTAAATTTATTACTTATCCTCCGCAAAATAAAAATATAAGCATTACCATGAATTTAAGAGATGAAGCAAAAGTTAAAAATGATTAGGAGAAAAAAATGAAAAAAATTGTAGCAATTTTTTTAGTCTTTTTAGGAAGTCTTTGGGCAGAAGATCCAGTGATTGATGTTGTTAATTCTGGTGTAGTTTTACCAAAGATTATTGTTAAAGATAATTCAAATTTAAGTGATGAGAATTTAAAGAAAAGCTTTTATAATATCATTGTGAACGATTTGAAAGTAAGTTCAAACTTTGAAGTTGTTGCTAATGCAACTGAGACAAGTAATTATACTTTTGAATACGCTTTAAATAAAAATGGTAACACTTTGAGTTTAAATGTAAAAATAAAAGCTGGCGGTTCTGATAAGTCAGAGCAAACTTATACTTTAAATGGTTTAGAGCAATATCCATTTTTGGCACATAAAAGCGTCAAAGCTTCTGTAAATGCGTTAGGACTTGCACCTGTTGATTGGATGGATCATAAAATTTTGATCGCGAGAAATTCTAGCTCTAAGAAAAGTCAAATTATTATGGCTGATTATACTTTAACTTATCAAAAAGTTATTGTTGATGGTGGGCTTAATTTATTTCCAAAATGGGGAAATAAAGAACAAACTCTATTTTATTATACAGCTTATGATCATGATAAGCCAACTTTATACCGTTATGATTTAAATACCAATAAAGCTAGTAAAATTTTATCAAGCGGCGGTATGGTTGTAGCAAGTGATGTGAGTGTAGATGGAAGTAAACTACTTGTTACCATGGCTCCAAAAGATCAGCCTGATGTTTATTTATATGACTTAAATACCAAAAATCTAACACAATTAACTAATTATTCTGGTATTGATGTTAATGGAAATTTTATTGGCTCAGATGATAGTAAAGTGGTATTTGTAAGCGATCGTTTAGGATATCCTAATATTTTTATGCAAGATTTAAATAGCAATAGTGCTGAACAAGTTGTTTTTCATGGTAGAAACAATTCGGCTGTTTCGACTTATAAAGATTTTTTGGTTTACTCAAGTCGTGAACCAAATCAAGCAGGTGTTTTTAATATTTATTTGATGTCAATTAATAGTGATTATATTCGTCAACTTACAGCAAATGGAAAAAATTTATTTCCAAGATTTTCTAGTGACGGTGGAAGTATAGTATTTATTAAATATTTAGGTGCGCAAAGTGCTTTAGGTGTTATTCGTGTAAATGCAAATAAGACTTTTTATTTTCCTCTTAGGGTTGGAAAAATTCAATCAATTGATTGGTAAAAATTTCAATTTTAGGTTAAAATTAATTAAAAATTAGATATAATAGTAAGAATTTATTAACTTTGAAAGGTCATAAATGAAAAAAATTCTTTTTACTTCAATTGCAGCTCTTGCAGTTGTTATTAGTGGTTGTAGCACAAAAAGCACTAGCGTAAGCGGTGATAGTAGTGTTGATTCAAATCGTGGTTCAGGTGGAAGTGATGGTTGGGATATTGATTCAAAAATTTCTCAACTTAATGATACTTTAAATAAAGTATATTTTGATTTTGATAAATTCAACATTCGTCCTGATATGCAAAATGTTGTAAGCACGAATGCTAATATCTTTAACACTGAAGTAAGCGGTGTAAGTATTACTGTTGAAGGAAACTGCGATGAGTGGGGAACTGATGAATATAACCAAGCTCTAGGTTTAAAAAGAGCAAAAGCTGTAAAAGAAGCTTTAATCGCTAAAGGTGTAAATGCTGATAGAATTGCTGTTAAAAGCTATGGAGAAACAAATCCTGTGTGCACTGAAAAAACTAAAGCTTGCGATGCGCAAAACAGACGTGCTGAATTTAAATTATCAAGATAATTAATGAAAAAAATATTCACAGTAGCTCTTCTTGGAGCTACTTTACTTTATGCAGAAAGCTCAGCTTTTGGTGCAGGAGATATAACAAGCAATTCTTCTTATGGTTTAACTTCAAATGAAAAATTATTTAAAGAAAAGTTAGATAATTTAAATAATGAAAATATACAAACAAATGCTAGAATTAATGAAATTAACGAAAGAATCGAGGGTTTACAAAGCACTTTAGAAGGTATAAATTCTCAATATGCTAAATCAAATTCTAGATTAAGTCAAGTTGAAGAGAATAATCAAAATATTGAAAATAATTTTACTAGTGAAATTCAAAAATTAAAGGCTTATGTTGAAGAAAGTAGAAAAATTCAAGAAGCTAATAATAAGCAAGTAAAAAAAGTTTTAGCCGAACTTAGTTCTTTAGTAGATGCTATTAATGCAAATTATATTTCTAAAAACGAATTAAATGATGCAAATTTAAGCGTTAAAACTATTACACCTAGTGTTGTTGTTTCAACTACAGATTCAAATAGTACCATTGAAAACAATAATACTCAAAATACCCAAGATGATAAAGCAAAACAAATTGATGAATCTTGGAAAAAGAAAAAAAATAATGAAATTTTAGAATTAGCGATAAAAGATGTTGATAAAAATGCTTTTGAAGATTCCAAAGCAAAATTAAATTTTCTCATAACAAAGCAGTATAAACCTGCAAGAGCAAATTTTTGGTTAGGGGAGATCGAGTATAAACAAAAAAATTATAACAATGCTATTGTTTATTATAAAAAAAGTTCTTCTTTGAGTACAAAAGGGGATTATTTCCCAAAACTTTTATATCATACTGCCATTTCATTGGATAAAACAGGTGATACAAAAACAGCAAATGGTTTTTATAAAGCTTTAAAAACTAATTATCCAAATTCACCCGAAGCAAAAGCTTCACCTAATAGAAAATAATTAAGGAGATAAAATGGCTATAGAAAAAAATAGTGTAGTTTCAATGTTTTATGAGTTAAAAGATGCAAATACAAATGAAGTTTTAGAATCAAATTTATATTCTCAACCTATTTCTTTTATTTTAGGCAAAGGTCAGATTTTAGAAAGCTTAGAAGAAGAAGTGATGAAGCTTGATTGTCCTAGCAATGCTGATGTGGTAATTAAAAAAGAAAAAGGTTTAGGCGAATACGATGAAAATGCCGTTCAAACTTTACCAAAAGAGCAATTTGCAGGTATTGATTTAAAGGTAGGTATGGAGCTTTTTGGCGAAGGTGAAAATGGCGAAACTGTTCGTGTAACTGTAAAAGAAATTAGTGAAAATGATGTGACAATTGATTATAATCACCCTTATGCGGGTCGTGATTTGCTTTTTTCTTTAAATATCGTAGATGCTAGAGCTGCAAGTGAAGATGAAATTCTTACAGGTATTATCGCAGGAAGTCATAGTTGTGGTTGTGGAAGCGGACATGGACACGATCATCATCACGGACACGGTGGTGGCGGTTGCTGTGGTGGTGGCGGTTGCGGTTGTCATTAATGAAGACCGCGTTTATATTTCCAGGTCAAGGCTCACAAAGTCTTGGCATGGGAAAAGATTTTTATGAAAACTCTATAAAAGCCAAAGAACTCCTTCAAAACGCAAGTGATTTTTGTAAGATTGATTTTAAACATTTGCTTTTTGAAGAAAACGAAAAACTCAATCAAAGTGAATTTACTCAACCCGCCATCGTTTTAAATTCCTTAATGGCTTATAGTGTTTTACTTGAAAAAAAACCTGATTTAAGTTCGAAATTTGCTTTAGGGCATTCTTTGGGAGAATTTTCAGCCTTAGCTGTCAATGATGCTTTTGATTTTTTAGAGGCTCTTTCTTTGGTCAATAAAAGAGGGCTTTTTATGCAAGAAGATTGTGCAAAAGTTGAAGCAGGTATGATGGTGGTTTTGGGGCTTGATGATGAAAAGGTTGAAGAGCTTTGTCAAAAAGCACAAAAAGAAAACAAGCAAATTTTCGCTGCAAATTATAACTGCGATGGACAAATCGTTGTAGCAGGTTTAAAACCTGATTTAGCAAGTTATGAAAGTGTATTTAAAGAAGCAGGAGCTAAAAGAGCTATGCTTTTAAATATGAGCGTGGCAAGTCATTGTCCTCTTTTGGAAAATGCTTCAGCTAAGCTTTGTGTGGAGCTTGAAAAGGTGTTAAAACCAAATTTTAAAGCCGTAATTTCTAATGCAAATGCTAAAATTTATACAAGCAAAGAAGAAGCCCTTGAACTTTTAAAAGCACAACTTATCTCTCCTGTGCTTTATAAACAAAGCATTAAGGCATGTGAAAATGAAGTAGATTATTTCATAGAATTTGGTGCAAGCGTGCTTAAGGGTTTGAATAAAAAAATCACTTCAAAAGAAACTTATGCTTTAACAAATATGAATGATATTGATGAATTTTTAAAGGTTATATGATGAAAATAGCAATTTTAGGAGCCATGAGTGAAGAAATCACTCCTTTGCTTGAAACACTTAAAGATTATACAAAAATAGAACACGCTAATAATACTTATTATTTTGCAAAGTATAAAAATCATGAACTTGTTTTAGCGTATTCTAAAATCGGCAAGGTAAATTCTACTCTTAGTGCTAGTGTGATGATAGAAAAATTTGGCGCACAAGCTTTGCTTTTTACAGGAGTTGCAGGTGCTTTTAATCCTGAACTTGAAATTGGTGATTTGCTTTACGCAACAAAATTAGCTCAATACGATCTTGATATTACCGCTTTTGGGCATCCTTTGGGTTTTGTTCCAGGTAATGAAATTTTTATCAAAACCGATGAGAAATTAAACAATCTTGCTTTAGAAGTTGCTAAGGAATTAAATATCAAACTTCGTGCAGGTATTATTGCAACGGGTGATGAGTTTATTTGCGATGAAGCAAAAAAAGCAAAAATTAGAGAAATTTTCAATGCGGATGCTTGTGAAATGGAAGGCGCAAGTGTGGCTTTGGTTTGTGATGCTTTAAAGGTGCCTTGTTTTATCTTAAGAGCTATGAGTGATAAAGCAGGGGAAAAGGCTGAATTTGATTTTGATGAATTTGTGATCAATTCAGCTAAAATTTCAGCCAATTTTGTGCTTAAAATGTGCGAGAAATTATGATAAATCTTAGCAAAAAACTCATACGCCAAGTTGCACAAGCTAATGCTAAATTTGGACTTATTAAAGATGGAGATAGGGTTCTTTTAGGGCTTAGTGGCGGGAAAGATTCTTTGGCTTTAGCCCATCTTTTAAATCGTATGCAAGCTCATGCTCCTTTTAAATTTGAACTTGAAGCGGTAACTTTGAGTTATGGCATGGGCGAGGATTATTCTCATCTTCATGCACATTGTGAAGAACACGGCATTAAACATAGCGTGCTTGATTCAAATATTTATGAAGTTTCAGGCGATACCATAAGAGAAAATTCAAGTTTTTGTAGTTATTTTTCGAGAATGCGTCGTGGAGCTTTATATACTTACGCTCTTGAAAAAGGTTTTAACAAGCTTGCTATAGCCCATCATTTAGATGATGCAGCAGAAAGCTTTTTTATGAATTTTATTCATAATGGAGCTTTAAGAACCTTAGCGCCTATTTATCAAAGCAAACGCGGTGTAATTGTGATACGCCCTTTGATTTTTGTGCGAGAAAGACAGCTTAGGGATAATGCTACACAAAATGAACTTAGCGTGATAGGAAATGAATTTTGTCCTGGTATGAAACTCAGCGAAAAAAATGTAAAATTCCCCCACGCTAGAGAAGAAGCTAAACAGCTTTTAGCAAATTTAGAAAAAGATCATCCTAAGCTTTTTACAAGTTTAAAAACCGCTTTTGCCAATTTACACACGGAGAGTTTTTGGCTTCAAAAGGCATAAAAGCATGAAAAAAGCTTTTGTTTTAGTGGATTATCAAAATGATTTTATTGATGGAAGTTTAGGTTTTGATAAGGCTTTAAAAATCAAAGAAAATATTCTTAAAGCCTTAAATCAAATCGATTTTAATAACACGCATTTGCTTTTAACCTATGATACGCATGATGAGCATTATCTACAAAGTAAAGAAGGTTTAAATTTACCTGTAAAACATTGTATTAAAGAGAGTTTGGGTTGGCAAATGCCAAAGGAATTTGAACCTTTTTTACAAAAAGCTCATAAAATTTTTTATAAAAATACTTTTGGTAGCTTAGAACTAGCTAATTTCATACAAAAAAGCGATTATGAAGAACTTCATTTTGCAGGGCTTGTTTCTCATATTTGTGTGTTTTGTAATATCATTTTAGCTTTTGGCGCTAAGCCTAATGCAAGGATAATTTTACACCAAAATTTAAGTGCAAGTTTTGATGAAAATTTAGAAAAATCCGCTTTTGATATACTTAGGGCTTATGGTATTGAAATTGTTTAATGCAAGGCTTTATACTTCATACTCAAAAAGTTAAAGATGAGGATTTGATCGTTTATATTTTAAGTCCTAAAATGCTTATTAAGGCTTATCGTTTTTATGGACTTAGACATTCTAGTATTTTAAGCGGCTATAAAATCGACTTTGCTTTAGAAGAAAATCCTAGTTTTTTACCAAGACTTAAAGATGTATTGCATTTGGGATTTTTATGGATTATGCAAAGGGATAAAATGCTTATTTGGCAAGAATTTATCCGTCTTTTATATAGACACTTAAAAGATGTGGAAGAGCTTGATAGTTTTTATTTTGATTTACTTGATGAGTGTGTGAAAAGGTTTGAAAAACAAAATCCAAAGCGTGTTATTGTTGATGCTTATTTAAAAATTTTGGAATTTGAAGGAAGATTGCATAAAGATTTTTTTTGTTTTGCCTGTGATGAGAAAATTCAAAATTCCATTACATTACTAAGGGCTTTTTTACCTTCGCATTCTCAATGTGCTTTAGGATTTGAGTTTGAAGAGAAAAAACTAAAACAATTTTATAGCAGTAAAAATTGTGCGATTTTTGATGATGAAGAAATAGAAAATTTATATCATTTGATTAAGGAAGGTTTATGATATTAAGTAATGAAAAATGTGATTTTTTAGAATCTATAGCAAGTTTTTTAAGTCCTAAAGATGTGGAGCTTGTCTTTGTGGATAGTAAAGAAATGCAAGAAATTAACTTAGAGCAAAGAAAACAAGATAAAACCACTGATGTACTTTCTTTTCCGCTTGAAAATATCGATGAGAGTTTGCCTTTGGGTTCTGTTGTGATCAATGTGGATTTGGCAAAAGAAAAGGCTAAAGAGTTAGGGCATAGCTATGAAGAAGAAATAAGCTTGCTTTTTATCCACGCTATGCTTCATTTGTTAGGTTTTGATCATGAAAATGATAATGGAGAAATGAGAGAAAAAGAGAAAGAACTTATAGAGCATTTTAATTTACCTAAAAGTTTGATTGTAAGGACTTTGGGATAACTCTACCCCAAAACGGAACAGATTTTGCTTATATTATTTATATAAATATATTTAGGTTGAAGGCAAAAAAATCTAAATTAAGGGATTAATATGAGTATCTTTAGTATCAATGATAACTCAAACTATGGTTCTATACTTTTACAAGCAAAAGCTAATAAAGAAAGTAAAGAAAATTCCAAAATAAGTTTTGCTAATGCTTTTTTAAAACAAAATGCCAGCAAGTTAAGTGATATAGAAAGTAAAAATTCACAAACTCTAGCAAGAAGTGAAATATTAAGTAACAACAATGCATTAAGCAATAATTCAAATTCTACTAATATATCAAATAGTAGTAATACTAACCTTAGTATTAATAATGCTACTAAAACAAGTTCTCCTAATTATGATATATCAAGTGAATTTAAAAACTCTATTTATACTCTAAAATATAAACAAGCAGATACAAGCAATATTGTATCTTTAGCTTATGGTTATGGAGTAGATGCTAATGGTTATATGGGAAGTGATTTTAACAAAGCCGCAGGATTACCTGAAGATTTTAAGATACATAAATCTACTTTGGATGAGATTAAAAAAGCTGCTGAAAATGAACCTTATATTGCAGATATGAAACAATATTTTGGTGTAAGTGAGTATTATACTAATATCGATATGGCTGAAACCATAAAACAATATTATAATCTTTTTCCAATGCTTTAGGTCAAAGTTTTCCAAATGATAAAACAAGTTTTAGTGAAGCAGATATAAATTCTATGCCTAGTGGTTATGGTGTAAGTGGAACGCAATCAATGGACTTTAATGATCCAAGCAATAGAATGAATATCACCCACTTAAGAGATTTCTCAAATTCTTTAATTTCAAATGTTTATCAAACCCCTGAACAAGCAAAAGAAGCTAATGAAATTTGGTTTGATTCAGGATGTATGATCAAGGGATTATCATCTGAGACTTTAGGTCTATCCTTAGAAGAAATCAAAAATGTTTCTAAAGGTGAAGATTGGCAATTTAATCCTGATATGTCAGTTTATCCGCAAAATGAAGATGGAAGTTATTCTAAAGAAGCTTTGTTTATGAGTTTTTTAAAATCTCAAGGTGGTCAACCTGTTGAGAGTCCAAAAACCACACTTAATCCCACAATAGAAGCTTATAATAGGGCTATGGCTAAAGAGAGTTTTAGTGGTCCAGCCATACACTTAGATAGTATTATGACAAGTAAAAGTGACTTTAAAAGCTTTTTTAGATACTGGGCAGAGCGTGGCATAGAAGAAGGTGATTTATATATGTATGAAAATAACATTCCTAAAGAATCTGCTATGGGTAATTGGGCTTTAGATGCTGAAATTAAACAAGCCATTGCCAATGGCTGGAAAGCAAAACCTAGCACCATTAACTCCTACGCTGATTCTATAATGGATAGACTTAATAATCTTATAGGACAAACTAGGGTTTAGAAAAAATTTTCGATTTTTTCTTGCATTATCTTAGCATCATTGATACGATTGACTTCATCTCTAAAGGCTGAAGCGTCTTTATGCCCTTTAGAATACTCGTGTAAATGCTTGCGAAATATACTTACACCTTGATCTTTGTAGTGTTTTATCATTTCATCAAAATGAGTGAGTATGATTTCTTTTTTGAGTTTTTCATCTACACTTTTACCGCTTTTGATTTCATAAAATATCCAAGGATTTCCTACGCTTGCACGCCCTATCATGAGTCCATCACATTTTGTGATTTTATAAACTTCTTTAGCGTTTTGTGCGTTAATATCGCCATTTGCAATCACAGGAATTTTCACGCTCGCTTTAGCATTGGCAATGGATTCATAATCGGCTTTTCCGCTATAAAGCTGTTTTCTTGTGCGTCCATGAATACTTACAAAATCCACACCCAAGCTTTCACAAATTTTAGCCATTTTTTCAGGATATTTTTCATTAAATCCTAGTCGAAATTTCACACTTGTAAGGCTTTTTTTATTGTTTTCTTTAATCACTCCTACAAGATTTTTAAAAAGCTCTAAATTTTCTAGCAAAGCACTGCCAGCGCATTGTTTAACAACTTTATTTACAGGGCAACCGCAATTAAAATCGATCCCATCTACAAAATCCATTTCATTTAGCATTTGCACTGCTTTTTTTAGCACTTCTTTATCTCCGCCTGCAATTTGGACTATATAAGGATTTTCTAATTCAGCTCTTTCTAGCATATGTAGAGTTTTAGAACTTTCATAAACTAAGGCATTAGAACTTATCATTTCACTTATGGTAATATCAGCACCAAATTTTTTTACTACATTACGAAAAGGCAGATCTGAAAAACCTGCCATAGGAGCTAAAAATAAAGGTTTTTTGCTAAAATCTATCATTGTATGAGTTGGTTTAGATTGATTTTGATATTTTTTTCACGCAAGGCTAAAAAGGCCTTAAAATCATTAAATTTCTTATCATCATTGTGAATTTGCTCTCTTAACTCATCTAAAAGTCCAAATTCAGCTAAAAGATATAAATGTGCTCTTAAAGCTTCGCTTTTTTCATTTTTAATTTTGTTAAAAATTCCTAAAATAGCATCAGGATTTAAAAGTTTGGTGCTTAGTTTTGCTGCGTTAAGATAGTCTTTTTCGCTTAGTATATTGTGTGAAAGTAAAACTTCGTATTCTGCTGCACTAAGTTCTAAATTTCCTTCTTTAAAACGCTTGATAAGTGTGAGAACTTCAGAAGGCTTTTTAGGGATTTTTACATTTTTAATTTGTTCATAACTAGCTTTTTCTATAAGAGTGTTAAAAGCAATTTCTTCAAATTCATCTTTGATTTCATTAAGGTTTTTAAGTTTGCTATAGGCGTAATTTGCATCGTTTTTGAGATGATTTTTTTCATTTTGCAGATATAAAACATTGTTATTTTCGAGTTTAAATTTGCTAAGGTTAAAAAATTCGTTTTTATTTAAACCATCAATAAGATCTAAAATTTCGTTGATTTTATTTGAGTGTGGAATTTTTTCATGTGTTTTTATGGTTTTAAAAAGTTGCGCTACAGCTCTAAATTCTTTTGTTTGAAAAGTGGTTTTAAGATCTTTTTCAAGGAGTAAATCTTGAGTATAAGATTCAAATTTAGCTGCATCTTTAAAAAAATGCTTAAATTTTAAATAACGCAAAAATCCATAAAATGCTATGTGTAAAACGGCTAAAATCATATAAACAAATAAAGGAATAACAAGCCATATCATAATAGGTAGTTCAAAGGTATAAGTACTGATATTTAGAGTATAGCTTCCTAGTTCTAGATGCCAAGCAAAGGCAAAAATAAGTGCTATATAAATAAAACTTGCAAGTAAGAAGAGTTTAATTTTCATGTTTTTTTCCTTGTTCTGCAATTTGACGGCAAGTGATACAATATCTTGCGTGAGGTTTGACTTTTAGTCTTTGAGAGTCGATTTCATCATCGCAAGATTCACAAATTCCATAAGTGCCGTTTTTGATTTTATCTAAAGAATCTTCGATTTCTATGAGTTCTTCTTTAAGATTGGTGCTGATAGCAAAGTCAATTTGAGAGCCTGTTTCTATGACAGAAAAATCTACACTATCGCTTGGGACGCTATTGTGAAGAGCTTCGATTTCATTTGAATTGCTTTGCAAATTTTCTAAGATGGCTTTTTTTCTTTCTTCTAAAATATTTTTGAAATTTTGTATTTCATTTTTTTTCATTTTAAAACTTTCTATTTGTGATAAGGGTGATTGTTGTTGATGCAAAATGCACGATAAATTTGTTCTAAAAGTAAGGTTTTAACAAATTGATGTGCTAAAGTAAGTTTGCTTAATGATAGTCTAAAATCCAAACTTTGATTAAATTCTTCTCTTAAACCATAAGCACCGCCTATAAAAAAACTTAATTCATTTTTATCTTGGATGAGTTTTGCAAATTCTATACTTGTAAGTTCTTTTCCTCTTTCATCAAGAGCGATACAATAGCCTTTTTTATAAGGCATAAAAGCTTCTTCATAGCTTTTTTTTGCTTCTATGGCATTTAAATTTTGAGCTAAGGCTATTTTTTTATTAAAAACATTTATTTCTTTTAAAGTGGCGTATTTAGAAATAAGTTTAGAGTATTTCTCACTCCAAGTTTTAAATTCATCACTTTTTTGAATACAAAAGATATTAACTTGCAAATTATTTTCCACTAAAAAATTTTAGTACATCGCTAAGATATTGTTTTTGTTCTCCTCTTTCAACTATGGCATCTATAAGTCCATGTTCTAACAAGAACTCTGCTTTTTGAAAGCCTTCAGGTAAATCTGCTCCTATAGTTTGTTTGATAACTCTTGCACCAGCAAAACCTACTAAAGCTTCAGGTTCGGCGATGATTAAATCTCCAAGCCAAGCAAAAGAAGCACTTACCCCACCCATAGTAGGATCAGTTAAAATGCTAATATAAGGAAGTTTTTCTTTGCTAAGAAGTTTAAGTGCGGCACTAGTTTTGCTCATTTGCATCAAAGAATAAGTACTTTCTTGCATTCTAGCTCCACCGCTTGCACTTACGATGACAAGAGGAGTTTTGCTTGTGATGGTTCTTTGTATAGCTCTAACGATTTTTTCTCCTTCAACAGAACCTAAAGATCCGCCCATAAAAGAAAAATCAAATACAACAAGTTGGGTTTTTAAACCATTGATTTCACATTCTCCACTGATGACAGAACTTTTTCTACCTGTTTTACTTTCACCTTCGCTAAGGCGTTTTTTATAGGATTTGCTATCAACAAATTTTAAAGGATCTATAGCCTCTAAATTTGCATCATACTCAATAAAACTGCCTTCATCGCTTAAAAGTTTAATACGTTCATCAGCTGAAATTCTCATGTGATAATTACATTTAGGGCAAACATTAAAACAAGATTCTATTTCTTTATAATACATCAAAGCATGACAACTTTGGCATTTTATCCAGTGATTTGGAGCTTCTTTAACGCTAGGTTGTTGTCTTCTTATTTTTGAAAAAATATCTGCAAAATTCATATATTCACCTAATTATTTTTTAAAAATTCTAAGATTATATCAAAAATTTTCTTGTCTTGGCTTAGGAGAAGGAAATTTTCATTTTTTTCTATATATAAATTTTGATGAATTGTTAAAGCAGCTACTGTATCAAAAATTCGTGTTTTTCCAAGAATTAATACAAAACTAAAATACGAAGCATAAGCGAGACTTAAGGCTGTTGCGCCCAAAGAGCGAAATTTTAATTGATTTTTTGTTAAAAAATCGAGAAGTTCTGGATAAAGTGAAATTTTTTCAACTATACCTATTTTAGAAAATAGATTAGGTGTTAAGGGTGAGTATTTTGGATCGGAAAGATTAGATTTAAAAGCTTGATTGTTATTAAAAGCAAAAATTTCTTGACTGACAAGATTGCAAACAAAAGCGCTTTTTGCCTGATCTTTTTCTATGAGAGCTATAGAAGTTCCATAAAATGGTATTTTAGAAACAAAATTTGAACTTCCATCCAAAGGATCAAGAATCATTTGTTTTGGGTTATCTTTCCCGATCAAGCCACTTTCTTCAGAAAAAATTTGCCCAAAACAACTAAGATATTTTATGAAAATTTGTTCACATTTTAAGTCGAGCTCATAGCCTTGATTTTCATCATAGCCTAATTTAGAGCAAAGTTTAAGATCATTTTGTGGGATATTGTTTAGATACTTGCGTATTTGCAAATTTGCATTCAAGCAAGCATCTAAAAATTCTTTCATTAAAAGCGTGTTCCAAGATTAAATTCAAAACTGTTAGTATCATCACCTTTTTTATCATTAAGAGGTTTGGCAAATACAAGTTGTAAAGGTCCAATTGGTGTAATCCATTCAATGCCTATACCTGTACTCATTCTTTTTATTTCATCTAAATTTTTGCGTCCTATCATACCATAATCAAAAAACACGCTACCACGAAGTTTAATTCTATCAATCAAAGGAAAACTAAGTTCTACGGAATTGGCAAAAGCTATGGTTCCTCCCACTTCATCTCCCCATTGGTTTTTAGGACTTACCGTTCTGCTTTCAAAACCGCGTATCGATCTAATACCACCTAAATAAATTCTTTGGTTAATTGGTAAATAACCTTCATTCCATACTTTATAAAAGCTTGCTTTGTAGCGATAAATAAGATCATATCCTATATAGTCTTGCAAACCTTGATAAAAGTTAAATTTAGAGCTTGATGAAATAAATTCTTGATCTCCGCCAAGTCCAGCGTATTCTAAACTAGTTGAAGCAATGATACCTGATCGTGGCAGATAATAATCATCTGTATTGTTAAAGGTGATTGCTGGAGTTATAGAGCTTTTAATACTTTTGCCAAGTTCATATCCTGTTCTTAAAAGAGTTGGACTTAAGTGATAAATATCGCTTTGTTCAAGATTATAAGTTAAGCTTACATTATAGTATCTTGCAAATTGGCGTCCAACTGTTATATCAAAGCCGTAATTTTTTTCTGAATAATTATCCCATTCATAGTCATTTGAATAAAGTGTTCCACCTAGGCTATATTGACTATCAAGAACGCGTGGATTTATGAGACTAATCCTTCCTGATAAGGTATCATCGCTTTTATCTACGCTTACAGAGCTTTTTATCCCTGAACCAAAAATATTTGTATCTGATAAAGAAGCATTAAGTAAAATACCATCGCTTGATCCATAGCCAATGCCTCCAGAAATAGCTCCTGTAGAAGCTTCTTTAACATCAACAATCAAATCAATATGTGTATCGTCAACTTTTTCTTCTTTGATATTCACATCGTCAAAATAAGAAGTTCTTTTTAAAGCATTTTTTGACTCGCTTAAGTCTGTTCTATTGTATAAATTACCTTCTGTTATATATAATTCTCGGCGTATGACGCGATCTACAGTGCGTGAATTTCCTGAAATAATAACATTTCTTATATAAACTTTATCATGAGGGATTACTTTAAATACAACAGTAGCTTCTTGAGTTTGATCATTTTTTTGAATATCAGGATAGACTTCTACAAACGCATAACCTAAATCAGCACTTTGTGTTTCTATGGTTTTAACATCTTTTCTAATGTCTTCAATATTGATAGTTTTGCCAGCGCTTGATCTTAAATCTTTTACGGTTTGTGCATTTTGTTTATCATCAAATAAAGGATTTTCTATGTTTATACTTTTAATTTTATAAGGCTTTCCTTCTTTGATAAAATAAGTCAAATTTGCTTGATAAGTATCTGTGTAGGTTTTAAGATAAGGAGGAGATACTTGAACATCTAAATATCCTTTTTTCATGTACTCATCAGCAATTCTTGAACTATCATTGCTAAGCTCAAAAACTTTTAATTTTCCATCATTGCGTCCCCACATCCAACCCATAAATTCTTTTTCTTTATTGACAATTGAAGGTTCTATATCAGAATATGAAAATTTCTTGGCTCCACTTAAATGAACATTATCAATAATGATATTTTCACCACGATTTACTATAAATTCAAGCTCTAACCCATCGGTATTTTCTAAAGTCTTTTTTTTGTATTCTACAATAGTATCAAAATAACTTTTTGCTTCATAATAAGCTTTAATGCGTTCAATAGCTTCTTTTATACTTCCTTCATCAAGTAGCGTACCTCTTTTAATCCCTAAAATACTTTCAACTTGTTTTCTATCATTTGAAGCTATACCTGTTATACTAACCTTTGCTATAGTTGGTTTTTCAGTAACTATAATTTCCAAAATTCCATTGTTGTTTTCAACTGAAATATTTTCGAAATAATTTTGTTTATAAAGATTAAGAATAGCAGTGTTGATTTTTGCAGGATCTATTTCTTCTCCTATTTTAAGCCCTGTAATATTTATGGCACTTGTATTTGATAAGTGGTTTAATCCGATAAATTTAATATCCTTAATGGTTGCTGCATTGGCTATAGCAACTAAAGCACAAATACTAATAAGATGTTTTTTCATTGATTTTTTACCTAAAGCTTTATTAAAAGCTGTATAATAGCAAAAAAAATTTAACAAAAAAACTAAGGTAGAAAGTATGAAAATAGCAATTATAGGGCTTGGGCTTATGGGTGGATCTTTAGGGCTTTGTTTGAAAGAAAATAAGCTTATTTCTTGTGTTTATGGTATGGATTTAAGTAAAGAAAATGAAAAAGATGCCCTGCGATTAGGTCTTATTCATGAGCTTATAGAATTTAAAGATTTAGCTTTATGTGATATGATTTTTGTCGCAACTCCTGTTAATGCTATTATAGAAATTTTGCAAAAGTTAGTTGATTTGCCTTCTAATGTAACAATTATAGAGCTTGGAAGTACAAAAAGAAAAATTATAGAAAGTTTGCCTAAGAATTTAATCAAACAAACTCTTTTTGCTCATCCTATGACAGGAACTGAAAATTCAGGTCCAAAAGCGGCTTTTAAAGAGCTTTATAAAGATGCAGTTTGTGTTCTTTGCGATAGTGAAATAGCTGATGATTTGCATCAAAAAAGAGCAGTAGAAATTTTTTCTCATTTAGGGATGAAAATTGTTTTTATGGATAGTAAAGCCCATGATCATCATGCTGCTATTATTTCTCATTTGCCTCATGTTATAAGTTTTTCTTTGGCAAATTTTGTAATGAAAGAAGAGGATAAAAGAAATATTGTTCATTTAGCTGGAGGATCTTTTAAAGGTATGAGCAGAATTGCCA
Organism: Campylobacter sp. BCW_6460; assembly: GCF_001762705.1. Classification (NCBI taxonomy): domain Bacteria; kingdom Pseudomonadati; phylum Campylobacterota; class Epsilonproteobacteria; order Campylobacterales; family Campylobacteraceae; genus Campylobacter; species Campylobacter sp. BCW_6460. The sequence goes on along the minus strand of NZ_MJXI01000001.1, from coordinate 14,827 downwards.
AATCATCGCCACAAATGTGGGAAAGTATTTTTTTACAAAATAAAGATAACTTATTAAGTTCTATTGATTTTTTTCAACAAGAATTAGAGAGATGTAAACAAATGATACAATTAGACAAAAATGATGAATTAAGAGAATGGATGAAACAGGCTAATACTCTAAGAGAAATTTTATAAATTTGCTAGATATTTACTGAAAATATAATAGAATTTATACTAAAAACAACAAAAACATTGAAAATTTTTAAGGAAGGTTATGGCAAAAAGAAAAGGCAAAACTTATTTATCTGTTTTAATTTTAGTTTTAATAGCAATTTTGATTTTTTTTATTTCAAGATTAAGTATTTTTGAAAAAAATCCTCCTCAAATTTTAATGCCAGATGTTGTATATACTGATCTTAAAAAACCTATTTTAGTGCATGTTAAAGATGATGAAAGTTCTATCAAAAATGTACAAATTATATTGCATAAAGACGACAATACTAGTGCAATGGTTATAGCAGATGAAAAGATTTCTAATTTAAAAGATATTACCTTACAAGTTGCTTTGCCAAAATTTGGTTACAAAGAAAATGTAAAATCTTTTGTTTTGGAGGTGATAGCTAAAGATTCTAGTTTTTGGAATTTTTTTAGTGGCAATGAAGCAAGAAAACAAATTGCGGTATTAGTAGATAATACGGCTCCAAAAATCAATATCATAAGCAATTCTTACCAAATCGAGCAAGGCGGTGCTGGGGCAGTTGTTTTTAAGGCCGATGATGCTAATTTAGATAAGGTGTATATAGAAACAAATAAAGGTAAAATCTTTAAAGCCACACCTTATGTAAAAGAAGGATATTATGCGGCTTTGATTGCTTGGGATGCAAGGGATGAGGAATTTCGCGCATTTGTTATCGCTACGGATAAAGCGGGAAATATTTCAAAAGAACGTATAAGGTATTATTTTGTTAATCGTAAATATCGTGTTTCAAATATCAATCTAACGGATAAATTTTTAGATGGAAAGATTGAGAATTTAGCCAATCAATACGCTCCAAAAGATAATAATCTCAATCGTTATGAAAAATTTAAGTTTGTCAATGAAACTTTAAGAAATAGTAATGAAGAACTTATCCATGAAATCACTTCAAAAGTACCTGAGGAAAAAATTGATAATTTTGATTTGAGTTTATTTTTACCTCTTAAAAATGGTATGAAAGTAGCGGATTTTGCTGATCATAGGTATTATTCTTATAATGGGCAATTTGTGAGTGATTCTTATCATATGGGGCTTGATCTAGCAAGCGTAGCACAAGCTCCTATCATAAGTAATAACGCAGGCAAGGTTGTTTTTGCTGCTGAAAATGGAATTTATGGTTTAAATTTAATTGTTTATCATGGTTTTGGAGTATATAGTCTTTATGGGCACTGTTCTTCTAAAAATGTTGATTTAGATGAAATGATTAATAAACAAAGTATTATAGGCAAAACAGGAACAAGTGGGTTAGCCTTAGGTGATCATTTGCATTTTGGAGTTTTGGTTCAAGGAGTTGAAACGCGTCCTGAACAATGGCAAGATAAAAAATGGATAGAAAATAATATTTACAATGTTTTAAATGATGGTAAAAAGATAATTTTAGGAAAAAATTAATGAAACAATTAACTTTAGCAAAAACTGTCAAAGGCGTAGGTATAGGACTTCATAAGGGTGAACCCATAGAAATTACTTTAGAGCCTTTAGAAGCAAATAGTGGTATAGTATTTTTTAGAAGCGATCTTAATGCAAGTTATAAGGCAAGTCCCGAAAATGTGATCAATACTCAAATGGCAACTGTTTTAGGAGATGAAAGGGGGTTTATTTCTACAATAGAGCATTTAATGAGTGCGATTAATGCTTATGGAATCGATAATGTACGCATTGTTTTAAATGCAAACGAAGCTCCTGTTATGGATGGATCAAGTATTAGTTTTTGTATGATGCTTGATGAAGCAGGGGTAAAAGAACTTGATGCGCCTAAAAAAATTATGGTAATTAAAAAGCCTATAGAAGTAAGAGATGGTAATAAATTTGTGCGTTTAACTCCTACTAAAGAACCCCGTATTAACTATACGATTAAATTTGACAATGCTGTTATAGGTGAACAAAGTTACAATTTTGAATTCAGCAAAAAAAATTATATAGAAAACATAGCAAGAGCTAGAACTTTTGGTTTTTTAAAAGATGTTCAAGCCCTTAGGAGTATGAATTTAGCACTAGGTGGAAGTTTAGAAAATACTATAGTGGTAGATGAAAATCGTATTTTAAATCCTGAGGGTTTGCGTTTTAAAGATGAGTTTGTAAGACATAAAATTTTAGATGCAATTGGAGATTTAACCTTACTTGGATATCGTGTTTTTGGAGATTATACTTCATATGCTGGGAGTCATCATTTAAATCATTTACTCACTAAAGAAGTTTTAAAAGATAAAGATGCTTATGAAATTGTAAGCCTTGAAAAAACAACCCAAAAAGCTTATGAAAAGGTATTTGCATAAAAACCTCTCTTTTGCTTAATGCTTTATCTAAGCCTTTGATGATCGGAATTTATCAAGATGATAAGCTTATAAAAACTTATAAAAGTGAAGAAAAAGCAAGCGAATTTTTACCAAAAATTTTAGATGAATTGCTTAAAGAATATGATTTTACAAGTTTAATCTATGCTAATGGTCCAGGTTCTTATATGGGGATTAAAATTTCTTATGTAAGTTTGAGTACTTTAAGTATAGTAAAAAATATTCCTTTATTTGCGGTGAGTGCTTTTGAATTAAATGGCTATAAACCCATAAGTGCAAATAAAAATTTTTGTTTTGTATATAAGGAAGGTGAAATTTGTTTAGAGCAAAATATCCCAGCAGAGTTTTTTTTACCAAAAAATTTACAAGAGCTTAAACTAAATAATGATAATCTTCCCTTTTATTTTTTAGATGCAATTTAGGATGAAATTTGAAAATTTTAGTTCCCGCTACGAGTGCGAATTTAGGGCCAGGTTTTGATTGTTTAGGACTTAGTTTAAAGCTTTTTAATGAAACTCAAATCCAAAAATCAGGTGTTTTTAGCATTAGTATTGGAGGTGAGGGCAGTGATAATATTTTTCTTAAAAAAAACAATATATTTGTAAATATTTTTTATGAAATTTATGAAAAACTAAGCGGAAAAAAAGATAATTTTCGTTTTATTTTTCAAAATAACATTCCTCTTTCAAGAGGGTTAGGAAGCTCTTCAGCTGTGATTGTTGGAGCTATTGCCAGTGCTTATTATATGAGTGGATTTAAGGTAGAAAAAGAACGTATTTTAGATGAAGCTTTAATTTATGAAAACCATCCAGATAATATCGCTCCAGCTACTCTTGGTGGTTTTGTGTGTTCTTTGGTTGAAAAAAATAAAGTTTATAGCATCAAAAAAGAGATTGATAAAGATTTAGCTGCTGTGGTTGTGATCCCAAATTTGGCAATGAGCACGGAACAATCACGCCAAACTTTGGCTAAAAATTTAAGTTTTAATGATGCGGTTTTCAACCTTTCTCATGCTTCATTTTTAACCGCTTGTTTTTTGGAGAAAAAATATGAATTTTTAAAATTTGCAAGTCAAGATAAGCTTCATGAAATCAATCGTATGAAAAACTTACCTGAGCTTTTTGAAGTACAAAAATTTGCTTTGGAAAATAAAGCTTTAATGAGCACACTTTCAGGTTCGGGATCGAGCTTTTTTTCTTTAGCTTTCAAAGATGATGCTTTAGCTTTGGCAAAGAAAATGCAAACAAAATTTAAAGATTTTCGTGTGCAATATTTAGAATTTGATGATAATGGCTTTGAAATTTGCTAAAAAATATAAAAAAAAGATATAATTTTGAAAAAACATATACCAATTAGAATGTGCATAGTGTGTAAAAACCGCTTTGAGCAAAATATGTTATTTAGATTTAAAGTTGTTTTAGGAGATATTGTGCCTAAAGCAGAACATGGAAGAAGCGGATATTTATGTCAAAATTGTATTGAGAAAGAAGATAAAATCTTACAAAAAGCATTTTCTAAAATATGTAAAAATTTAAATACTAAAATTACTCAGCAAGGACTTAAGGAGATATTTTTAAATGGCAAAGATTAGAATTCATGAAATCGCAAAAGAATTAGGTTATGATAGTAAGGAAATTATTGAAAAGGCAAATGAATTAGGACTTGGAATTAAAACAGCATCAAATGCTGTAGAACCTGAGATTGCGGCAGCTATTTATGAGTATATACAAACAAGAGAAATTCCAGAAGCTTTTAAGAAAAATATCAAAACTCCTACGGCAAAAAAGCCTAAAAAAGAAAATATAAAAGAACAAGAAAAGCTAAATGAATCTGAAAAAAAAGAACCTAAAAAAGAAGAAAAGCTTAAACAAGAAGTTAAAAAAGAAGAATTAAAAGTTAAAAAAGAAAATGCAAAAGAGGAAGAAAAACAAGAAATTATTGATGCTCATAAGCCACAAAGCCTTGCTAGTGCAACTTTAGCCAAAAGACGCGGACTTGTTATTGTTAAAAAGAAAAAAGACGAAGAAGAAATTCAAGTTAAAAAAGAAGAAGTAAAAAATTCAAATGATATATCTATCAATAATGAAGAGCGCTTAAGTTTAAAAACTATGTTTTCAAATGCTGATGAGAGTTTAAAGAAAAAGAAAAAAGAAAAAAAATCTATTGCTGCGAGTAAAAAAGAAAGTACTGAAAAAATGAATTTTTTAGATGAACATGATTTTGGTGATATTTCTTTAGATGATGAAGATGAGGTAGTGTTACCTGATTTTAGTGTAAAAGAACAAGAAAAACCACAAAATATCAATAAAAAACAACCTAATTTTATAAGACAAGCTGTTGGAAATTCTGCGGGTTTTGGACTTGAAGGTGGAATTCAAAGAAGAAGTCGTAAAAAACCACCTAAAAAGATTGAAAAAAAGGAAGTAGAAGAAGTAAGTAGCGTTGCTATTTCTAAAGAAATTCGTGTGTATGAATTCGCTGATAAGATAGGAAAAAGCACTAGTGAAGTGATTTCAAAACTTTTCATGCTTGGAATGATGACAACAAAAAATGATTTCTTAGATGAAGATGCGATTGAAATTTTGGCTGCTGAATTTGGTATAGAGATCAATATCATTAACGAGGCTGATGAGTTTGATTATGTAAAAGACTATGAAGAAGAGACTGATGAAAAAGATTTAGTGACTAGAGCACCTGTGATCACTATCATGGGGCATGTTGATCATGGTAAAACTTCTTTGCTAGATTATATTAGAAAATCACGCGTTGCAAGTGGTGAAGCAGGGGGTATTACTCAGCATGTGGGTGCTTATATGGTAGAAAAAAATGGGCGTAAAATTACTTTTATTGATACTCCAGGTCACGAAGCTTTTACTGCTATGCGTGCAAGGGGTGCAAGTATCACTGATATTGTAATCATCGTTGTAGCCGCAGATGATGGGGTAAAACCACAAACCAAAGAAGCGATAAATCATGCTAAGGCAGCAGGTGTGCCTATTATTATTGCTATTAACAAAATGGATAAAGAAGCAGCAAATCCTGATATGGTAAAAACTCAACTCGCAGAAATGGAAATCATGCCAGTAGAATGGGGTGGATCTTATGAATTTGTAGGGGTTTCGGCTAAAACAGGAATGGGGATTGAAGATTTGCTTGAGATCGTGCTTTTACAAGCTGATATTTTAGAACTTAAAGCCAATCCAAAAAGTTTTGCTAAAGCAAGTATTATAGAAAGTTCTGTGCAAAAAGGGCGTGGTGCGGTAGCTACTATCATCGTGCAAAATGGAACACTTACTGTAGGAAGTACTGTGGTTGCAGGCGAGGCTTATGGAAAAGTGCGTGCGATGAGTGATGATCAAGGTAAAGCCTTAAAAGAAATCAAACCAGGCGAATGTGGGGTTATCGTAGGGCTTAGCGAAGTAGCAGATGCAGGTGAAATTTTAATCGCAGTAAAAACCGATAAAGAAGCAAGAGAATACGCTAATAAACGCCACGAATACAATCGCCAAAAAGAACTTAGTAAATCTACTAAAGTTAGCATTGATGAGCTTGGAGCTAAGATCAAAGAAGGTAATCTAAAAGCCTTGCCTGTTATTTTAAAAGCTGATGTACAAGGATCTTTAGAAGCCTTAAAAGCAAGTTTAGAAAAACTTAGAAATGATGAAATTAAAGTGAATATCATTCATAGTGGGGTAGGTGGAATCACACAAAGTGATATAGAGCTTGCAAGTGCGAGTGAAAACTCTATAGTACTAGGTTTTAACATACGCCCAACAGGAGAAGTTAAAGAGCGTGCTAAGGATAAAGGCGTAGAAATTAAAACCTATAATGTGATTTATAATCTTTTAGACGATGTAAAAGCCTTGCTTGGTGGTATGATGAGTCCGATTATTTCTGAAGAGCAATTAGGACAAGCAGAGATTAGACAAGTGATCAATGTGCCAAAAATCGGACAAATTGCAGGTTGTATGGTAACTGAAGGGGTGATTAATCGTGGAGCTAAAATTCGCCTTATCCGTGATGGAGTTGTGGTTTATGAAGGAAATGTAAGCTCGCTTAAACGCTTTAAAGATGATGCTAAAGAAGTGGCAAAAGGCTATGAGTGTGGCGTAGGTATAGAAGGGTGTGATGATATGAGAGTGGGTGATTATATAGAAAGCTATAAAGAAGTAGAGGAACAAGCAAGTCTATGAATCCAAGTGAGATTAAAAAGCTACGCACTGAAAGTATCTTAAAAGAGCTGATCCCTGAAGCTTTAGCAAATTTAGATGATGAAAATTTGAAAAATTTGTGTGTAGTGGATGTAGAGTGTAAAAAAGGCAGATACGATGCTTTTGTGTATCTTGATAAGATGTTTTTTAATGTTCATGAGCAAGAAAAAATTTTATCTTCTTTAAAAAAGGCAAGTAGAGCTTTGCAAAATTATTGCATGAGCGAGCAGGGCTGGTATAGGTGTCCGAATTTTCATTTTAAATTTGATGATAGGCTTGAGTATCAAAACCATATGGATGCTTTATTTGAAAAAATAAAAAAGGATAAAAATGAATCTTGAAGCCCTTTGCAAAGAAGCAGAACTTAGCTTTTATGATGATGAGCTAGTAAGTGAAAATGGTAAAAAAATTTATAGAATTTATGTGCAAAAAGAAGGCGGGGTAAATCTTGATGATTGTGCAAGGCTTAGTGAAATTTTATCGCCTATTTTTGATGTAGAACCACCTGTAAATGGAGAGTATTTTTTAGAAGTATCTTCACCAGGACTTGAAAGAAAGCTTAGTAAGATAGAACATTTTGCTAAAAGTATAGGTGAACTTGTGAAGATCACAGCCAATGAAAAAGAAAAATTCGAAGCAAAAATCATTGCTGTAGATGATGAAAATATCACTTTAGAAAATTTAGAAAACAAAGAAAAAACTACTATAAACTTTAATGATATAAAAAAAGCTAGAACTTTTATACAATGGTAAAAATTTAGATTTTTATTTTATATAATTAAAATAAAAACAAAAAATCAAAGGGCATGCAATGCTAGAAAATAAATATGATTGGGAAATAAGTAAGGCAGATCAAAATGGTAATGTGTATTATTATTTTCCAAAAGATGAAGATGAATTTAAAGAAGTGGTTGTAAAAAATGGCGGTATGAGTGTGTATGTTTATCAACAAGGTAAATTGATAGATAAATTTCACACAAAAAGTCGAGGTTATAAAATTATATTTCAATATTATTTTGTAAAAAATTAAAGTATATTTATTACTTTTAGCATATAATAAATAATAATTTTTTTTAAAACAAAAGTTTGCTTTCTATATTTTTTTTACATTAAGAAAGGTTTTTATGCGATTGAAGGGTGAATTACAACAATGTCTAAAACAATTTGTTGAAAAAGTGGAAGAATTAAAAAAGCAAGGAATTACAGCAGGCTCTGAACCTGGCAAATGGAAAAAACAAATTGATGGTTTAATACAAGATTTTGATTATGTATGTAGTGTTAATTTTGGCAGTGGAAATTTAAGTGATTATCCTGCTATAAATTTTTTTAGAAAAGATATACTTCATAAAGGCTACTCGAATGGAGAGATACCTTCGCAACAATATGGTATGTATATTTGGTTTTCCTATGCCCACAAAGAAAAAACTTTATATTTAGCACTTACCGCGTCCAATAAATATAAGAAAATTAAATTTGATTGCAAGGCTTTGCAAGATTTAGAAAAATATACAGGAGGTATATTTGATAATACAAATTATGATTATACTTATAATATAAGAAATTTCAGTATTGAAGATTTTGATGAATATAAAGAAGAATTATATAATAAATTTTGTAGTTTGGTTGATTTGTTTAATAGATTTCCTCAAAAAGATTTTATAAAAATAAATGAAGAATTTGAATCAAATAATACACAAAAAATGTTAAATCAAAATTCGTCTTTGAATCAAATTCTTTATGGACCTCCGGGCACAGGAAAAACTTATCATACTATAGATAAGGCTTTGGAAATCTTGGGTGAAAATTTAGAAAGTAGAGATGAGAAAAAAGCTAAATTTGATGAGTATGTAAAAAATGGACAAATAGTATTTACAACTTTTCATCAAAGCTATGGATATGAAGAATTTGTAGAAGGTATAAAGCCTCGTATAGATAGCAAAGAAAATTATAAAGAAATAGAATACGAAATAAAAGATGGAATTTTTAAAGAATTTTGCGAGAGAGCTCTTGATACAAAACAGAAATTTAACTTTGTTCAGATTAAGGATAATTTTTTAAATCATTGTAGAGAAAAAAAATCAATAATATATAAAAATAAAGAATATAAATTTGAAGAACCAAATAATTTAATTACTGGAAATTTAAAAATCCATATTAATTATATCAGGGATATGATAGAGCAGATTGGTTTGTCTTATGGTAATTTATCTGATACTGAAATAGAAGGATATATAAGGTCGAAAATTGATAGCGGTGATAATATTATAAAGAATTATAAGATTATTTTGGATTATTTTTATTATAAATATATCAATTTTTCTTTTGTATTTGTTATAGATGAAATCAATCGTGGTAATGTGAGTAAGATTTTTGGTGAGCTTATCACCTTGATAGAACCTAGTAAAAGGATAGGTGAAAAAGAAGAGTTAAAAGTGACTTTGCCTTATAGTGGTGAAAAATTTGGAGTGCCTAAAAATGTTTATATCATAGGCACTATGAATACAGCCGATAGAAGCATAACTTCTCTTGATACAGCTTTAAGAAGACGCTTTGAATTTGTAGAGATGATGCCTGATGTGAGCAAATTATCTATGGATTGCGAAGGTATTAATTTACAAGAATTATTAAAAGCTATAAACACTCGTATAGAATATTTACTAGATAGAGAAAAAATCATAGGTCATGCATTTTTTATAGGTGTTGAAAATTTAAATGATTTAAAAAGTATTTTTCAAAACAAAATTATCCCGCTTTTGCAAGAGTATTTTTATAATGATTATGCTTTGATTAATGCGGTTTTAAATGATAATGGTATGATTTTTGAAGATAAAAAAGATGATAAATATCTTCAAAAAATAAAAAATCTAGATAGTATTAATAGCGAGAGAAGTATTTATAATATTGCTTCATTTGATGATAAAATTTGGGATAAAATAGAAATATATCAAGCAATTTATAATGATGAAATAGTAAATAAATTAAAAAACGAAAATGAATAGAACTTTTTCCATCATCGAATACCAAGCTTTTTCTAAAGAAGATTTAAAAGAAATTTTCAAAGAAAAAGCTGAAAGATTTTATAAAGAATTAGAAGATTTTGCAAAAAATAATGAAAATCTTCTAGGCTTTAAAAATAAAAATACCTTAAAAGCTAAAAATTATGTCGGCATTATACAGACTAAAAGTGGGGTTTTGGAGATCTTACCAAAATGCACGAATTTAGATAGTTATAAAAAAGAAGATAGCTCTTCAAATCACGATAAAGAAAAATTAAAAAGATACTATGAATTAGACAATATTTCTAAAAATAATGATTTTTATGAAAAAGATTTTAAATTTAATCCTAAAAATCTTTTGATAAATATGTTAAAAACTTTAAAAAATTCTCCTTTTAAAAAGTCACAAATTTCATCTTTGCAAAGTTCTAAAATGCCATTGTTTGAAATTTTTATCACGATGTTTTTAGATGAATTTGATAGCGTATATAAAAAAGGCTTGATGAGATCTTATCTAAGTTGCGAAGAAAATAGGGCTTTTTTAAAGGGAAAATTACTATTTAACGAGCATATCAAGCGAAATTTGATACACAAAGAAAGATTTTTTACAAGTAATGATGAGTTTGTTTTAGATATAGCACCCAATCGTTTGATAAAATCAACGCTAAATTTTTTAAAATCCAAAACAAGTTTGAATAAATTTAGACTTATAAAAGCTATGCAAATGCTTGATGAGGTAGAATTTTCTAAAAATTATGAAAAAGATTTTAGTTATAAAATTTCAAGACATTTTGATTATTATGAAAACTTGCTTTTGTGGTGTAAAATTTTCTTAAAAAATGAAAGTTTTATGCCTTATCATGGTAAAAATGAAGCTTTTGCTTTGCTTTTTCCTATGGAGAAAATTTTTGAAGATTATGTAGCTTATATGCTAAAAAAAGTAAATCCAACTCAAGATATTAAAGTCCAAAACAGTGGAAAGTATCTAATCTCAAAAAATGATGAAAATTGTTTTATGTTAAAGCCTGATTTATATATAAAAAATAAAATGATCTTAGATACCAAATGGAAAATTCCAAATGATAGCGAAGATGAGAAAAAACAGGGTATAGCACAAAGCGATTTGTATCAAATGTTTGCTTATGCTTGCAAATTTAAAATTTATGATATTAAGCTTATTTATCCCTTATGCGAAAGAACAATGAAATTAAGAGAAAAATTTGAAAATCCCTTAGTATTTAATGCAAGTAAGCATTTTTGGTTTGAATTTGAAAATCCTTTAGTATTTAATGTAAGAAAACATCTTCAGTTTAAATTTTTTAAAAAAAATATAAAAGTGCAAGTGTGTTTTGCACCTTTACCTTTTTAAAAATTTGCCTATCAAATGCACTAAAAAACCAAAACAAGCTACAGCTATGATGCAAGCACCGCTTGAGAGATTAAGATAATAGCTAAGTATAAGTCCTAAAACACAAAAAATCATACTTAAAAAACTTGCCAAAATCATGATAAAGCCAAGTCTTTTAGTGAAATTTTCAGCAATAAAGCTTGGGATACTAAGTAAAGCCATAACCAAAATAAGCCCTACAAGGCGTATAGAAATAACTATACAAAAAGCCATAAGGGCGATTAAAAGATAATGAAAAAAACTTGTATTGATACCACGAACTTTTGCAAATTCCGCATCAAAGCTTAATGCTTCAAATTGTCTATAAAATAAAAAGATCAAAAGTACCACCACGCTATCAACCAAAGCCATAAGCCATAAATCTTGCGTTCCTACAGCCAAAATGCTCCCAAAAAGATAAGCCATTAAATCTGTGTTATAACTAGGGCTTAAATCGATTAAAATAATCCCAACAGCCATTCCAAAAGCCCAGATTACAGCGATAATACTATCACTTCTGTGTTCATAGTGTTTAGCTAAAAAAGCTACTAAAAAAGCCAAAAATAAAGTAAATATTCCCGTGCTTAATAAAATAGGTAAAGAGAAATAAAAAGCTATACCTATACCACCAAAAGCCCCATGTGTTATACCTCCAGCCATAGAAAAAAGGCGATTTATCATCACCAAAGTACCTATGATCCCACAAGCTATACTGACTAAAATCGCTCCTAGTAAAGCGTTTTGAAAAAAGGTGAAATTTAAAATTTCAAGCATTATTTTCCTTTGAAAATTTTAAACAAAAATTTTCTTTTTTAAATTCTGTTTTTTTCAAATTTCTTCTTGTAAATTCTTGTTCGCATAGTTTTTTACTATCGCAATTTTCTTCATCGCAAAAACAAGTATTTAAACTCATTTCTACATCACAAAAATGAGAGTGGTTTTCGTATAAGTGTTTTAAAAATGAACTTTTTTCTTTTTCTTTAGTGTTGGTATGCAAGAAAAGTTCTTTGTTTAAATGTGCAATTTTATCGCTATAAGCTAATACAAGGTTGATATCGTGACAAATGAGTAAAATTCCCATACCTTTTTGGTGCAAGGAGCTTAGAAGTTCAAAAATTTGTATAGCAGACTTGTTATCAACGCTTGCGGTAGGTTCATCTAAAATAAGCATCTTGCATTCACTAGCTAAGGCTCTTGCGATAAAAACACGTTGTCTTTGTCCTCCGCTTAGAGAATCAATTGTTTTGTTCCAAAATTTTTCCATTCCTACGTTTCTTAAAGCTTGCATAGCTTTTTCTTTATCTTTTTTCCCATAAAAACCAAAAATTTTTTTACTTACAAGTCCCATAAGAACGATTTCAAGTACTCTTGGACAAAAATTAGGATTGGCTAGAGTGTGTTGAGGAACATAGCCTATTTCTTTTCTTTGAAGAGCTTTGAAATGGATTTCATTTTTGGATTTTAAAAGCCCTAAGATAAGTTTTACGAGTGTTGATTTTCCTGCACCATTTGGACCTATGATAGAGAGAAAGTCTTTATTGTCGTAGCTAAGATTGATGTTTTTTAAGATGATTTCATTATCATAAGCGTAGTTTAGATTAGAAATTTCAAAAAAAAGCATCAAAAAGCCTGATTATAAATCATGAGAAAAGGCATCAGCAGTTTTTAAAAGCTCGTTTTCCCAATCATAAGATAAATGATCTATTTTGTAAATTTTTGCATCACATTCTTTAGCAAGTGTTTTTGCTGCATTTTCAGGGAAACCATTTTGAACAAAAATGACTTTTAAATTTTTATCTTTCATTAGAGTGATAAGTTTTTGCAAATCTTTGCTTTTTGGTTCTTTGCCTAAAATTTCTACAGGAATTTGCGTAAGATTATAGCGTTTTGCAAAATATGTCCAAGAAGGATGATAAACTACAAATTCTCTATTTTTTAATTTTTCTAATTTTGAGGCAATTTGTAAATTTAAACTATCTAATTCTGCTAAAAATTTATCTAAATTTTGTTTATATAAATTTTTATTTTGTGGATATTTTTGAATTAAGGTGTCATAAATATTTAAAGCCATAGTTTGGACCAAAATAGGATCTAGCCAAGTATGAGGATCAAAATGCTCATGTTCATGAGAGTGTTCATGAGTGTCATGAGTTTGAATCAAAGCTATGTTTTTTTGCATATTTACAACTTGAAGTTTTGGAAAATTTTGTTTAAATTTATCCGTAAAAACTTTTTCAAATTCTAAGCCTATGGTGAAATAAATATCACTTTTTTCAAGTTTTTTCATAGTGTTTGGTTTAAATTCAAAATTATGCTCATTGCTATTTGGAGGTAAGATAACATTGACATCTAGAGTATTTGCAGCTATTTTTTTAACAAAAAATGCTTGAGGTGCTATACTGACACTAACTAAATTGCTGTTATTGTTTTGATCTTGTTCGAAGTTTTTAGCTTGCGTGAAAGTATAAAATATCCCTAAAGATAAGATAAATAATATAATTTTTTTCAAAATATTTCCTTTGATATAAATTTTTTAAATTATAACGATATTAAGCTTAATACATAGAATTTTCGAAGCGATATTTATTTAAATAAAAATAATAAATATAAATTAATTTAATATTAATTAAATTAATTTTTTATAACTTTTAAATTTAAGTAAAAATTTAAATTTAAAAGTTATAATTCTAAAACTTTATGTAAATATCCCTATAAAATAATATTAGAAAGGAGCGCTTAAATTATGAAAAGCGTAAAATTGAAGGTTTCACTGATTGCAAATTTAATCGCAGTAGTGTGTTTGATAATTTTAGGTGTTGTAACATTTATATTTGTAAAGCAAGCAATTTTTCATGAAGTTGTGAATGCTGAAATAAATTATGTTAAAACGGCTAAAAATTCTATGGAGTCTTTTAAGGCAAGAAATTCTTTAGCTCTTGAAAGTTTGGCTAAGAGTATTTTAAAGCATCCTGTAGAACAGTTAGATAGTCAAGATGCTTTAATGCATTATGTTGGAAAAGATTTAAAGAATTTTAGAGATGCTGGAAGATTCTTAGCAGTTTATATTGCTCAACCAAATGGCGAACTTGTTGTAAGCGATCCAGACTCTGATGCTAAAAATTTAGATTTTGGAACTTATGGAAAAGCCGATAACTATGATGCTAGAACAAGAGAATATTATATAGAAGCAGTTAAAACAAATAAACTTTATATTACCCCATCTTATATTGATGTAACTACAAATTTACCTTGCTTTACATATTCTATTCCGCTTTATAAAGATGGTAAATTTATAGGAGTTTTGGCCATAGATGTTCTTGCAGTAGATTTGCAAGCTGAATTTGAAAATTTACCAGGTAGAACTTTTGTATTTGATGAAGAAAATAAAGTATTTGTTTCTACAGACAAAGCTCTTTTACAACAAGGTTATGATATTAGTGCAATTGCAAATCTTGCAAAAACCAAGAAAGATTTTGAACCTTTTGAGTATACTAGACCAAAAGATGGTAGTGAAAGATTTGCTGTATGTGCAAAAGTTTCTGGAGTTTATACTGCTTGTATTGGGGAGTCAATAGAACAAATAGAATCTCCAATATATAAAATTGCATTTATACAAACCGCGATTGTTATTTTTACAAGTATTATTAGCGTCATTCTCCTTTATTTCATCGTATCAAAATACCTCTCTCCACTTGCAGCTAT